>CAZIME010000004.1:56236-66398 GCA_964540395.1 uncultured Bifidobacterium sp.
GCTCGCCTTCGGGCAACCTCCGGGTAGGTCGCATAGAGGGATGGTCACCCATGCGGAGTTCAAGGGCTCCGCAAGACAGAATCCCGCTTACAGACCGACTCACCGTCCCACATCCCCGCCGCGCATTGCAGCACGTGCAACCCACCAGCGCCACAGCGCGAATGCCCCGACAATCTCGAGGGGCAGGTTCCACCAACCGCGACCGACGACGGGCAGCGGATCGTCGACGAACGCCCACCCGCCGATCGGCCACCAGAACGACTCCGTCGCGGTGAACGCACCGTCGAACACGAGGTGAAGAAACATGCCGATCGGCAGACCGAGCAGAACTTTGCGAATCGGTTTGCGTCCGAGCGTCACGAGCATGACAACGGCGAGCACCGCGATGCTCGTGACGACCGAGTGCATCAATCGCCAGCCGGTCGGCCAGTCGACGACGTCGGGCAGTACGGCACCGACGGCGAGCAGTCGGTAGTCGAAGCGCGGATCGCGAAACACCCACGCAATGGTGAGGATCGCGGTGGCGATGAACCAGAAAAACATGGTCGCGCGGTCAGACGACGAGCAGGCAGCCGCAGTACGGACAACGCGGATCCTCGCCGGCGGTGAGTGCCTTGAGCTCGCCGATCTCCTTCGGGGACAGCGCGGTGTGGCAGCCCGTGCACGAGTTCTTCGCCACTTCGGCGATCGTCACCGTCGCCGAACGCGGACGGGCGGCGTCGTACTTTGCGATGAGTGCAAGGTCGATCGCCGCGACCACGCCGGCGCGCTCAGCTGTCGTCACTTCGATCGCGCGCATCACCTCGGCCGTGGCCGCGTCGGCGGCGGCACTGTCGCCGGCGACGACGGTGGCACGTTCGGCACGCAGATTCTCCAGTTCAGACCGTCGCGCGGCGAGCTGCTCGGACTCCTCGAGCAACTCGAGTTCCTCATCGTCGAGCCCTGCGTGCTTGGCGACGACGACTGCGATCTCGTGTTGCAGTGCTTCGGCTTCACGGGGAGCAATGACCGTCTTCAACTGGGCCTCGAAGCGCGTCTTTTTTGCGTCGAGATCCCTGCCCGCCGACTCGAGTTCGCTGATTCGCGTCTCGATGGCGTGCATCCGTGCAATGCATTCACCGAGTTGCGCATCGACGGCGGCGAGCGAAGCGGTACTCGCGTGCAACACGGCTTTCTCCGGCAGAGTGCCGAGTCGGTGGCGCAGCTGCGTGAGCTTCGTATCGAGGGCCTGTACGGCGAGCAGCGGTCGCAGGCTCACGACGTGCGTGCCCATCCCGGCAGCCCGGCTGCACAGTCGTATACGTAATGATCAGCGATCGGCACGGACGGCATCGGCGAGAACTTGTTGTTCTCGAACGGGCTGATCGTCGTACTCGTCGGCAGAACGCTGACGACTGCGGTGTCGGGAACGCTCGGCGTCGTCTCAGCCGCAACGTCACCGGTGACGCCACCGCCAACGATGGTCGTGGTCGTCGTGCGCGGCGTGCCGGGAACCGTCGTTGTCGGAATCGTGCCCGACACGATTTGCGCGATGCACTCCACACCCGGAAGATACAACCGCGCCGGTGCCCGCTTCGGTGCGAGGTACGTCTTCCACTCCTCGCTCTCGGGATCGTCGGTGAAATCGCGCACGGGCAGTCCTGCATGCACCGCATCCATGTATTGCTTCCAGATGTGCGCCGGGTACGTCGCACCCGTCACGGTGTTGCGCGAGAAACCCCACTGCCCCACGATCTGGTCGCGGAACTCCGGCACCTGCGCCATCGGCGTGTAGCCACGCGGGTCACCCACCCACACGACCGTCGTGTAGTCGGGGGTGAATCCGACAAACCACGCGTTGGTGTTGCGGGCCTGCGTGCCCGTCTTGCCCGCCGCCGGGCGGTCGTCGACAAGCTGCGTGCGACGGGCGGTTCCGCCGGTGAGCGTTCCCTTGAGGATGTCCACCGCTTTGGCCGCTGACGAGATCGTGAGCACCTCGGCGCCGGGGCGGTCGGTGCGCTCGTAGGTCGTCTCGCCGTTGCGATCTTCGATGCGCAACAGGAAAAACGGTTCGTGGTGCACGCCGAGATTGGCGATGCTCTGCGCGCCCGATGCCATGTCGAGCGGGCTCATCTCGTTGGCACCGGTGGCGAGCGAGGCGAAGGGCTCGATCGCATGCAACTCGGGAGTGAGCCATTCCGATCGCGACATCTCGTAGATGCGGTCGACGGTGCGGCGCAAACCGACTATTTGCGACAACTTCGCGTACGCACAGTTGATCGACAACGCCGTCATGCGGCGCAACGTGCCGACGGGCTCGCTCACGCCGTTCGTCACGACGAACGGTTCGTCGGGGTTCTCGGGATTCGGCAGGGTGCACGGCAGCACACCGTCGATGAGGTCGTTCGCCTCCGCTTCGGCCTCGAGTGCCGCCGCGAGGATGAAGATCTTCACGCTCGAGCCAGTCTGGCGACGACGCATCGCAAGGTTCACTTCGTTTTCACCGGCACGGAACGGTCGTCCACCGACCATCGCCCGGATGGCACCCGTCGACGTCTCGAGCGAGACCAGGGCGGGCTGTGCACCGACCGAGTTTTCCGGCATCAACGTCACCGCTTCATCGGCCGCTGCTTGCGCGTCGAGATCGAGCGTCGTGTAGATCTTCAGACCACCGCGAAAGAGTCGGTTGTATCGCTCCTGGTAGGTGTCGCCGAGGAGCGGGCGCGACAACAGGTACTCCTTCACCGTTTCGGTGAAGTGCGTGCGCGTCACCGGGCTGTCGGGTCGACTCTTCACGCTCTGCGGAAGTGCCGACACGCTGAGGGCGTCGATCTCGGCGTCGCTCATGTCGATGAGACCCTCGGCCGCGATGCGCTTCAACACCGTCTTGTAGCGACGCAGGGACAGAGCCTTCTCGCGGATCGGGTCGTACGCCGACGGGGCACGCACGAGGCCGACGAGGAACGCACCCTCCATCACCGTGAGATCGGCGACGGACTTGCCGAAGTACACCTCGGCAGCGGCCTGAATGCCGTACGCGTTGTACCCGTAGAAGTTGGTGTTGAACCATCGCTCGAGGATGGCTTCCTTCGACACCTCGCGTTCGAGGAGCACCGCGTAGCGCATCTGGAGCAGCTTGTAGCGGCCGTCGCGCGGCAGCGTCGCCAACAGCTCGTTCTTCACCACCTGTTGAGTGATCGTCGAAGCACCGCCCGCCGAACCCGATCCGAGGTTCGACACGACCTGGCGGGCGACGGCGCGCAGGTCGACACCGCGATGCTGCATGAAGTTGCGGTCCTCGACGGCGAGGAGTGCAGCGATGACGTGACCGGGAATGTCGTCGAAGGCCACTTGTTGGCTGTTTTCCGCCTGGAAGACGCCGATCTGGCGTCCCTTCACGTCGTAGACCACGCTGCGTTCGGCGAGTCCGGTGAAGCCGGCAACCTCGAACAGTTCGATCGGCGTTTGGTCGTGGGCGTTGACCGCGCGCCACGCGAGCGGTGCGACGGCGACGATCGTCGCCGCGGCGAAGAGGGCGGCGAGCAGCAGTGCAAGGGTCATGCGTACGGCCCATCCGCGCAGTCCGGCGGTCAGCCACTGTGCACGGGGGACATTCGTCGACGCACCGCGCGTGCGCTGTCGGTCTCGTCGCACCATCGGAATCCTCGTCATGCTACGTGGTGGTACGGTGCGAACGATGAGCACGCAGCATCGTCCGTTCCGCTTCGGAATTCAGGCGGCGAAGCCACCGACGAATGTCACGTGGCAGGAACTTGCACGTCGCGCCGAAGCGCTCGGCTACGCGACGCTGACGATGCCCGACCACTTCAACGATCAGTTCGCCCCGATCCCGGCGATGACCTCGGCCCTCGAGGTCACCTCGACGTTGCGCGTGTGTGCGCTCGTGTTCGACAACGACTACAAGCATCCCGTCGTGCTCGCGAAGGAACTCGCGACGATGGACGTGCTGTCGGGCGGCCGCATCGACATCGGACTCGGCGCCGGGTGGATGCGCACCGACTACGACGAACTCGGCATCACGTACGACACAGCGGGCGTACGCATCGACCGTTTCGTCGAGGGTCTCGCGATCGTGCGCAGCTGCATGCGCGGCGAGGCGTTCTCCTTCGCGGGCGCGCACTACACGATCCGCAACCACACTCCCACACCCCGTGCGGTGCAGCAGCCGTGTCCACCGGTGCTCATCGGTGCTGGCGGCAAGCGCATGCTCGGCATTGCGGCGCGCGAGGCCGACATCGTCGGCATCAACCCGTCGCTCGCCCCCGGGGCCGTCGGCCCCGCCGTCATCAACGACATGTCGGTCGAGGCGTTCGAGGACAAGGTGGAAATCGTTCGCCGCGCGGCAGGCGACCGCTTCGCGGGAATCGAGTTGAACGTGCGCGCCTTCCTCGTCAACGTGACGAACGATGCGAAGTCGGCCCGCGACGGACTTGCGACGATGCTCGGCGTCGACCCGAGGATGGTCGCCGAGTCACCTTTTGCGCTCATCGGTTCGCCCGACGAACTCGTCGATCGCCTGCTCGAGAGGCGCGAGCGTTTCGGCGTGAGCTACGTCATCGTCGGTGGCGACGACGTCGACTCGTTCGCACCCGTGGTGGCGGCTCTCTCCGGGCGCTGATTGCCCGACAGTTGATGACGCAGTTGATTGCGCAGTTGATTACAGGGTGCGTCAGCGCGCCACTGCGGGAACGGAAAGGCGTCGCACGGGGCGGTCCCATCCGGGTTGACCCGTCGAGCGCGGGCTCGGCCACAACCCGGGACCCATTTCCACCATGCCGTGGTGCGTGTTGTAGTCACCGAGCAGGTTGAGGAACGGCACCGCGTCGAACGCGTCGGCACCGCGCACCCCACTGCCCTTCCATGCGCCAGTGGACAGCAACTCGAGGGCGACGACCGGACACACCGCGGTCTGCCACAGCACCGCCTGCGAGCCGAAGTCGCGCATCGTCGTTTCGTTGTCGGCCACGTGGTACAGGTACACCTCGCGCGGACGCCCGTCGTACGTGCCCTTCACCCACGTGCCGGCGCATGTGCGCCCGCGCATGAGATGACCGATTCTCGCCGGGTTCGGCAGCACGGCGGCGAGCACGTCGCGCGGCGCCACCGATACGTCCCCGACCCGCACCCTTTCGGTGCTGTCGAGGCCGAGATAGGCGAACGTCTTCAACCAGTCGATGAACTCGGCTCCGAGGCTGTACTTGAACGTCACCCGATTGCACGCAATCTCTCGCGGAATGAGCAGCACCTCTTCGTGCTCGACGTTGACGCACTCCGACGCACCGATGCCGGCCGGGAAGTGGAACACCTCGGGCTCACTGAAACAGTCGGTCGTGAAGAGTCCGCGAGTCTTTTCCCACACGATCGGCGGATTGAGACACTCCTCGATCGTCGTCCAGATCGAGAACGTCGGCGCGAAATCGAGACCGTCGACGGAGAGGTTCGATCCGTCGCGCACGCCGATCTCGTCGATCTCGTCGAAGAGATGGTCGGCGGCGTACCGCGCGAACACGTTGCTGAGACCGGGCTCGACACCCATGCCGACGAGGGCGAGCATGTCGCGATCGCGCCACTTCGCGTCGGCTTCGAGCTGGGCCGCGCCGAGCGGCACCCCGACCTCGTGGTACGGGTTCGTCGGGTGCGGCATGCTGAGGTTCATCGCCATGTCGATGTACGTGCAACCCGACTCGAACGCCGCCTCGAAGATCGGGTCGTTGAGACGCGGATCGCAGGCATTGACGATGACGTCGGCCTTCACCGAGCGCGCGAGGGCGACGATGTCGTCCTTCTTGCGGGCATCGACGACGGCGGCGGAGAACCGTGACGGGTCGTCGAGCTGCTTCAGCGCATCGATGCACGGTTGTTCGTTGACGTCGGCGAGGACGAACGACTCGAAGAAGGTACGGGTTTCGGCGATGGACGCCATGCTCGAGCCGACGCCACCGGCTCCGATTACGAGAATGCGGGACATTTGGGGGGATTTCCTTGTTCGACACGCAACGTTGCGTGACTGTGAACAGTCTACCGTCGCATTTTCGCGCGCCGTTAGCGTGATTTCGTGGGTTTGTGCGTAGTCGGCGACTTTGCATGGGACGTGCTCATTCGCACGAACAATCAACTGCTCAAGGGCGGTGACTCGTTCGGCGAAGTGATGCTCACTCCCGGTGGCAGCGCGGCGAACGTTGCCGTATGGGCGCGACGTTGCGGACTCGACACGACGTTCATCGGCAAGGTCGGTCGCGACCGTCTCGGCGATCTCGCACACGAGGATCTCGAGCGCGAAGGTGTCGCACATCACCTCGTACGCACCGACGCACATCTCACCGGCAGCGTTGCCGTCTTCGTCGACAACACCGGCGAGCGTTCGATGGTGTCGGGGCGCGGCGCCGACTTCTTCTTGTTGCCGCAGGAACTCCCCCGCCACGTTGTCATGCGTCACGACACGCTCCACCTCACGGGCTGGTCGTTCTTCACCGACCCGCCCCGTACCGCCGCACGACTCGCCGCCGACATCGCCCGCGATACGGGTGCCAAGTTGTCGTTCGATCCCGCCTCGTTTCAACTCATCGAGGAGATGGGCGTCGACACGTTCTTGTCGTGGATCCGCGATCTTCGCATTGCGGTGTTCCTGCCGAACTACGACGAGGGTCGCGTGCTCACCGGGCTCCTCGAGCCGGCTGACATCGCGGCGCGCCTCGCCGAGATTTTCCCCGATGCCACGATCATCCTGAAACTCGACGCAGACGGTGCACTCGTGCACCACGAGGGTGAACAGACGCTCATTCCTCCGGCGACGAACCACCTCGTTGATGCGACGGGTGCCGGCGATTCGTTTGCCGGCGCGTACCTCGCGCACGTCGCGCGCCACGGCTCGCCCATCGCGGCAGCTCGGTTCGCCACCCGCGTCGCAGCCTGGGTCATCGAACACCTCGGCTCGCGGCCGGCGGCCGATGCACAACTCTCCCGCATCCTTGCGGGCGGGGTGAGCGACTCGGCTTAGGCGTTTGCCGGTTCGGCGCTGCGCGCCAATCGTGCGGCGACGCGCTGCACTTTTTCGATGTGCGCGATCACCCGCTCGCGAGCCTGCTCCGCTTGGGCGTTGAGCCCCGTGATGTCGGCGATCTTCCAGTGGCGCATGACGACCGGTTCGAGGATCTGCTCGTGGTGGATGCGCAGGTCATAGATCCCCACCTTGGCGATCTCGCGGGCGTGCTGCTCGAAGTTCGGGATGCCGATACCGGGCATCGTGAAACCGGTGACCGCCTTCTCGATGCCGAGCATCATGTCCGACGGCGTCACTTCGAGCGCCGCCGATGCGAGGTCCCGGTAGAAGAGGTAGGGCAAGTTCTCGTCGATGCGCACGGGTGGCATTACTTCGAGACCGGCCGGATCGTTGATGAGCTTGCCCGTGTTGCGGTGCGCAATGCGCGTCGCGAGCTCCTGCATGCTCAGGTAAGCGAGAGCCTGGAAGACGTTGTGCGGGCTCGGCACTTCACCGCCGCGCACCTGGTGCATACGCGCCCGCTCGAGCGCAACCGGATCGAGAGCGCGGGTGACGACGAGATAGTCACGGATGACGATCGAGTGCCGCCCCTCTTCGGCCGTCCAGTTGCGGGCCCATTCGCCGTACGCACTGTCGCCACCGAAGACCGTGTGGATGTCGCGCGTGTAGTACGGCAGGTTGTCCTCGGTGAGCAGGTTGACGAACAGCGATGCGCGCACCGCGTCGGGCAACTTCCAGCCGTCGGGTCCGAAGTCGGAATCGTCGGGCGACCATTCGGCACCGGGCTCGAAATCGCGGCCGCGGCTCCACGGCACGTACTCGTGCGGAAACCACTCCTTGGCGACACCCATGTGACGCTCGTACAACTTCGCGGCGGTGGGCTCCAACTCGGTGAGCAACTCGAGCGGCGTCATGGGCGTCACCCTACTGAGTCGCGGCCCGCAATCTCGCCACGAGACGATCGAGAGGGTCGCGAAAATCGTCGAGTAATTCGATACCCGCGGCGCGCAATCGCGCGTTGTCGAGCACCGAGTTGCTCGGGCGTTTCGCCGGTCGGGGCGGCGTCAAGTCGCTCGTCAGTACCGGTTGCACGCGCGACGGATCGTCCCCGGCCGACTCGAGCACTTCACAAGCGAACCGGTACCAACTCACGGCGCGCTGGTTCGTCACGTGCCACGTTCCGACGCGGCGTTCGGTGACCAATCGCACAATCATCGCCGCGGCATCGTCGGCGAACGTCGGATGTCCGATTTGATCGGAGACGAAGCGCAGCGGACCCGGGTTCGCCGCGAGGCGCAGGATCGTCTTCACCATGTTCGCACCGTGGAACCCGCTCAACCACGACACGCGCACGACCGCATCGAGCCCCGGATCGGTGCTGCATTCTGCGAGCAGTTTCGATCGTCCGTAAGCCGACTGCGGGTTCGGTGCGTCGGTCTCGACGTACGGACCCGCCTTCGTGCCGTCGAAGACGTAGTCGGTGGAGATGACGTGCACGCTCGCGCCGACCTCACGCGCTGCCGCCACGATGTCGGCTGTCGCCCTGCCGTTCACGCGGTTCGCCTTCTCGGGATCGGCCTCGCACGCATCGACGGCGGTCCATGCCGCGGCATGCACGATCGCATCGGGTCGGTGTGCGGCGACGACGCGGTGCACGGCATCGCGCTCGGTGATGTCGAGCACGGCGCGATCGGCGGCGACGACGTCGAGGCCGCATGCCCGTGCGACGTCGACGATCTCGCAACCGAGCTGACCGGCCGCGCCGGTGACGAGCAACTTCACGATCGGATTCCCGCGCGGATCACCGCCGCGTCTTCAGCGGCTCCCACCACCAACGGTTGTCGCGGTACCACTGCACCGTCTCGGCGAGCGCCTCGTCGAGCGTGCGGCGTCGCTTCCAGCCGAGTGCCGTGACCTTGGCGATGTCGACCGAGTAGCGACGGTCGTGGCCCTTGCGGTCGGTGACGTACTGAACGCTCGACTCGTCCTTTCCGAGGAGAGCAAGCAGCTTGTCGACGAGCACGCGGTTGGCGGTTTCGTTGCCGGCACCGATGTTGTAGATCTCCCCCGCCGAGCCCTTCTCGAGTACGAGGTGCACGCCCGCGCAGTGGTCGTCGACGTGGATCCAGTCGCGCTCGTTCATACCGTCGCCGTAGAGCGGAATCTTCCCGCCGTCGAGCAGGTTCGTCGTGAAGAGCGGAATCGCCTTCTCGGGGTACTGGTACGGACCGAAGTTGTTCGTGCAGCGGGTGACGACGACGGGCGTTCCGTGCGTCGTGTGGTACGACAACGCGATGAGGTCGCTGCTCGCCTTCGACGCCGAGTACGGCGAGCGCGGCTCGAGGGGGTCGGATTCCTTCGACGACCCGACCTCGACCGATCCGTACACCTCGTCGGTGCCGATGTGCACGACCCGCGACACGCCGAGGCGGCGCGCCGCATCGACGACCACGTTCGTTCCGAAGCAGTTCGTGAGGATGAAGTCCTCGCCGCTCTCGATCGAGCGATCGACATGGCTCTCCGCGGCGAAATGCACGACCCAGTCGTGTCCGCGCATCGCCGCTTCGACGTCCTGCGGGTGGCAGATGTTGCCCTTCACGAACGAATAGCGCGGATCGTCGTCGACGTCCTTCAACGTGGAGAGGTTGCCCGCGTACGTGAGCGCGTCGTACACCGTCACCGAGTGGTCGGTGTTGCGCAGAACCCAGCGCACGTAGTTGCTGCCGATGAACCCGGCGCCGCCGGTGACGAAGATCCGCACGTCAGGTACGCATTCCCCAGTACGGGCGGCGCGACTCGGGGATTGCGTCGCGACCGGGGTTGTTCTGGTCGCGCTTCGAAAGAACAGGCGCCGCGATGCCCCAGTCGGCCTTCACCGCCGGATCGTTCCACATCACGCCGAGCTCATCGGCCGGGTTGTAATACCCGTCGACGAGGTACGTGATCGTCATGTCGGTGAGCGACGCAAAGCCGTGCGCGACACCCGGCGGAATGAAGACGCCGCGGTGGTCGTGCGTGCCGTCGGTGCGGCGACCGAGATCGATGACCTGCGTCGCACCATCGGTCGGCGAGCCGACGCGCAGGTCGTGCAACACGACGCGGCACGTTCCGAACGGCACGTACCAGTAGTCGGCCTGGTGGAGGTGGTAGTGCAGGCCCACG
>CAZIME010000005.1:0-580 GCA_964540395.1 uncultured Bifidobacterium sp.
GTGCCGATCTTGCGTATGCATGGCCGACCGCCGAACTTGCGGTGATGGGACCACAAGGCGCCGTCGAAATCGTCTACCGCCGCGAGTTGCAGCAGGCCGCCGACCCCGTCGCGCGACGGGCCGAACTCGTGGCCGAATACACGGAGAAGTACGCCAACCCGTACGTTGCTGCCGAACGCGGATTCGTCGATGACGTCATCGACCCAGCCGACACCCGCAAGATTCTCATTGACGGTCTCGACATGCTGAAGACGAAGCGCGAGGAACTGCCGCGGCGCAAGCACGGCAACATGCCACTGTGAGTTCGCCCGTCATCACTCCCACGCCGTCGGCCGACGAGGCCGCAGCGATCATCGTCGCTCTCGACGCCTTCACGACTCCCGCGGCAACGGGCGACACCGATGCCCGCCCGTCGTCGGCATGGCGCTTCAGCGGCCGCTGGTGGGTGGGGTCAACCGTCGTGCGTCGTACTCGGCCGCACGCCTGAACGCGCTTCGTCAGTTCGTTCGCAGCGGCGCAGGACAGGACACCCCGGTCCCGCCGATTCCGCAATAACCATCGGGGTTCTTCGCCAGGTACT
>CAZIME010000005.1:590-33799 GCA_964540395.1 uncultured Bifidobacterium sp.
CGGCTGTGCACCGACGATTTCCGTCGTGATTTTTCCGTATCCGGCGCGAGTGAGCTCGGCTTGGTATTCCGCACATGTTGCGATTGCTCGTGCACGTTGACCCGAGTCGAACACCTGAATGACGCTGCGGTACTGCGTTCCGATGTCGTTCCCCTGGCGCATTCCCTGGGTGGGATCGTGGTTCTCCCAGAACGTCGTGAGCAGTTGGTCATACGAGACGACGTTCGGATCGAAGACGACGAGAACGACCTCGGCATGACCCGTCATGCCGCCGCACACCTGCCGGTACGACGGATCGACGACGGTGCCACCGGAGTACCCGACCGCCGTGACGAGGACCCCCGGTAGTTGCCAGAAGAGTCGCTCGGCACCCCAGAAGCAGCCCATTCCGAAGACTGTCTGCTGCGAGTTCTCGGGATAACCGGACATCAGCAGGCGTCCGTTGACGAAGTGGGTGAAGTCGGCGGGAATCATGGTGACAGGATAGAAGCCGTACATGAGCACCGAACCACGGATCCGCGACTTCGCCCCCGATGACATCGAGCCGGTGTGGCGACTGAACGAGGCGGCCGTCGACGCGGTGAGTTCCGTCACCCGCGATCAGATGCTCGCACTGGTCAGCATGTCGCGCGACGTGCTCGTCATCGAGAATAGCGATGGGATCATCGGCTTCTGCAACACCTTCAACCCGGGAGCCGACTACGGGAGCATCAACTACCGGTGGTTCAGCGAACGTTATACAGAATTCGTCTACCTCGACCGCATCGTCATTGGCGAATCCCATCGCAACCGCGGCCTCGGTGCACTGTTGTACGGTGAAGTCGAGCGGCGAATGCAGATGTCGGGCGGACCCGGCCTGCTCACCTGTGAGGTGAATTTCGACCCGCCGAACGAAGGCTCCCTACGGTTCCACAGGCGCATCGGCTTTTCGCCCGTCGGGCGGCAGGAATCGAAACCCGGGCTCGTCGTTGAAATGCTCGCAAAGGCCATCAATTATTCAATTGGCTGATGAGCTAGTCGGGCTGATGACCTGGCGCGCTCGGAGAGACTCGAACTCCCAACCTTCTGATCCGTAGTCAGATGCTCTATCCATTAAGCTACGAGCGCTTGATGTAGCGCCTAAATGCTACCGCGTTACGGCCGCCATGATGCCGTCCACCACGGACGCCATGACGAGCCGTTGCGGCGGTACAACTCGAGGGCTGCTTCAGTGTTGACGCGCGGATCGAGGAGTTGGGCCGCCTCGGTGACGCCGATCCCGGCGAGCCATCCCTTGTGCACCCGGTAGTAGATCTGGAACAACCCATAACAACACTTGCCCGTCCCGCCAACGGCACCCGGCCGCAGTTTGCTCTCGCGTTGAGCGACGAAGAGAGCGTTCTCTTCCTGGTCGTCGGGCCACACCTCGCGAATGATGTTGACGACGTCACGACGCGCATACGTGATCGTTTCGGCCCGAGCGACCGCAGGGTCGACGGGCTCCGGGGGGAGACAAATGCGATCCCCGATGAAGATCGGTGCGGATTCCTTTGCGGAATTCAGCAAGTACAAGGTGCGCAGCGACACGTTGAATCGGGCCGCAATCCGCGTCCAGGAGTCGTTCGGCTTAGCCCGATGGAATCGTTCGCACGCATCCGCCGACGCAGGTGCAGCGACGAAAGCAACCGACGCGGCAGTGATCGCCGCAACCGTCAGATGGCGGAGAGGGTGGGATTTGAACCCACGGACCGGCTCAACACCGGACAACGCCTTAGCAGGGCGCCCCATTCGGCCACTCTGGCACCTCTCCCTGGCAGTCACAAACTTCGCGACAACCGTGGATCGCAGTGTACTCAGGCGATGTCTCTCCTCGGTCGGGACTTACGTGGCGGAACGAGAGGGATTCGAACCCCCGAGCCTGTTACGGCCTTCCGCTTTCAAGGCGGATGCAATCGTCCACTCTGCCATCGTTCCGAAATGAACGCTAGCGGCGTTAAGTCGAGACGATTCGGGTGTCGTTCAGCGACGCACTTTGTTACGCAACTCCGCGATCCAGTCGTCGGCGTCGCGCCAGCGCGCATCGGCATGGTCGCGCGCCGTTTGTGCCTGCTGACCGGCCGCGGGGTACGAGCCGAGGAACTTCACACCACCCTGTTTCGCCCGCAAGTCACGCAAGGCGTCTGCGATGAGCTCATCCTCGACGTGACCGTCGCAGTAGATGATGAAGCAGTAGTCACCGAGACCGCCGCGCTTCGTCGGCCGTGACAGCAACTGCTGCAGATTGATGCGTCGCGCGGCGAATTCCTGCAGGATCCCGATGAGGCTTCCGGGTTCGTCGGCACGTTGGAACACGACGAGAGCCGTGCGATCGTGACCGGTGCGGGCCGGTACGGAGTTCTTCGCCACGAGCACGAAGCGTGTCTGGTTGCCCTCGTGATCGGAAATCCCGGCACGGAGCACCTGCAACGAATAGAGATCGGCGGCGATGCGGGTGGCGATCGCCGCGACGTGCGTATCGCCCTGCTCGGCAACCAATCGCGCCGCTTCGGAGGTGGAGTTCGTGGCCCGCACCTCGACATTCGGCAGTTCGCGGCGCAGGAACGCGTGACACTGCGCGGCAGCAATCGGAATCGTCATCACCGTTCTGATGTCGCCGAGCGGCACATCGCGCGGCACGAGCAGACAATGCTCGATGTCGAGAACGACTTCGCGCTGGATGAACAGCTCGTGATCGAAGACCAAGGCATCCTGCGTGAAGTTCACGGTGCCTTCGATGGAGTTCTCGATGGGCACGAACCCCGCGTCGACGTCTCCCGATTCGACCGCATCAAGAACGTCCGGGACCGTCGAATAGGCGACACGCGTCACGGCCGCAAGGTCGGACTGGGTGAGTAGGGCCTGCTCGGTGAACGTTCCCGCCGGGCCGAAATAGCCGATGCGTCGAATCACCGAATCAAGGCTACGGGTAGTCTGCGAAGCATGTTCGAATACGCAGCGCTGCACCCGTTCAATGCGAGCCCGGAATCGTTGGCGGCCGAACTCACGCGTCGTTCGGCGGAAGGTTGGGAAGTCGTGAGCATTACCACCACTCCCGAGGGTCGGTACTGCGCCTTCATGCGCCGCCCGACAACTTCTGCATCGACTACATCTTCGTCGAGCCAGTCATCGGCGGGCTTTGCCGCGGCAACACCCGTCGGTAGTGACGCCACAGCGAGTGCAGTGAACCCGTCGGTTCCGGCCGCGTGGTACAAGGATCCGTCGGGCCGCTACGAGCTGCGTTACTGGAACGGCACCGCCTGGACGGAGCACGTCGCGCGCGACGGCCGTCAGTTCACCGACCCGCCCGTCGCCTGACCCTCGATGCGAGCGACGTCGCTCGGTCATGCGGGCATCCTCGTCCGCAGCCACGACACCACGATCGTTTGTGATCCGTGGTTCGTCCCGGCATTTCATGCGTCGTGGTTCCCCTTTCCCCGTAACGATCGCTTGTCGGCTCAGCTCATGGCCGACGTGCGCACACCGACGTATCTCTACGTATCGCACCTCCACGGCGACCACTTCGACGAGGAGTTCCTGCGCACCGGAGTCGATCCGTCGACCCCCGTATTGCTTCCCGACTTCCCCACCGACGAACTCGAGCGACGTTTTCGACGACTCGGCTTCGAGACGTTCATTCGCACGCATGACGGTGAGGAGATCGAACTCACAGGTGGAGTACGTGTGGCGATCCACGTCGAATCGTCGATCACCGATGGCCCGGGAGGTGACTCGGCGATTGTCATCAGTGACGACACGGCGCGACTCGTCAACCAAAACGACTGTCGCACCGAAGACCTCGCCGCACTTGCCGCTCACGGACCCGTCGACATGCATTGGCTGCAGTTCAGTGGAGCCATCTGGTACCCGATGGTGTACGAAGTCGATGACGATACGAAACGGCGTGAGGCGCGTCAGAAAGTGGAGAGTCAGTTCACCCGTGCACTTCGTTACGTCGAGGCCGTCGGAGCACGTTGCGTCGTGCCGTCAGCCGGACCACCGTGCTTCCTCGACCCCGACTTGTTTGGGTTGAACGTCGTCACCGGTGAGGAGATCTCGATCTTCCCCGATCAGACGGAGTTCCTTCGTCGTTTGCCCGGCGATAACGGAGTTCTCAACGTCCCCGGGACAACGATCGACATCGTGAACGGCACTGTGACTGTTTCACATCCGGTAGCGATCGACGACGTTCGTCGACCCTTCGATCACAAAGCCGAGTACCTGCGCGAGTATCAGCGCGATTGGCTTCCATGGATCCGTGAGCGGATCGACACCCTGCCGGTTCTCGGTGCCGACGTCGTCGATCAGTTGCGTGCCTGGTGGGAACCGCTGCTCGCACTCGCTCCGTCGTTACGGCTCGGTGTCGGAGCGGGTTGTCTCATCCGCTCCGGTGACCACGACATCTTCATCGATTTTCCGAACGGAACGGTGCGGACATGGAGCGGTGAACCCCACCGATTCCGCTTCGACATCCCGCCGGGGCTGCTTGCCCATGTCGTCGCCACGCACGCTGTCGATTGGTCGAACTCGCTGTTCCTGTCCTGCCGATTCACCGCCTGGCGAGAGGGTGCGTACAACGAGCACGTGTACAACTTCTTCAAGAGCCTGTCGCCGGAGCGGATGCGTCGCGCCAACGAAGAGGCCAAGAGGCGCCTCGGCATCGACGACACCCCGAACGAGGAGATCGTTCTCGGCGACTACGTCGTGCAGCGTTACTGCCCGCACCGCAAAGCCGATCTCTCCGTGTTCGGCGCGATCGAGGGAAACGAGATCGTGTGCTCATTGCACGGTTGGCGTTTTTCCTCCGACGACGGCCGCTGCCTCAATGCCGAGGACCGCCGTTTGAAGGTGCGGCGGCGTACCGACGCCGACTGATTGGAGTCGCGATGACCCGGTCAGTCGAGAACGATCGGCAACTCGAACCAGATGGTGAGTGAGTACTTCACGCCGCGTGTCACGGGCACCGACCTGTGCGGGTGTGTGACGAGGCTCGGCCAAGCAAGCAGATGTCCGACAGGGATGTCGGAGTTGGTGAATCCCTGGCGCGGGAACTCCAGCGTCCCGCCCGAATAGTCGTCGTTCAACTTGACGCTTGCCGACACTTGAGCGACGTCATGGTGCAGCCGCAATGCGGCTCCCGTCGTTGCGTCGTAGCGAATGACGAAAGCATCGTTGATACCGCGGTATTCGATGAGCTCCCACTCCTCTTGTAGGCGGGGCCAGATCCGTTCACCGATGTCGGTTTCGAGGTTCTCGAAGAGCAGGGGGCTGAGTCGGGCAAGCGAGAGCTCGTGACCGGGCACGGGGTCGTTGGGGTCGGCAGCGAATGCACCGGACGCTTCACTCGCTGCGATGAGCGCAGCACAGAACTCAGTGGTAAAACACGGGAGACTGACGAGATCCGAGCCGTGTCGCGTGAGTGCGTCGTTGTGGTCGATGACGCCGTGGTATCCGAAAATCGCGTGCAATGCATCTGCGGAGGTCACGATGACATCGTCGCAGGTCGTGTCATGGCACCACGGGATTTCGCCGTGCATGAGTAGCATGGCGCAAGGGGCACATGACGTGAACACCGCATTCGACGGGGCTTCGTTGACGGAGCAGAGTATTCGTGACCGCTTTGACGTTCGCCCTTTCCTCGACACCCTGCGGGCACGCTGGTGGGTGCTTCCCGTTGCGATCGTCGTTGCGGTGGGGCTCCTGTGGGCCCAGGAGTCCAATCTGCAGACGACTCCCGCCGCGTATGCCATCAGCGAAACGTACGAAGTGAGCGACCCCCTCCCCACGCTCGCGCTCGTCGGTCTCGATCCGTCGGGCATCCGGGCAATCCCCGACCTCGAGTCCCAGGTAGTCGTCTTGCGCAGTGACGACGTGCGCCAACGCATCACCGAGACGCTCGGCTACGAGCCCTCGGTCTCCATCGTGCGCTCAACACCGACGTTTTCCCTTATTGACACGGCAGATGAAGACGGACGCAGCACATTTACCTTCCGTTCCGCGGGTATACCGACACTGACCTTCACGTGCAGCGAAACGGTTCGCGAACGGTGTCCCGACACGATTGCTGCGTACGTTGCCGAAGCGGGGAAGTTGCGTGCCGATGCACTCTCCGCAGGGCTGCAACGCGGTCGCAGCATGCTCGGGGCAGCACTTGCAGCCACCCCCGACGATGCGCGTCTGAAGCAACAGATTGCGGCGATCGACGATCTCATTGCCGATGCCACACCGACCTACCGACTGATCGGCGCCGAAGAACAGAGCTACGGCGCCACCGTGACGACGGTGTCGTCAACTACCTACGTATTCGGGTTTGCGGCAGGTCTGCTCATCGGTCTGCTCATCATTCTCCAATGGTCGCTCGTTGACAACACGATCCGCAGCGTCCAGCGCTTGCGTCGAGCAATCAGCGCCGAGCGCGTTCTTGGCGTAGTGAATCGTGATGCATCGGCGTTGGAAACGCAGCTTGCGCGAGCAGCGATCTCGCGAGTCGGATCCTCGGCACGACTCATCCCGTTGACCGCGGGCGCGCGTGACGATGCATTCCCTGGAATTCAGATGTCAGCACCGCTGGAAGCGTCGGTCCCGACTCCATCACAGGGATCCGATGTCATCGTCGTTCAGCGCGGAAAGGATCGAGTGTCGACCCTGCTCACCGCCCTGACGGGGTTACAGCAGGCCGGCCATCGGGTTGCCGGCGTCGTTCTTCTCGACTGATTTCGTCGGCCGTGGGGACGAGAGCCCACACGAGCAACGCCCACAAGAAGTGGGTTCCCATGAAGAACGACTCCTGTGTCGCGGCAGCGAGCACGAAGAATGCAACGGCGTAACGCAACTGTCCGAGCGGCTCGACGAGGACGATGCGGTGCAGGCGCGCGCCGGACACGACGATGAGCGCGAGGAAGAGGCCCCCGGCAATGAATCCGCCGCCGAGGAGAACGTCGAAGTATCCGCTGTGCGACCACGACACGTCGCCGAGATCCCACCACCCGTCACGTTGAAAGAACGTTCGCGTGCGCCAGGCGGCCATCCATCCCCAACCGAACAACGGCTCATCGAGAACGCCATCCCATGAGAACGACCACGACTGGCTGCGACTGTTGAATCGCGACTCCTGCCCGACGAGGCGAAGGAACGAGTCCTGGAACACGAGGATGAACGTCGTCATCGCCGCAACGAGGGCGAGGAACGCCGGGTATACCCACCGGCGATTCAGTGCCGCACCGCCGATGCGACGGTTGTACGCCCATCGCAATGCGGCCCAGAACACCCACACGATGAGGAAGACGACCGCGGCACCGACGGAGGTGCTCGACTGGCTCTTCCATACGACCCACACGTCGATGGCGACGAGTGCGAGAGCGACGATCACCCACACGGGGGTCCACACCGTGCGCTTGCGCAGCGCCATCCACGCAACGGCAAGCGCGGTGATGGCACCGACTGCCGCCGGCGGGGCGAGCGAGTTGCGGTTGAAGTAGATGCCGATCCAGTAGCCGATGTCGGGATCGGCGGCGAGCGTCCAGTCGTTCCACACGGCCCACAACGACATGCCGACGCCGATCTGCATCGCACCCGTGACGATGAGCAGCATCTCGCGTTGCGTGTACGTCTGGGCGAAGTACAGACCGACCATCGTGGTGAGAACGAGCGATGAGGCATCGATGACCGTCACGCGGGCGAACTCCGACCACACGGTGGACAAAGTGAGCCATCCGACGAGCGCGGCAAGAATCGTCGTCGTGACACGGTCGAGACCACGACGGTGCAACCGCAGGAAGAACAACGCCGCGGCGGGTAGTTGCACGAGAACGAAGGTCGCGGCATGCGCCTGGAGCACCGACGGTGTCGGGGCGAATTCCATCGCCCGTCCGCTTGCTTCCCACAACTTGTAGACGGGGCCCTGCGTGAGGAGGAAGAGCACCGCGACTGCGTAGAGGTACTCGACCCGGCGCGCAGTCTGCTTCACCACGTGGAAAATCTAGGTGATTCCGCTGGGTAGCCTGAGAACGTGACGTCGCCGCACGACGACCGCGATGCACTCATCGCCGAACTCTACGAAGAGGCCCACGGGCTGCGGATGAAATTCGAGGAGTTCAGTCGCTACACCGAGGATGCAATGGCGAAGATGGCTGCCGAGCGCCGCGAGCATGCCGAGCGGTACTCGACCATGGAGCGCGATATCACCGTGCGCGACGCCGAGCGCCGCCAGCTCCAACAGGAAGTGGTCGAGTGTCGACGGGAAATCGCCCGCCTCACCGCGGAGATTGAGCGCCTCCGCAACGCGACGCCGAGCACGCCTGCGCGGCGGTGGGGTCGCCGCTCACGATGACCGAACAATTCCCGGTCATCATCATCGTTCGTGACCGGTTGACTCCCCTCCTGCAACTCCTGCGCTGGTTGGAGAAGGTCGGGCAGCGCGAAATCTGGCTGTGCGACAATGCGAGCACGTGGCCGGCGATGGTGGATTTCCTGCACACGACGAACCACAAAGTGGTACGCAACGGGGCGAACCTCGGTCATCGAGCACCGTGGTTGAGCGGCATCGTTGCCGATGTCGGATTCGATCGCTACTTCGTCGTCACCGATCCCGACGTCGTTCCCGTCGACACCTGTCCCGACGATGCTCTTGCGACCTTCAAGCGCGCGCTGCAGAGGAATCCCGGCGTCGACAAGGTGGGGTTTTCGTTGAAGATCGACGACCTGCCTGCCAGCTACCGACATCGAGACGACGTCATCACGTGGGAGAAACAGTTCTGGACGACCGTCCATGAACCGGGCTTCTACCTCGCACCCGTCGATACAACCCTCGCGCTGTACCGACCGGGGCTCGGTCACGACAACGGCAACGCCCTGCGTTCGGCTCCGCCGTACGTCGCCCGCCACCTCCCCTGGTACGCCGACAGTGCGAACCCCACTGAGGAGGATCGTCATTACGTGGCCCATGCCGACCGACTCATCACGAACTGGAACGACGAACGTCTGCCCGCGAACGTGAAAGTCCAGCTCGACCGGCTGCGTTCGGCAAGGATTGACCCTTCGTGAGCACTCCGGCAATCAGCGTTTCGCATTTGTGGAAGAACTTCCGCCTCTACCACGAGCGGAACCGATACATCAAAGCGGCCGTGCTGCGCGGACGACGCGCACGGTACGAGGAATTCTGGGCACTGCAGGACGTGTCGTTCGACGTCGCCAAGGGTGCGACGGTGGGAATCATCGGCTCGAACGGATCCGGCAAGACGACGCTCTTGAAGTGTCTCACCGGCATTTACTTCCCCGAACGCGGGTCGGTGACCATCGACGGCAACGTCGCTGCACTGCTCGAACTCGGTGCGGGTTTTCACCCCGAGTTGTCCGGACGTGAGAACGTGTACTTGAACGGTGCAATTCTCGGTATGACCCGCAAGGAGATCGACCGCCAGTTCGACAGCATCATCGACTTCGCCGGACTCGAAAAGTTCATCGACTCACCGGTGAAGAACTACTCGTCGGGCATGGTCGTGCGGCTCGGCTTCTCGATCGCTACGCACGTCGAACCGGAGATTCTGCTCATCGACGAGATTCTCTCCGTCGGTGACGCCGCTTTCCAGCGCAAGAGCACCGAAAAGATCGAACAGTTCCGTCGCGACGGTCGCACGATCGTCGTGGTCAGTCACTCCCTCGGACTCGTCCAACAGCTGTGCGCCGACGTCGTATGGTTGGAAAAGGGTCGTGTCCGCGAGCTCGGCGCGGCATCGTCGGTCATCGCTGCATACACCGGCGGCACCTACCAGGAAACGAGCTCACCCGGTGAAGGTGTGGCGAATCGCTGGGGCACGGGAGACGTGCGCGTGTCCACCGTGTCGATTGTCGATTCCAACGGTGCGCCGACCGAGGTCATCGAATCGGGTGCACCCGCAACGATCGTCGTCGAACTCGCTGCTCACGCTCGCGTCGAGTCGCCGGTCATCCGGGTGATGATTACGACCCCGCATGGCGACGTCGTGTGGGGCACGACGACGCAACGCGGTGCGGCGTCTCTACGCGTCCTCGAAGGTGCGACGACGGCCCGCCTCATGTTGCCTGCGCTGCCCTTGCTAGAGGGCGGTTATTTCGTGTCGGTTGCGGTCACCGACTCCACCGGATCGACTGAATACGACCACTGCGACCGGTGGCTGCGTTTCCAGGTGCACCAATCCGATTTGTCCGACTCGGGGCTCGTCGCCATTCCGTCGACATGGTCGTTCACCCGTCACTGAGGGGTGGCGCTACAGCTCCTCGGCGATCCGCCGTGACAGACGACCGAACACCCACAAGCCGATCGCCAGCGATGCGAACGACATACCAATGATCGGAAGAAGATCACCGGCTTCCGGCCCGCGTCCATCGAATGTGACGTGGCGGAACGAACGCAGAAACAGCGCCGATGGATTCCAATGGAGGAGAAACCCGGCTACTCCGCCAACTTTCCCTTCGAGGCGTGCCGGGTCGTAAATGACCGGCGTCGCAAAGAACCACACCTGAGCAATGATCGTCCACAGATATTTCAAGTCGCGGAAGAACACCGCACCGACCGCAAGGATGAGTGCGAGGCCCGATGCAAAGACGGCGAGCAGAGCCATCAACAGGATGGTCATCGGGATCCACACGAACAGCGGGCTGCCGAAGAGAGCGAGAACGATGGTGAGCAACGTCATTTCGATGGAGAACTGCACGAAGCTGAAGATGACCTGGGAAAACACCAGTGACTCGCGTGCGAACCGCACCTTGCGCACGAGACCCGAGTTCGTCGTGAGCGACTGCAAGCCGAGATTGCAGATGAGGTTGAGGAAACCCCACGGCAGGATGCCGCTGAGAAGGTACAGGCCGTAAATGTCGATACCCGACGGGTCCCCCACCCGTGTTCGGACGCCGAACACGACGCCGAACACGAACGAGTAGATGAGCATCTGCGAGAGCGGGTTGAGCAATGACCAGCCCCAACCCAGCACGGAGCGTCGGTACTTCGACCGCAACTCGCGCAACGTGAGATTCCACAGGAGGTTCCGGGACCGGATGATGTCGGCCACTTGCTGCACGGATGCCCAACCTACCAGTGAGGCCGCACTGTAGAGTTCGTTGCATGGAGTCGTCACACGATCGCATCGACACCATGCACGCCGACTCGACCGCTGCCGATACCGATCCGCGCGACGCACTGATTGCCGAATTGCGCCAGAAGGTGATGGATCTCGAACTGGCTCTGCTCCACTCCCGTGACTTCGCCATCGGCGCCATCGCTGAAACGGGCGAGTTGCGCCTGGCGAACGCCGAGGCCTCGATTCACCGTGAGAACCAGAGTGCACATATCTCACGACTCGAGGTACATGTAGCGCGACTGGACAAGCAACTTGTGCAACGAACCAAGCGTCTCAAGGAACTGGAGCGCCTGGTTGCGAGCCGCACGTACAAGGTCGGCCGTCTCGTCATGCTCCCCGTGAGGATTCTCAAGCGCCTCGCCCGCTGAGGCGAGCACCTCGCTCCGTGCCGCTGTTCAGCATCATCACCCCGGTCTACGAGACTCCGTCGAACGCACTCGAGGAGTGCATCGCCTCGGTTCTCTCCCAGAGCTTCACCGATTGGGAATGGTGCCTGGTCGACGACGCATCGCCGTCACCCGCCGCGCGCGAACGACTGGCGGCCTTGCGCGCGGTCGATCCACGCGTGCGCGTCATTCACCGCGAGACGAACGGCGGCATCGTCGCGGCATCGAACGATGCACTCGCAATGGCCGATGGTGAATTCGTCGTCCTCCTCGATCACGACGATCTTCTCGCCGAAGATGCGTTGCACGATATTGCCCGGGAAATCGAGGCGCATCCCGACGTCGATTACATCTACAGCGACGAGGACAAAATCACCCCGGAGGGGCGCCACTACGAGGAGTTCCGCAAGCCCTCGTGGTCGCCCGAGCGCCTGCGCGGTCAGAACTACTGCTCGCACATCTCCGTCATCAGGAGGCGGCTCGTCGATGTAGTCGGTCGATTTCGCAACGGATTCGACGGGTCACAGGATCATGACCTCGTTCTGCGCGTAACGGAACGAACCGGGCGCATCCGGCACATTCCGCGGGTTCTGTACCACTGGCGTGCGGTGCCGGGTTCGACGGCGGTGGCCGTCAGCGAGAAACCGTACGCAATGGATGCGAGCGTGCGTTCGGTACGCGAGCATTGTGAGCGAGTTGGCATCAATGCCGAGGTTGGTTCATTGCCACCGTGGCCGGTCGTACGTGTGCGCCGTCGGATCACCACGACACCACTCGTCTCGGTCGTCATTCCGACCCGGGGCACGAAGCGTCACGTCTTCGGCGTCGAAACGGTTCTCGTGAGCAACTGCGTGGACAGCGTGCTGCGCAACTCGACGTACAAAAACCTCGAGATCATCGTCGTCGTCGACGCCGACACGCCGTCGGCGGTTCTCGATCACCTGTCACGAGTTGATCCGCGACGGGTTCGCCTCGTTACTTACGACAAGGCCTTCAACTTCTCCGCCAAGTGCAACTTGGGTGTGGCGAACTCCGCAGGAGACCACGTGTTGTTGCTCAACGACGACACCGAGGTAATCACCCCGGAGTGGATCGAGGAAATGCTCGGTTTCCTGCAGGACGACGACGTTGCAATGGTCGGACCGTTGCTGCTCCTGGAAGACAGCCGTATCCAGAGTGCGGGCCACTCGTACGCCGTGCACCACCACAACTACGGCAACGGCATGCCGAGCGCCTCAGTCGGATCGTTCGGGATGCTGAAGGTGGCCCACGAAGTGTCGGGGGTGACCGGCGCGTGTGCACTCATCCGTCGCACCGCGTACTTCGAAGTCGGCGGTTTTAGCACCGTGTTCCCGTCATCGTTCAATGACGTCGACTTCGGCTACAAGTTGCTCGACCGCGGCTACCGCATCATCTGGACGCCACACGCCCGGCTCTTCCACTTCGAAAGCGCGACGCGTGCGCGAACGGTTGACGAGACGGAAACTGCGGCGTTGCGCTCGCGCTGGGGAAGTCGCTTCAATCGCGACGACTACTGCCGAGACGCCTGGTCTCTGGAGCATCTTGCCGGTCGACCGATAGAGCCGAGTCCGAACCAACCACGCTGAGCATCGCCCGCTTCGTCGTCAACGTGATCGTTGCGGCGATGCCCGCAAAGCCCGTCGCGGCGAGAATCCACCAACCGACCCCCGCCGGCGACTCCGACAACGCCACGGCGAGCAGGCCGAGCGCAGCACCGCCGACAAGCAGGACGTTTACCGAGCGGCGCACGGAAAAACCAAGTCGCACGAAGCGGTGACTGAGATGGTCCTGGCCGCCGAGAAAGGGGCTCACTCCGCGCTTGATGCGCGAGATGAACACCATCGTAGTGTCGAGAACGGCGACGCCGAGCACGACAATCGGTACGAAGTACTGGGGGATCTCCGTCACCGCCGTGCGCATCTTCAAACCGAGATACGCCATGAAGAATCCAATGAACAAACTGCCCGCATCACCCATGTAGATGGTCGCGGGATGAAAGTTCGACCGCAGGAAACCAAGCAGACAGCCGGCAAGACCAATTGCCAGCAATGCACTGTATTTCTGGTCGTTGATGATCGCAACGAGGAAGAATGCAATGCTCGCCACCGACGCCGTACCCGCGGCGAGGCCGTCGATGTTGTCGAGCAGATTGAAGGAATTTGTGATTCCCACAATCCACACGACGGAGATCGCCATGTCGATCCAGTCGTGCATCGGCGTGACCACATGTACTCCGTTCGCCACGACGACAACGGCCACCGCCACCTCGACGAGAAATCGCAGCAGCGGACTGAGACCGCGCAAGTCGTCAATGAGCCCCATCGCGCTGAGCAAGAGACCCAGCCCGAGGATGACGAGTAGCTCGCGGAACGTCGAACTCGAATCCGTGAGGAAACCGAGCCATAGGATCTTCACACCCGTCTCATCGAGAGTCACGTAATTGAGGACGTAGGCGCCGACGAGCGCGGCGACAGAAAACGCGGCGAACATCGCTACGCCGCCGAGATACGGAACCGGTGAGCGGTGCGACTTGTGGCCTCCGGGCCTGTCGACGATGTCGCGTCGGTGGGCAAGATCGCGCATGACGGGAACGAGCACCAGTGACGTGAGCAGAGCGGCGACGAACGTGACGGCGTAGAGCCAGACAGGTGTCACGGATCCAAGGCTAGTTCGCGGCCCGGAACGGCAGATCCGATCACATTCCGCCGAAGCCGGGATGGGTGCACAAGTAGCGTGTTCCACTGCATGAAGGTTCTCGTCACCGGCGGAGCGGGATACATCGGCTCACACCTCGTCGACCGATTGGTGCGCGAACGACACGACGTCACGGTCGTCGACGACCTGTCCACCGGGTCGCTGCGCAATCTCGAGGCCTCCCGCTCGGCGATTCGCTTCGTCGAGGGAACGATCCTCGATGACTCCCTCGTACGTGACCTCGTCTCCGACGCCGAGCTCGTCTTTCATCTCGCCGCGGCGGTCGGTGTCGGTCACATCGTCGCCGATCCACTGACCTCACTCATCACGAACACGCGCGGTGCCGAGAACGTCATCGAGGCATGCGCCGGCACGAATACCCGGCTCGTTCTCGCATCGACGAGCGAGATCTACGGCAAGACGACGAAAATGCCGATGGCCGAGGACGACGACCGTGTTCTCGGTTCGACGAACGTCCATCGCTGGGGGTACAGCACCGCCAAGGCGATCGACGAGCATCTTGCCCTTGCCCACGCCGACCGCGGTTTGCAGGTGTCGATCGTTCGCTACTTCAATTCGTTCGGACCCCGACTCGATCCACGCGGATACGGGTCGGTCGTCGCGAACTTCATCCGTCAGGCGCTTGCCGGCGAACCCCTGACCGTCCACGGTGACGGCACGCAAACCCGATGCTTTACCTTCGTCGAAGACACCGTCGACGGAACGATGCGCGCCGGATTTCGGGACGAAGCACTCGGCAAGGTGTTCAACGTCGGCAACGACGTCGAGACGGTGATCACGGATCTGGCGCACACGATCATCGAGCTCACGGGTTCTCGGTCGGCGGTTGAACTCGTGTCCTACGAGAAGCGTTACGGTCCGCGCTTCGAAGACACGAAGAGGCGCGTGCCGAGTCTCATTCGCGCCCGTGACGTGATCGGCTACTCGCCGACCGTCAATCTGCGTGATGGGTTGTTACGCACGCTGTCGTGGTGGAGAGAGACGCACGGCTGATGCGCGTCGTCCACGTGGTGACGCGCACGAACATCGGTGGAGTGTCGAGTTATCTCGACAATCTCGTCCAAGGTCTTCAAAGGCAACCCGGTCTTCAAGAGCTACACAGTCTCGACAAGAAAATCGACATCACGCTCGTTCGGGGACGACCATCGGTCGACGAAGGCGATTACTTCGCATACCGCCCGCTCCCCGTGCCGATTGTCGATGTCGCATCACTGCGCCGACGGGTGACCCCTTTCCATGACGTCATCACGTTGGTTCGCCTCGTGCGCATCTTCCGCCGGTTGCGCCCGGACGTCGTGCACACGCACATGGCGAAGGCGGGTGCACTCGGCCGAATCGCCGCCGTCATTGCCCGCGTTCCCGTGCGCGTGCACACGTTCCACGGACATCTCCTGCAGGGGTACTTCTCGGGAACGAAGACGCGAATCATCGTCACCGTTGAGCGTGCTTTGCGACGGATCACGTCGCACGCGGTCGTCATCGGTGAACGCGTCCGCGGCGATCTCGTCGACATCGGCATCACCTCGCACGAAACGAGCTCGATGATCCCGCCGGCCGTGCCGACTCCGAACCGCGTGCCTCGCGAGGCGGCTCGGGCCCGACTCGGACTTCCCAACGATGTCGTCATCGTCGGCTTCATTGGTCGCCTCGCCCCCATCAAGCGCCCCGACAGGGTCATCGCCCTTGCGCGCGCGCTACCCGACGTGCACTTTTCCATCGTCGGTGAGGGTGAGTTGTCGGATGTAGTGCGCACCGACGCTCACGGTCTCGACAACGTCTCCTTCCTCGGCTGGCAGGAGGACGTGGCCACGGTGCACTGCGCGATCGACGTCGCCTTACTCACGAGCGACAACGAAGGAATGTCGGTGTCACTCATCGAAGCTGCCGCAGCCGGTCTTCCCATCGTCGCAACGAACGTCGGGGCGATCCCCGAGATCGTGCAGCACGCGGTGAACGGTCTGCTCGCCGACACCGAGGAGGAAATCATCGCCGCCGTGCGCCGCCTTGCCGACGATTCCGACGAGCGGCGCCGCTTCGGTATAGCCGGAGCGGAAATTGCATCGTCAATGTTCACCGTCGCACGTCTGGCACAGTCACACGATGCGCTGTACGCGCGCCTGGTCGCCGGAAAGCGGAACTACAAGCGCTGACGTGATGTGGTGGGCGCACCGCCGGCATTCACCGCGTCGAAGACGGGGGTTCCGTTCTTGTCGAATTCACTGAGCGGCCATCGGCCGCCGACGAGTACCGCAACGAGATCAAAAGACTCCTTGCCGACCGTGTTCATGTCAGATCCATGCACCGTGGTATCACCGATCGTGAGCGACGGCACGTGCGGATCAACGAAGCTGAGATTCGCGCCATGTTGCGCCAGCAACTCCATGACGTGGATGGCACGAGAGTTGCGCGTGTCGCTGACGCCGGGTTTGAACGCCGCGCCGCAGCAGAGAATTCGCGCCCCGCGCAGCGGCACTCCGCGGGCATTCAACATGTCCTGTATGCGGCGCACCGCATACATCGCCATGTCGTTGTTCACGTCGGCGGCGAGTTCGACGAAGCGCATCTGGAAGTCGTACTCACGGGCCTTCCACGACAAATAGAAGGGGTCGACGGGGATGCAATGACCCCCGGGGCCGATCCCCGGGTAAAAAGCCTGGAAACCGAATGGCTTCGTCGCCGCGGCGTCGATGACGCTCCATACGTCGAGTCCCATCGCGTGACACAACTGGGCGAGCTCATTGACGAGGGCGATGTTCACCGCGCGGTAGGTGTTCTCGAGCAACTTCGACAGCTCGGCGACCGACGGGTTCTCCACGGTGCGCACGAGTTCGGGGTCGTCCATGAGGGCCTCGAGCAATGTCTTACTCAATGCCGTGCAGCGCGCGGTGAGACCACCGACGACCTTGGGAGTGTTGCGCACGTTCCATGTGGCATTGCCCGGGTCGACGCGCTCGGGGGAAAACGCGAGGTGGAAGTCGACACCGGCGGTCAAACCCGTCAATTCGAGAAGGGGCTTCACGAATTCGGTCGTTGTCCCCGGGTACGTCGTCGACTGGAGGATGACGAGCATTCCCTTTCGCAGTACCGAAGCGACGGTGCGCGTTGCTGCCTCGACGTAACTGAGATCGGGGGTCTTTGCCTTGTCGAAAGGTGTCGGGACACAGATGAAGATGACGTCGGCAGCCGACAAGTCCGACTCCGTCGACGTAGCCGTGAACCGTCCGTTGGTGCGCAAGGTGGCGATGCGAGAGTCGGAGACGTCATCGATGTGACTACGGCCCGCGTTCAAGCCGTCAACGACGCGAGTCGACACGTCGAAACCGATGACGGCGAATCCGACCTCGGCAAAGGACGTCGCCAGCGGCAGACCGACGTAGCCGAGACCGATAACGGCGACCGTCGCCCGACGATTCGCGAGTCGCTCAGCGAGCAGGGAGGGGTCCGACGACGTCATGATGTCAACCGTGGGCGAGGGGGGACTTGAACCCCCACGTCCTTGCGAACACTGGCACCTGAAGCCAGCGCGTCTGCCATTTCGCCACTCGCCCGAGTAGGAAGACCTTTCACGCTAGCAATGCGATCAGCGTGCCCCAACGGGCGAGTCGGTCGGTCGTGACGTGCGCATCAACCACAGGGCGCCGTACACGACGAGTACCCCCGCTGCGAGCAATGCCGCAGTCGACAGCAGGTGAAAGCCGACGGCACGACGGATGAATCCCGAGGCGAAGCCGGCGAGTCCGCCACAGAAACTCATGAGCAAGTCGGCGGTTCCCTGCACCGCGACACGTTCCTTGTCGGGTACCGAATCGACGAGGAGGCTCGATCCGCCGATGAGTCCGAAATTCCAGCCGACACCGAGCAACCACAACGACGGAAACAGCAACCATTCGACGTCTCCCGACAGTGCGGCGATGGCCAGTGATGCGGTGAGCACGACACCCGCGACGAGAATCGACTGCAGTCGGCCGTACTTGTCGGTGAACTTTCCGATGAGTGGGCTGAAGGCGAACATTCCGGCGATGTGCAGTGATACGACGTACGCCGAAATCCCTTCATGCCCGTGCAACTTGAGGTGCACGGGCGTCATTGTCATCACCGCGACCATCGTCGCCTGCGAGATGATCATCGCCGTCACCGCGAGTCGGCC
Organism: uncultured Bifidobacterium sp.; assembly: GCA_964540395.1. Taxonomy (GTDB): domain Bacteria; phylum Actinomycetota; class Acidimicrobiia; order Acidimicrobiales; family Ilumatobacteraceae; genus F1-60-MAGs027. Next base: position 18,989 of record CAZIME010000005.1, read on the forward strand.
CTGCGGCGATGCCCAGATGAGGGCGATCACCGTGCGGATCGGCGGACGAGGTGCCGGCGTCGCACCGACCGCACCGCTCGCGACGAGCGGATCCGGGCGCAGGCGCAGCGTCGTGTTGAGCGCAGCGAGCGAGAGAAACACGGCGGAGAACAACCACGGCCCCGCGTACTTGTGCAGCCCGAACCATTCGGTTCCGGCCCACTGCGCCGGACCGATGAGCAACGGTCCGAACACTGCCCCGAACGTCGAGGCGAAGACGACACGGCTCATCGCCGATCCACGTGAGTTCGGTGTCGCAAGGTCGGTCGCGGCGTACCGGGCGAGCAGATTCGCCGCCTGACCGTTACCGAAGAGGAACAAGCCGGCGATGAACACGGGGAGGAACATGAGCTGCACACCGATCGCAGCGATCGCGCAGCCGATAGTCGCGAGCAGATAGCCGCGAGAAAGACCGGCACGACGCCCCTTGCGCGCCATCACACGGGCGAGCATCTCTGCCATGAATGCGGTGCCGATCGTTGACGTGGCGGTGGCGATACCACCCCACGGCGTCGTCTCGCCGAGGATCTCCTGCACGACGAATGCACCGACGGTAACGGAAGAACCGAGGGCCGCTGCACCGACAATCTGGCCCCCGACGAGAACGCCGAGAGTGCGACGCTGCAATCGCTCGCGTTCCTGCGGATCGGTGACAACGACGTCGGTGGTGCGAGTCACTTCGACCACGTTAGGCGGTGCGCCAAGAACGAATTCGGACAACGACGGGAGCCGTAGAATTGCACCGTGCCGTTGCGTGCGTATCCCACAGCGGTGAAGCCCCTGCACATCGGCCGCCAACTCCTTGCCGTCATGGATGAATCCGCCCGCGACGGCGACGGGGCGGTGGAAAGTGACTACACGGTGACGATGCATCCCCGTGACGTCGCGGCATGGAAGGACGTTGCCCGCGACATCGAACGCGAATTGTGCGAGGTGGGAAACCTGCATGCCGAACGGGAGGGGTACCGCATGTCCTCCCCCGTGCGGGTCGTGCTGAACGAGAACGAGCACCTGCGTCGCGGTCGCTTCGAAGTGAGCATCGGCGGTGCCGACTCCGCCGCACGCCATGACTCGTCCCGCGGTACGTCGGCGGATCGTGTCGTACGCACCGAAGAGCAGCGCGGTGAGAGCGCCGAACGATCGAGGGCGGCCGACGGTGAGGATGAGTCCGTGACGCCGGCAGCCAATTCCGCATCGATGGCCGCGTTGACGACGCCTTCGGTTGCGTCGGCAGCAACGAGCGTCACCTGCGCGCTCGTACTTCCCGACGGTTCCCGCCACGTGCTCGAAACCGAGCGGGTGACGGTCGGGCGGCAGAGCACGTGTTCGATCGTCATCAAGGACACGAACGTTTCGCGCGAACATGCGCAGTTCCGTCGCGGCCGCGACGGGTGGACCGTGCGCGATCTCGGCAGCACCAACGGAACGAAGATCAACGGTGTGCGCGTCGAAGGTGAGCAGCTGCTCGCCAACGGCGACGTCGTGCTCATCGGCTCCATTCCCGTGCGCTTCGAGATCGCATGACGGCGGGAGCAAGCGTGCGACTCGTCTGGGGTGCGGCGAGCGACGTCGGGCGCATCCGTCAGCAAAACGAGGACTCTTTCATCGCCGATCCACGTCTCTTCGTCGTCGCCGACGGCATGGGGGGTCACAACGCGGGTGAGGTGGCGAGCGCCATTGCCGTGCGCACGATGCTCGACGCCGCCGGTGACGGCTTCACCGATCACGACGCTTTCGTCGCCGCCGTACGCACGGCGAATGCAGCTATTCATGACGCCGCCGACGGACTGAGCGAGCAACGCGGCATGGGAACGACGCTCACCGCCGTCGCACCCCTGCGACTCGCTGCCGGTGAACCACCAGCGCTATCGATCACGAACGTCGGCGACTCCCGCACGTACGTGTTCCGTGACGGTGAGCTGCGCCAACTCAGCGTCGACCATTCGTACGTTCAGGAACTGCTCAGCGAGGGACTCGTCACCGCCGAAGAGGCCCGCGTTCACCCGCGACGCAACATCGTCACGCGAGCCCTCGGCATCGACGGCTCGGTGTCACCCGATGCGTGGGTGATTCCCCTCGTCGTCGGTGACCGCTACCTGCTCTGCTCCGACGGTCTCGTCGACGAGGTCACCGATGCCGACATCGCCGCCGTGCTGCGTGACGTGACCGATCCGAACCGCGCAGCGAGCGAACTCGTCGCTGCGGCCAACCGCAACGGTGGTCGCGACAACGTCACCGTCATCGTCGTTGACGTGCAGTCGACCGATTCGCCCACCCCGTCTCCCGTCGCCGCTCCTCCGGCTTCGGTACCTCATACCGCTGCCGACACAGCACGGTCTGCATTGCCGCGGCGCCGTGGTGCCCGGCGTATTTCCATCGTTGCCGTCGCATGTACAGCCGTCCTCGTTTCAGTCATCGTCGGCATCGGAGTCAACGCGCGTAGGGGCTACTTCGTCCGCTTCGAGTCACGAAGTGACGATGCCCGACTTCTCATCTACCGCGGATCACCCGAGAGCGTTCTGTGGTTCGCGCCGACGATCGAGGCAGATACCACCCTGCGCCGCAGCGACCTCCACCCGGGCCTCGCGGGGCAGCTCGACGATCCACGCAGCTTCGAGTCGGCACCCCGTGCTGCGGCATTCGTCAATTCCATTCGCGACGTCGTCGAGGAGCACACCGGACAATGAGTGAACCGATCCTCATCAACGACCGTTACGAACTGGGACGACGCATCGGCCGCGGAGGCATGGCCGAAGTTTTCGTTGCCCGTGACCGTCTTCTCGACCGTCCCGTCGCAGTGAAGGTGCTGTTCCCTGAGCACGCCAAGGATCCCTTGTTCGTCGAGCGATTCCGTCGCGAGGCGATGTCGGCGGCGGGCCTCAACCACCCGAACATCGTCGGTGTCTACGACTGGGGGCAGGTGAACAACACGTACTACATCGCGATGGAGTACGTGCAGGGTCGAACGCTGGCGGAAATCCTTCAGGCCAACGGGCGCCTCAGTGTGTTGCAGGCGTGCGACATCGCCGTCGAAGTCGCGGCCGCCCTCGCCTCGGCCCACCAGCACGGCGTCGTGCACCGTGACATCAAGCCGGCGAACATTCTCGTCGGGTCGACGGGTCAGGTGAAGGTTGCCGATTTCGGAATCGCTCGTGCAGTCGGTGCAGCCGTCGAACAGAACCTCACACAAACGGGTGCAGTGATGGGTACGGCGACGTACTTCTCGCCCGAACAGGCACAGGGCAGCCAACCCGATCCGCGCAGCGATCTCTATTCGCTCGGTGTCGTCATGTACGAGATGATCGCGGGTGAACCACCGTTCGTCGGTGACAACGCGATCGCCGTCGCCTACAAGCAGGTACACGACCGTCCGCAACCGCTGCGGTCGAAGGAACCCGACGTATCTCCTGCCTTCAATGCGATCGTTATGAAGTGTCTCGAGAAAGATCCGACACGGCGGTATGCGAGCGCCGCCGAGCTTGCCGACGACATCCGTCGGTTCATCGACGGGGAGGAAGTCGTCGCCCACCTCGAAGAGCAACGCCGTACGCACGACGCACAGGCGACGAGCGTGATGCCGAGCATCGACGGCGGTATCACGGGTGACTATCCCGACGCCGGGGTTACCACGGTGCTCGATGCCCAACCGACGACGAAGCTGCCGACGACGCGTCCCGTGCGCGCCTCCGCGGCGTACTCCCAGTACGACGACATGGCACCGAAACGAACCGCCGCATACGTGTTCGGGGCGGTTGCCTCGATCATCGCGGTCATCGCCATCGGACTCTTCGCTTTCCGACTGCTCACCGATGAGGGTGCGTCGACGAGCATCACCGTTCCCAACGTCGTCGGCCTGAACATCGAGGATGCCCGTGCGCTGCTGCTCGACGTCGGTCTCACACCGATCGAAGATCCCCGTGTCCGCGAAGGGGCGGCCAACGACGTCGTGTACGAACAATCCCCGACACCCGACACGCTGGCACGCGAAGGTGAAAACGTCATCCTCGTGTACAACCCCGGTTTCGTCCCCGTCACTGTGCCGAACCTCGTCGGCCTGAGCGTCGAACAGGCGACGGCAACCCTGCGCTCGCTCGGCCTTCGCCTCGTCGTCGGCAACTTCGTCGCCGACACGAGCATTCCGGCGAACCAAATCCTCAGTCAGTCGCCGGCAGCCGAACTCGGCACGCGCCCGAACTCGATCATCACCGTCGTCGTGTCGGGTGGGACGAATTCGGTGCTCGTTCCCGACGTGACGGGCGATCCCGAATCGGCGGCGATCAAGGAACTCCAGGCGCGACCGCTCGGCTTCGTCGTGACGACGGTGCGCGAAGCCAGTGACACGATCGAAGCGGGTCGCGTGATCCGCAGCGAACCATTGCCGAACACTGCAGCGGCGCCCGGTGGCTCGATCACCCTGTACGTGTCGGCGGGGCCGGCCAACGTCGACGTCGTAAACCTCGTCGGACTCGGCGAGGGCGAGGCACAGAATCTTGCATCGTCATCGGGACTTGTCGTGACCATCTCGTACCAGGACGTCGCCGCCGGTGATGCCAATGACGGTCGCGTCATGTCGCAGTCGGTGGCGGCGGGAACGCGCGTCGTCTCGCAGACACCGATCACTCTCGTCGTCGGCCGAGTGCCGGCGTCGGGTTAACGCCCGCCGCGGGCCCGCGCGACGAAGTTCGCGATCATGTCGTGACCGCGACTGGTGAGGATGCTCTCGGGATGGAACTGCACTCCCTCAACGTCGTGCGTCGTATGTCGTACCCCCATGACGAGACCGTCGGTCGTGCGAGCCGACACCACGAGTGAGTCGGGTACCGATTCGCCGCTGACGATGAGCGAGTGATAACGCGTCACCTCGAGCGGTGATGGAATGCCGCGGAAGATTCCGTGACCGTCGTGCTCGATGGTCGAAGTCTTTCCGTGACGCAACTCGGGTGCGAGGACGACGTCGGCGCCGAACACTTCACCGATGGCCTGGTGTCCGAGACATACACCGAGAACAGGCATTTGCCCGGCGAAGTAACGAATTGCGGCACAACTCACTCCGGCATCGAGCGGACGGCCCGGACCCGGTGACACGACGAGGGCATCGCACCTCAGTGCATCCAGCTCCTCGACGGTGTGCGTGTCGTTGCGCACGACGACCGGCTCGACGCCCGTTTCCCCGAGGTACTGCACGAGGTTGTAGACGAAGCTGTCGTAGTTGTCGATGACGAGAACCTTCACCGCTCCCACCCCTACAGCCTGCCTGCACCTCATCCCCGCCGCCTACACTGTCGGGAGATGCCTGATCGCAAAAATCGTTCCGGACGCGTCACCACTCCAGCCTCGACCCGCTACACGCCTCCCGTGCCGGTCGAAGTGAAAGAGAGCCCGCGGTGGGTTCCCGTGCTCATGTTTGCGTTGCTCGGCCTCGGCGCGCTCGTCATCCTCTTCTATTACCTCGGATTCGTTCCCGGTGGTCGAAGCAACTGGTACCTCTTCGGCGGACTCGCCATGGTTCTCGGCGGGCTCTTCACCGCAACGAAATACCGCTGACTCCCAATTCGCCGGCAAGCCGTCACTCGACGGGTGCGACGAATTCCATGTCCTCCATACAGTGCCGCGGCGGCGGCGGATCCTCGTCGGGTGCCATCGTCATGCGCAGTTCGACGCCGCATACGGTGCAGCGATAGCGCACGTTGATCCGCCGCAAGACGCCGGTCGGTGGCGGCGGCGGTGGCGCCGTTGATGCGCTGCGCAACATGGCGAGGCCCCACTTCCAGGTGAACCAGAAGATGGCGACACCACCGAGGATCCAAAGAATGCGACCGAGCACGATTCAGCCTCGGATCCGCAGCGATGCGACGACGTGACCCACGTGGGTCACAGCGGCTCTAGAGACGCTCGATGATGAAGGCGTTGGCCATGCCGCCGCCTTCGCACATCGTCTGCAGGCCGAAGCGACCACCTGTGCGCTCGAGTTCGTTGAGCAGCGTTGCGGTGAGTCGTGCACCCGAGGCGCCGAGCGGGTGACCGAGGGCGATCGCACCGCCGTTGACGTTCACCTTGCTCATGTCGGGACGGATTTCCTTCTCCCACGCGAGAACGACCGACGCGAACGCTTCGTTGATCTCGATGAGGTCGATGTCCTCGATCTTCATGTTCGCCTTCTCGAGCACCTTCTTCGTCGCCGGAATCGGTGCGGTGAGCATCATGCGCGGATTGTCGGCCGCGAGCGAGAAGCTGACGAATCGCGCACGGGGCTTCAGTCCGAGCTTCCTCGCCTTCTCTTCGCTCATGATCAGCACTGCCGCTGCACCGTCGGTGATTTGTGACGAGTTACCGGCGGTGACGCGACCGCCTTCTTCGGCGGGGATGAACGACGGCTTCAGCGAGCCGAGCTTTTCAAGCGACGACTCGCGGATTCCCTCGTCCGTCGACATCAGCTGGCCCTCGGCATCGTGCAGCGGGAGGATTTCCTTCTGGAAACGACCTTCCTTCGTCGCGCGTGCGGCGTACTGCTGCGAACGCAGGGCATAGGCGTCGAGATCGTCACGGGTGAGCTTCCACTTGTCGGCGATGAGTTCGGCGGAGATGCCCTGGTTGACGAGGCCGCCCTCGGACTCGTAGCGATCCTTCACGCGCGGGCCGACGGGCCAGCCGTACTTTCCCTCGGCAACCGACGAGCCCATCGGCACGCGGGTCATCGATTCGATTCCTGCGGCGATGACGACGTCATATGCGCCGGCCATCACGCCTTGTGCACCGAAGTGCGACGCCTGCTGGCTCGAACCGCACTGACGGTCGACCGTGGTGCCGGGAACCGTCTCGGGCAGGCCGGCGGCGAGCACGATGTTGCGCGCGACGTTGAACGCCTGCTCGCCGATCTGCATGACACATCCTGTAATGACGTCGTCGATGAGGGCGGGGTCGATCTTGTTGCGATCAACGAGGGCCTTGACGACTTCGGATCCGAGGTCGACTGCGTGCCATTCCTTCAGACGACCGTTGCGCTTGCCGAGCGGTGTGCGAATGACGTCGACGATGACTGCCTGCTGCATGGAAGACTCCTTTGCGTGGAAGGTCAAGTATTGCAGGATACTTCCCTCGTCGTTGACCTGAACTGCGACCTCGGCGAAGCACACGGCCCATGGGAGGACAGCCACGAGCCGGCGCTCATCTCGGTCGTTTCCAGCGCCAACGTCGCGTGCGGCGGTCACGCCGGTGACGACGAGACGATGTTCGCGGTCTGCTGTGCCGCGGCCCGACACGGTGTCGCCGTGGGGGCCCAGGTGTCGTACCCCGATCGCGAAGGGTTCGGGCGCCGATTCCTCGACATCTCCGCGGACGATTTGTTCGCACGTCTGCAGCAACAATTCGATGATCTCGAGCGCGCAGCGGTGCGGGCCGGCACTCGAATCACATACATCAAACCCCACGGAGCGCTGTACAACGCAATCGTCACCCGCGAGGACCACGCACGCTGCGTCGTCATGCTTGCGCGCGAGAAATCGGTGCCGATCCTCGGACTTCCGGGATCGTGTGCCGAATCGATCGCCGTCCGCAATGGAGTGGGTTTCGTCACGGAATTCTTCGCCGATCGCAATTACACGCCGCGCGGCACGCTCGTACCGCGCTCCGAACCCGATGCGCTCCTGACGGATCCGGGCGCTGCTGCCGAACGCGTCGTACGAATGCTCGTCACCGGTCGAATCAATGCGAACACCGGTGAGGAAGTGTCGACACACGGCCGATCGGTGTGCGTGCACAGCGACACCGACGGTGCCGAATCGTTGCTACATGCCGTGCGTACACGGATCGTCGATGCGGGATGGACGATTTCCCCCTTTGCACCTGCGACGAGATGACGACGCCGTTCACGATTCACCCGTACGGACAACACGCCGTGCTGCTCGAATGGAACGACGCCGGCGCATCGATCGGTGACGCTCCCCTGCGATTCACCGAGTGGGCGCGGGGCGACGTGACGTTGTCGGATCTCGCCGAGGAGATCGTCCTGGGTGCCCGAACCGTCCTAGTGGTCCACCGACCCGGTGCCGGCGACCATGTGCGCCGTGCGGTTGCTTCGTTCGACCCGACGGCTCCGACCCCGCGGAACGGTCGTCAGCACGAGATTGCAGTCGACTACGACGGTGAGGATCTCGCAGCGATCGCCGCAATGGTCGGTTGTTCGATCGACGATGTCATCGAGATGCACAGTTCCGCGACGTACCGCGTCGCATTCTGCGGGTTCGCTCCGGGCTTCGGGTACCTCACGGGCTTGGATCCCCGCCTTCACGTTCCGCGTCGCGCAACTCCGCGCACGAAGGTTCCCGCGGGATCGGTAGCCATCGCGAGCGAATACACCGCCGTGTATCCCCGATCGTCACCCGGTGGGTGGCATCTGCTCGGCACGACGCCGACAACGATGTGGGACGTTGACCGCACGCCACCGTCACTTCTGCAGCCCGGTGACGCAGTGCGATTCATCGTTGCAGGGATTCGACACAACGCAAACGGGGGACACGACATCCGATGAGCCGCGAGTGTTGCATCGTTCTGCGTGCCGGCATCGCAACGACGGTGCAGGATCTCGGTAGACCGGGACTCGCCCATCTCGGCGTGCCGCGTTCGGGAGCCGCCGACCGACGCGCAGCGTCAAGCGCCAATCGTCTCGTCGGCAATGCACCCGGTGCGGCACTTCTCGAGACGTCCGGCGAGCTCGAACTACATACCGTGCGCGACTGCTGGATCGCCGTCACGGGTGCCGATGCCCGGTTGTCGATCGATGGCGAGGCCCACGACACCGGTCGCAGCGTGTTCATCGCGTGCGGCAGTGAAATTCGGCTTCGCGCACCCGTGAGCGGCTTGCGCAACTACGTGGCGTTCGACGGTGGGGTCATCGGCAATCCGGTACTCGGATCGCTGAGCACGGATACTTTGTCGGGGATCGTCCCGCTCGTGATCGAATCGGGTGTCACGTTGCGCACGGGACCCGACTCGGATGAACCTGTCTTCGCCGACCCGCTGCCGCAACGACGATCCGAGAGCATCGAGATCCTTCCGGGCCCGCGCACGGCGTGGTGCACCACCGATTCGATGTCACGGATGATCACCGATAACTGGATTGTCGGCGATGACGTGAACCGGATCGGTGTACGTCTCAACGGTCCGCCGATGAGCCGGGCAGTACATGGCGAAGTTCCATCGGAAGGTCTCGTGCGCGGGGCGGTGCAACTGTTGCCAACGGGCGGAATCATCGTGATGCTTGCCGATCACCCGGTTACGGGCGGGTACCCGGTCATCGCCGTCGTTGCCGACGACGGAGTCGATGCACTGTCGCAGTGTCGACCCGGTGAACGTGTGCGCTTTCGTCGTTCGTCTGCCGCATGGCAGGTTGCCTTTTCGCTTCACTGAACGTCGAGCGCGCACTCTCACGAGTGCACCACGACCGGTTCGGATGAAAATGTGATCAACTGAAAACGATGGTGCGGTGGTTCCACACGAGAACGCGGTGTTCAACGTGTGCGCGTACCGCCCGTGCAAGAACGACCGTCTCGAGGTCGCGCCCGCGTCGTGTGAGTTCGGTGACATCGTCGCGATGCGTCACCGAGGCGACGTCCTGGGCGATGATCGGTCCTTCGTCGAGTACTTCCGACACGTAATGTGCCGTTGCTCCGATCACTTTCACACCTCGATCGTGCGCCTGACGGTACGGGTTGGCACCGATGAACGCGGGGAGGAAGGAGTGGTGGATGTTGATCATCTTCCCCGACCACGTCGACACGATGTGCGGCGGAAGTACCAGCATGTATCTGGCGAGGATGACGAGATCGAGTTGCAGATCGCCGAGCAACGTCTCGAGCGAAGACTCCTGAGCCCGACGACCGTCCGCGGAATCGGCGACCGGCAGATGATGGAAGTCGTAACCGTGCGCCAACGCAAGGGCTTCGGCGTCACGATGATTGGACACCACCGCACGGACGTCGAGACCGAGGTCGCCGTAAGTAGTACGTGTGAGCAGGTCGGCAGCACAGTGCAACGGTTTGGAGACGAGAATTGCGGTGCGTGGACGCCACGGTCGTGGATGGACTGCATACGACATTGACCATGCCCGTGCCACCGCATCGAATCCCTGTCGCAGACTCTCGATCGGCGTCCCCGGCGGATGCGTGAACTCGACGCGCTGAAAGAACATGCCGTCCTGGACGTCGGTGTGTTGCTCGGCGTGGACGATGTTCCCGCCGATTCCGGCGACCCACGACGCAACCGCAGCAACGAGTCCCGGACGATCTGGACACGAGATGAGAAGGACCGCAGTCGTGGATACATGAGTCGAGGACATCGGCAATTCATCAGCCTATGAGCGGTGAATCGCGGGGGCTGTACCGTTTCAGGCGTGACGGTGCCGTTCAACGACGTCAGCCGGCTGAATTGGCGCTACTTAGCGGACATACGGAACGCCATCGACTCGGTCCTGAAGTCCGGTGAACTCATACTCGGGTCGGTTGTTGACGCTTTCGAAAAGGAGTTCGCCCGATTCTGCGGCACGGAGGAGTGTGTCGGTGTCGCCAATGCCACCGATGGCCTGGAGATCTCACTACGCGCAGCAGGTTGCGGACCGGGGTCGGAGGTGGTCGTTGCCCCCAATGCAGGCGGCTACTCAACGGTGGCGGCGATCGCCGTCGGAGCGACTCCCGTATTTGCCGACATCGATCCACGGACGCTTCTCATCGATCCCGAATCGGTTGTATCGGTGATCTCGGAACGGACTCGTGCCGTCATCGTCACACACTTGTACGGCGGTGTCGTCGACGTCGAACGATTGCGCGAAATGCTGCCCGCGCAGGTCGTCGTCATCGAAGACGGCTCCCAGGCCCACGGTGCACGGATCAACGGCCGTGCGGTGGGTTCGCTCGGAGACCTCGCCGTGTTTTCCTTTTATCCGACGAAGAACCTCGGCGCCGTCGGTGACGCCGGTGCCGTCACCGGCAGGAGCATCGAATTGCTCGCAGTCGTGCGCGAGTTGCGCCAATACGGATGGGGATCGCGGTACCGCATCAACAGAGCCTTCGGTCGAAACAGTCGATTGGATCCCGTCCAGGCAGCAACTCTCTCGGTGAAGCTTCGTGACGTCGCCGCCGTCAATTCCGAACGGATCCGGATCGCAGACTTTGTAGCCGCCGAATCCGGGCATGCAGAATCCTTCGTTCATCGGACCTTCGGCGATGACGTGCTCCATGCGGGTCATTTGTGCGTCATCATCCATCCGGACCGAGAGGCCTTTGCCCAACGGTTGGCGACACGCGGTGTGCATACTGCGGTGCACTTTCCGATTCCCGACCACCGTCAAGAACCGCTGCGAGACCTCGTCGTCGTCCGGGAATCCTTGCATGAAGCGGAACTAGCGTGTAACTGCGTGCTGTCCGTTCCCTGCTTTCCCGGCATGACGGACGAGGAAATGCATATGATCGTCGACGCCGTTCGCACGGAATGGTGATCCGGTGGTGACCATCACGGGAAGGTCCGAAATGCGCGGGATCTTCTCCATCGTCATACCCGTGTTCAACAACGAAGGTTCTTTGGGTGAGTTGCTCAACCAACTGACTGCGCTTCGTGACCGACTATCGAGCGAGCTTGAACTCGTTTTCGTCGATGACGGCAGTGTCGATGCGAGTCCGATGGTCCTCGCCGAGCTCATGAAGACATGGCCCGGACCGGCATCGTTGATCCGTCATTCGCGGAATTTCGGCTCATTCGCTGCAATTCGCACGGGTATATCCCATGCCACCGGCTCCCACGTCGCAGTCATGGCAGCAGATCTCCAAGAACCTGTCTCGCTCATCGAGGACTTCCACCGTGACTTGGTCGAGCAACGACGGCCGCTCGTCGTCGGAGTGCGGCAGGCGCGCAACGATCCCGCTACCAGCGCATTGAGCTCCCGACTCTTCTGGAAGCTGTACCGGCGATTCGTCCAGCCGGACATGCCCGCCGGCGGGGTAGACGTGTTCGGCTGCTCGCGCGACGTCGTCGACCAACTTCTGTCGTTACGGGAATCGAACACTTCGCTCGTCGGGCAACTCATCTGGCTCGGTTTTCCGCGGAGTGAGATTCCGTATGACAGGCAGGCGCGTCACAGCGGTGTCAGTGGCTGGACGTTGCGCAAGAAACTCCGGTACATGGCGGATTCGATTTTTTCGTTCACTGATCTGCCCATTCGCCTGGTCGTCGCAACCGGATTGTTCGGAGTGGTGACTTCCCTTGCGGTTGGCATCGCAGTGCTCGGCGCCCGCTTCACCACGGATCTTCAGACACCGGGCTATACACCGATCGTTCTCACGATCACCTTTACCGGTGCGCTGATTCTCCTCGCACTCGGGGTAATCGGTTCGTACGTCTGGCGCACGTACGAGAATACGAAGGGTCGTCCCCGATCGGTGATTCGTGACATACGAAGGTTCGGACAAGGAAGCAATCGATGAGCGGAGAAACGCCCTTCATTCACGCCAATGCATTGTGTGATTCGACTCGAATCGGCTCGGGAACGCGTATCTGGGCCTTCAGTCACGTCCTCGAGGGTGCCGTCATCGGTTCCGATTGCAACATCTGCGAAAGCGTGTTCATCGAGAACGACGTCGTCATCGGAGACAGAACGACCGTGAAGAACGGGGTTCAACTGTGGGACGGCGTCAGACTCGGAAGTGACGTCTTCATCGGTCCGAACTGCACGTTCACCAACGATCGAATGCCGAGGAGTCGTCAGCGCCCGGAGAAGTACCTGGAAACCATCGTCGAAAACGGTGCATCGATCGGCGCCAATGCAACGATCTTGCCGGGGGTGAGAATCGGCTCCGGTGCGATGGTTGGGGCGGGTGCAGTGGTGACCCGGAACGTTCCACCGAACACGATCGTGGTCGGCAATCCGGCACAGATCCACGGGTATGTCGGCGAAAGTGGTACGACGCTGTCCCCGATCTCGGTCCACGAGAGTTCGGTAACGGATGCGAACACAGAAACACGAGACGCTGCCCGAATCATCGATATCGGTGTACCCCCGGTGCGCCTGGTGCGATTGCCGCAATTCGAGGACTTGCGGGGCTCACTCGCCGTCATCGAAATTGCACGCGATCTTCAACTTCCCGCCATGGAACGGATCTTCTTCGTCCACTCGGTTCCCAATCAGCACGTCCGCGGAGAACATGCGCACCGACGATGTCACCAGGTGTTGTTGTGCACGCACGGCTCCGTGTCCGTCCTCGTTGACAACGGATCCCAACGAGCGACCGTACGGCTCGACGACCCGAACCATGCACTACACGTCCCGCCCCGCGTGTGGGCGTCACAGTTCGCCTTCAGTCCCGATGCGGTTCTCACTGTCCTGGCGAGTCACGCCTACGAGGAGTCCGACTACATCCGTACGTACGACGAGTTCACTCGATTCATTTCGGGTTCCTGAACCGCACAAGGCAAGGATCGTGTCGTGGAGACGATGGGACTCGAACCCACGACCCCCTGCTTGCAAAGCAGGTGCTCTAGCCAGCTGAGCTACGTCCCCGAAGGGCGTTCCGTACGCTAACAGTGCCGATCGCTACTCTTCGCCCATAGTGCTTTAGGGAATTGTGACGTCACCCGGGGCAATCTGCGGGATTCGGACGATCACAGTTGCCGAATCGGTAAGCAAGTACAACCGACGGTAGTCGTGCGTGAGAATCAGAAACTGATAGCGATATCCGGCTTGTTCGGATTGTTCGGACTGTCAACTTCACTGAGCGGGAGGGACTGCCTTTGCTGTGCGTACGTTCCCGTCTCTAATGAGAGTTCGACAACCTCCGGAACCCCATCAACCACCGCGGCAGCATTGTTTGCGTGCAGGTGCACCACCCTGCAAATCCCATTGACTCGAGCCAGAAACGCCTGTAGACGTTCCAGGTTCCGTGTCACGTCGTGGAATTCCATCAGAATTGCACTGACTTCATTGCCTTTTTCGAGCCACGTTGCGAGATCATCCAGGATCTCATACTCGGCCCCCTCGATATCAACTTTCAGCAACAATCGGGACCCTGATGGAACTTCTTCTAGATAGCTCGTCAGCGACCTTTGGTGCTGTTTCTTGTCCGACGCCTTCGATAGCCAAAGTCGATGAAAAGTTGGGGAATTGCGTCGGGCGTGGATATCGAAAAAGAAGCGGCCGGCAAACTTCATCCACTTAAGTGCTTCCTTGAGTACGATCGCAGGTGGACGGCGCACCTTGCACAACTCAAGAATGGCTTTGGCAAGAAATGTCATACACCCAGAATTACGATCAATCATGATGATCGGCATAGAGGGTCGCAAACGGAGTAGTGCTCTTTCGAACGACCAGTCGGCAGATATTCCAGCGGAGATCACAAAGTCGGAGTCACAAACTGCCTTGTGTGACAGAACGTAGCCCCCGTCATTCTGGGATCCGACACGTGTGAGTTCAGTCGCCCATGGCTGCAGAAAAGCTATCTTTCTTGCATCAACGTGGATCATCTTGAACAAGATTAGTACACGTCTGTTTGCGCAATATCTCGTTCGACTGGGAGTCAACAGGTGAACATGGGTATCGATTCTCCAATAGATCTCGCGTTACTGCTTTTGCGTGTCTACTTCGGAGTCACGCTGGCACTGCACGGGTGGAACAAGGTGCGCTCACGGAGCGCCATTGCCGGAACGGCGGCTTGGTTCGCGTCGATTGGTATGCGCAACGGTCGACTGTCGGCGCTACTCGCCGCAGGCACCGAAACATCCGCCGGCCTAGCC
>CAZIME010000005.1:33835-55832 GCA_964540395.1 uncultured Bifidobacterium sp.
GAATCTTCACACCCCTCGCCGCTGCGGCGACGATCGGAGTCATGGTCGTTGCAACGGTGGTTGCCCATGCGAAGAACGGCTTCTTCATCTTCCGACCCGGACAAGGTTGGGAGTACACCGCCGCCTTCATCGCCGTGGCCGTGGCCATCGCCGGGACGGGTCCGGGTCGCATCTCACTCGACTCGGTATTCGACGTGACGTTCGAGCCTTGGCCCTCGTTCGTCGGCGCACTCGCCATCGGAGTCATCGGTGCGGTGGTACAACTGCTCGTGATGTGGCGACCACCTCGCAACGAACCCTGACCGACGCGGTCGGACTTCCCCCGATATCCATCGTCAACGTCCGCACCGACGTTGTGAGGTCCCAATAGCCTCACATCGTGACGACCACCGACGAGCTCATCTACGCATACCGCGTCATGCGGTTGCCGGTGCTCGATGCCGGTGGTCGTCCGATCGGCAAAGTCGACGACATCGTCGTCGTTCCCGGTCGCGGTCGGGATGCGCCGCGCGTCCTCGGATTCGTCGTCAATAGCCAGCGCCGGCGCATCTTCGTCAGTGCCGCCCGCATCGCCACTCTCGACAACTCGGGTGCCCGATTGAAGAGCTTCGACATCGACCTCAAGCCGTTCCGTAGTCGGGCGGGTGAACGTCTCATCGGCCAGCAAGTGCTCGACGCACGGGTCGGTGACGAGATCGTCGCCGATGTCGGACTGGTACACCACTCCGGACACAACCCGGGTTGGCGCGTGAGCATGATGCGAATGTCGAAGCGCGGACTGTTGTTGTCTCGCCCGTCTTTCCGTCTCGTCGACTGGACGTTCGCCTCGCAGCTCTTCATGCCCGAAACGCCCGTGGCGGCGGAAGCAGCGCGACTGAGCGACATGCATCCCAGCGACGTCGCCACGATCATCTCGTCGTTGCCAATCACGCAACGCAGACTCATCGCCGAGGCGATGGATGACGAACGCCTCGCCGACGTTCTCGAGGAGATGCCCGAGGACGAACGTCTGCGACTCATCGAAGGTCTCGACATCGAACGCCTAAGCGGCGTTCTCGACGAGATGGAATACGACGACCTCGCCGACCTGCTCGCAAGCATGGGGAGCGAACAACGAGCCCGTGTTCTCGAGGCGATGGACGAAGACGATGCGGACACGATGCGACAGTTGCTGTCGTATCCCGACGGTACGGCGGGTGCTCTCATGACTCCGGAGCTCATCGTGCTCTCCCCGGAGGCAACCGTCGCCGAAGCGTTGGCGCAAGTTCGCGATTCGCAGTGGTTGGTATCGATCGCAGCCCAGGTGTTCGTCACCCACGGGCCGCACACCCCTCCGACCGGCGGTTACCTCGGTGTTGTTCACTTCCAGCGGCTGCTTCGCGAACCCCCGCAGACGAAGCTGAAGGACTGCCTCAAACACGAGGCGACGATTCCACCGACGATGCCCCAGTCGGAAGTGGCCGTGCGACTCGCGACGTACAACCTGCTCGCAGTGGCCGTCGTCGATTCGGGCAACAGGCTCCTCGGAGCGATCACTGTCGACGACGTGCTCGACCGCACCCTCCCGACGAACTGGCGCCGACGTGCCCAAACAACGACCGCTGATGCCAATACGGGGGTGAAGGCGTGAAACGTCTCGAAGATCTTCGTCGACCGCGCTACCGACGGCGCGTCCCGATCGGGTACGACGCCGCAGCCTTTGGTCAGTTTTCCGAACGAATCGCCCGGTACCTCGGCACGGCACGCTTCCTCGCCGTCCAATCGGTCATGGTCGTCATCTGGATCAGCCTCAACGTCTTCGTCATTGCGTTGCGGTGGGACCCGTACCCGTTCATCCTCCTCAACCTCATGTTCTCGGTCCAGGCCGCCTATGCGGCACCACTCATCTTGCTCGCACAGAACCGTCAGGAAGACCGCGATCGGCACCAAGCGGAGATCGATCGCACCGTCGCCCGTCGTACGCAGGAAGATGCCGAATACCTCGCACGCGAACTTGCTGCGGTGCGTTTGGCGCTGGCCGACACTGCGTCTTCGAGTGAACTACGCGACATGATGAGCCGCCTCGAGGAATCGGTCGATCAGTTACGCAACGCAGTCGAAAGACCTCCGCGCTGAAGAGTGCTACCGGCACCGCCGACAGCGTCCGATGACATCGAGACGATGATGGTCGAGCGCATACCCCGCGTTGCTTGCGACTTTCCGCAGCCCCCGTTCGAGATCCTGCTCGAGTGCTTTCGGTAATGCGACGTCGGCGATGTCGCCGCACGACATGCACACCAAGTGATGGTGATGGCCGAGTGCAAACTCCGCGAGTTCGTACCGCGCAGTGTCTTCCTGCATCCCTGCAACTCGGTCAACGACACCCGCGGCGATGAGCACGGTGAGGTTCCTGTACAAGGAACTCTGAACGAGGCCGCGGCGCGACTTCAGCAACTCGCGCACGGTGAGCGGCCTGGTTGCCGCAATGAGTTCGCTGACAATCGCCCGACGCAGCGCCGTATAGCGCTGATCGTCGCGGCGCAATCTCTCGGCAACTTCGCGGTGCAACGACTCTGCACCCGGCCTCACCCGACCACGTTACCGAGAAATGAGAACGTCCGGGAATCGGGCGAGTCGAGACGACGAGTCAGAGCGAACTCGTGCCGATGAACTCCTGGAGACGAACTCCTTCCGCAGTCACATCGCCGAGAATGACGTCGTTGGGTAACTGCTCGGCACCGAGGACGTGCACACCACCCACAATCTGTCCACGCTCGATTGCGGCGGCCGATGCCGACGCAACAAGTCCGGCAAGACGGGCAAGGCGCTCGGCAACACCGATGATCTCGACATGGCGTTGGTCTCCGCGCCATCCCCGCACTTCGACTCGAACCGCACCAAGTCCACCCTCCGGATGCGGCGGCGTGAGCATCGGCAATCGGGACGTGAGACGGTCACGACGTTTCGCTGAGACGCGCGCGGTAATGCGGACGGCAGATGGAAATGCGCGGGACAACACCATCGGATCGGGTGATTCGCTGCGGTAGCAATCATGACCACCGACAGGATCAGGGAACCAGCACAACTCACGACCGCTACCGGAGGGACGCTTCAGCCACGTTCCGTCGTGCAGACCAATCGACGTACCTGCCAGGGCGCGGTGGTGCTGCTGTGCACAGGAAGGACCTCCCGTTCCGTGACTCGCCACATGGATCTCGTCCACTTCGTCGAATTTCGCCGAAAGATAGCGGATAATGAGGCCGGTGAGACCGGGACTTGCCGCGGCCCCGGCGATCACTGCGATTGACGTGTCGAGTTCGAGCAAATCGCGAACGTCGTCGGCGTCATCACTCGTCGAGACGACATGGCAGCCACGCATGACGAGTTTCTCGACAGCTCGCGTATGCGGAGCCGGACACGCAATGATGACGACATTGCACCGACGAATCTCGTCCTGATCACCCACCTTGA
Organism: uncultured Bifidobacterium sp.; assembly: GCA_964540395.1. Lineage (GTDB taxonomy): Bacteria > Actinomycetota > Acidimicrobiia > Acidimicrobiales > Ilumatobacteraceae > F1-60-MAGs027. Next base: position 37,286 of record CAZIME010000005.1, read on the forward strand.
TACCCCGGCGCCGACCGCCCAATGAATCGACGAGTCGGCGTGCAACAACCGTGTTCGCGTCATAAATGACGATTTCCAAGTCGCCGCGAACAAGCAACCGACGTGCAACAGTCGTACCGACACGACCCGCACCAACGATTCCGATCACGAGACGTAATGCCGATCAGCCACGATCAGGAGTGCCCGCATCGCGCCAGCCGCCTTGCTTCGTCGTCACCTTCGTCTTGCCCTTGATGCGCAAAACACCGGCCACTGCTCCGGCCACGCTGAGAACGAGGAGGACTCGGCGGAACAGGGAGAACATCACGGGTCCTTTCTGGTGGGGCTAATTGGAGTCGAACCAACGACCTCATCCTTATCAGGGATGCGCTCTAACCAACTGAGCTATAGCCCCGGATATCCGGACTTCTCATGATACTGCTGTGGATCTTCGTCGCCACCCAAACATTGAGACTCCAACTGCGAGCAGCCAAAGGGGAGTCGTCAGCGTTCGCGAAACCGACGTTACCTCCGACACCGAACCGCTATCACCCAAATACCATCCAAATACTGATGCATCAATCGGAAGATTGAACATCGAATTGCTTGTGGCTACAACGATCAGGAGTGCCGACAAACGGAAGGGGGCTCCCGATTGCTCATCCATGACACCACATCGGCTTGCCGGCGTGCGTGGATCTCGAAGCAGCAGTGCAGCAACTACGATTGCGAACGACTGGTAGTAATAGTAAGACATTCCGACCCAAGTTGATGAAATCAGCAGGCCTGAAACTGTTACTAGTGCGATGTTTCCTCTTCTTGCGTGCATAGCCATGCTGACCACAATCGCGAAAAGCACAACCAGACTTAACTCGAACCTGTATTGCTGTTCAAAATCAGTCAGACGACTTTCCATCCCCAAAAAACGCCCTAACAACCGAAAAACCTCATGGATTGTCTGCGAGAACGAAATGTTTGAAGTGTCATAAACCATTGCTTCTGTTGATCGGGACAGATTGACTTGAAGAAACTGGCGCATTTGAGATATCACGCCTCCCTTTCCAGCTGCAAATCCAAGTACTTGAGCAACAAGAAGCGATAAAGCTGAAATAGCCAGAGTCCTCCACCGACGCAAGACGAATGGAACAAGCAGAAGCAGCGCAAACTGTGGCTTTATTATTGCCGACCCTACAACTCCAACAGTCGTCGCGAATGACACGTTGCGCAATACTCCGATCGAGAAGAGCAGCAGCAACGGAACCGTGAGTGCAATTGAATTTCCACGGTCAAGAGGACCCGCAAACGCACTTGATGAGACCGTTAGCACAACCAGAGGCCATCTCAACTTGTTTTCATATCGCGTTGCCCACCACATCGGAGTCAACAGCGCGACGCTACAGATAATGAGCCACACATAAAGACCAAGTTTTGCTGAGCCAGAAACTTGCTCAAGTACCAAAAAGGGTTGGAAGACCCATCGGGCTATTGGGGGATATACATTGGTGATTGCTCCGTCGTAATAGTCGAGAAAGCAATGATGACCGATTCCCTCAGCTGTTGCGCGATTACATCCCTCGACAGCATTCGCACTGAGAACTTCTGAAACAGGAACGTTAAGGTAATGATTGCCGATCCAGCTTCCGACAACAGACACGGCTGCCAATGCGCCAGAAAGTGCAAGAAATAGCCGCGACGGTGTCGTGCGGAACTTCATAGGTCAGGGCTCCGTATCACCCGGAGGGGACGTGAGAACCACTTCTTCTTCGAGTACCGTGACGCGAATTCCGCCGACGAGCTCGGTGACGAGGTTGAAGACAACGGCGGCAATGACCCACACCCCGGTCCCGAGCACTCCAAGAAGGACGAGGACGCCGGCGACGTTGATGAACAGATCGGCACCCCGGAAAGTGAACGTATCCCAGCCGAAGGATTCGAGGAAGTTTTCAACGTTGTCGATCGTTCCGCTTGCGCTCGCCACGCTCCACAACAACGTGAGCGTGAGCATTGCCACGATGACACACGCGGCATGAACGACCAGGGCAACTTTGAACACGCTCCAAACGTCGATCTCACGCAGGATCCGAACGACACGACGCATCCGCGGCCGATGTTCGAGTGGCGGGGAGTCGGCGTCGGAAGTGTTGCTCATGGGGCTACGTCCGAGTCGTCGGGCGTGACATCGAGTGTACGAGCGACGGCCGATGCGGTGTACGTGCCCGCTGCACTGCGCACCGTTACGTCAACACGGGCCTCGAACGTGTCGTCGATGTGCGTGCCGATCATCGCGCCGGTATCCGACACGATCCCATCGATGCGCACGTTCCATGCACTTTCGAGCGCATCGTGAAGGGTCGGCGACCACCCCGGTCGGGACGCGGCCAGTGCCACCGCATCTGCGGCGTACTGTCCCCGACGGGAATCGCGCAACGACGAGACATTATCGACAAACGACACGAGTGACACCAACGCCACGACGATGACTGCAACGGCGATCACGGGTTGTTGTCAGTCGGGTGGACTCGGTGGGGGTCAGACCACGTTGGAGAGCGGCAACATCAGGCAACGTCACCGGCGACGATCGGCGCGACCGAGGCGACGATCTGTCCCTCGTCGAGGCTCATCACCCGAACACCCGTTGCCGCGCGACCCTGACTCGAGATCTCGCGCACGGGGATGCGGATCGTCGTACCACCCGTTGCAACGGCAACGATCTCATCTTCGAGACCGACCATGAATGCCGCGGCGACGCGACCCTTCTTGCCGGTGAGCTTGATGCCGATCATGCCCATACCGCCGCGGCCTTTACGGGCGAAATGCGACAACTGCGTGCGCTTGCCGTAACCGGCTTCGGTGATGATGAGGATCGACGCATCGTCCTTGGCGACGTCGACGGAGACCACCTCGTCGCCTGCACGCAACTTCATGCCGCGCACACCGGCCGCCGAACGGCCCATCGGCCGCACCTGCTTCTCGCTGAACCGGATCGTTTGACCGGTGCGTGACACCATGAAGACGTCGTCGCTGCCGGTCGTTTCGATAACCCGCACGAGTTCGTCCTTTGGATTCAGCTTCAAGGCGATGAGACCGTCACGACGACTCGAGTCGTACTCGTCGAAGCGCGTCTTTTTCACCTGACCCATGCGTGTCGCAAAGAAGAGATGTCGCTCACCCGGGAACTCGCGCGTATCGATGATTGCCTCGATGCGCTCACCCTGCTGCAACGGCAGGAGGTTGACGATCGGGATGCCCTTCGCGGTGCGCTCACGTTCCGGTACTTCCATAGCGCGCAGGCGGTACACACGGCCGCGGTTGGAGAAGAACAGCAGGTACGCGTGTGCCGTCGTGAAGATGACATGACGCACGATGTCGTCACTCTTCAGCCGTGCACCGCTGACGCCGCGACCGCCGCGACCCTGGGTGCGGAACGAATCGGCGCTCACCGCCTTCACGTACTGCTCCTGTGTCATGACGATGACGAGTTCCTTGTCCTCGACGAGGTCCTCGACGCCGATTTCTCCGACGTCCGCGGCGATCGTGCAGACGCGTGGAGTGGCGAACGCCTTTCGCACGTTGCTCAACTCCGCACTGATGACGGCGCGGAGTTTCTTGTCGTCCTTGAGGATCGCGGTGAGTTCGCGGATCTGCTCGCGGATGTTCTTCTGTTCGGTTTCGAGATCGATGCGCGACAGACGGGTGAGCTGACGCAACTGCATGTCGAGGATGTCGATGGCCTGGCGCTCGGAGAATCCGAACTTCTTGCCCATCAGCGCCTCCTTCGCCGCCGCGGAATCCTCGCTTGCGCGAATGACCTTGATTACCTCGTCGATGACGTTGAGTGCCTTCAGTCGTCCCTCGAGGATGTGGTTGCGGTCGGTGGCCTTGTCGAGGCGGTACTGGCTGCGCCTGGTGAGCACCTCGATCTGGTGCTGCACGTAACCGTGGATCGCATCACGCAGATTGAGCGTGCGGGGAACGCCGTCGACGAGGGCGACCATGTTCACCGAGAACTGCGACTGCAACTGCGTGTTCTTGAACAGGTTGTTCATGACGACATTCGCGTTGGCATCGCGCTTCAGGGTGATGACGAGATTCGTCGTGCCGCCGGCGGAGTTGTCGTTGACGTCGGCAATGCCCTCGAGGCCGTCGTTGTCGACGAGTTCCTGGATGCGCGCGGCGATGGCAGAACAACTCGCCTGATAAGGCAGCTCCGACACGATGATCTGCATCTGACCGCGGCGACCCTCTTCGATCGACACCTTCGCGCGCATCTTGATCGAGCCGCGTCCGGTCTTGTACGCATCGTTGATGCCCTCGCGACCGAGGATCGTGCCACCGGTCGGGAAGTCGGGACCCTTGATGAACTTCATGAGGTCCGTCACCTTGGCGTCGGGATTATCGATGAGATGCAACGTCGCATCGATGACTTCGCCGAGGTTGTGCGGCGGGATGCTCGTCGCCATGCCGACGGCGATACCTTGCGAGCCGTTGACGAGCAGGTTCGGGAAGCGTGCGGGAAGAACGACAGGTTCCTCGGACGTGCCGTCGTAGTTCGCCATGAGATCGACGGTGTTCTCGTCGATGTCGGCGAGCAGTTGCATCGCCAACGGATGGAGTCGCGCTTCCGTGTAGCGGCTCGCCGCCGGACCGAAGTCGGGTGATCCGTAGTTGCCGTGGAAGTCGATGAGCGGATGGCGCAACGAGAACGGCTGGGCCATGCGCACGAGGGCGTCGTAGATCGCTCCGTCACCGTGCGGGTGGTAGCGGGCCATCGTGTCTCCGGTGACGCGGGCGCACTTCACGTACGGGCGGTCGGGGCGGAAGCCCTGTTGGTCCATGTCCCAGATGATGCGCCGGTGCACCGGCTTCAAACCGTCGCGTACGTCGGGAAGTGCACGCGACATGATCGTGGAGATCGCGTAGTCGAGGAATGAACGCTCCATTTCGTCCTGCAACTGCACGGGTTGCACGGAGTCGCCGCTCGAGAGCGGAAGTTGCGACGAGCCGTCGCCGCCACCGGCCTGTCCGGTCTTCGGAGATGCGGCGTTCTTCTTCGAGGGCTTCTTTGCAGCCATGGTCGCTCCTAAAAGTCCAGGTTGCGCACGTCGCGCGCGTTCGTCGTGATGAATTCCTTGCGACTCTCGACGTCGTCACCCATGAGCACGCTCATGATGTTCTCCGCCTCGGCGGCTTCGTCGACGGTGATCTGCAGCAACGTTCGCGTCGCGGCATCCATCGTCGTCGACTTCAGCTCCTGCCAGTCCATTTCGCCGAGTCCCTTCAGTCGCTGGAACTCCTTCTTGTGATTCGGGTGTTCCTTGAGAAAGACCGCCTTTGCTGCATCATCCTTCAGGTACACCTTCTCCTTGCCGATTTCGGTGGAGTACAGCGGTGGTTGTGCGATGTAGATGAAACCGCTCTCCACCATCGGTCGCATCTGTCGGTAGAAGAACGTGAGCAGAAGAGTGCGGATGTGGCTGCCGTCGACGTCGGCATCGGCGAGGATGATCACTTTGTGGTAGCGCGCCTTGGCCACGTCGAATTCATCGTTGCCGACACCGCCGCCGATCGCGGTGATAAGCGCCTGGATCTCGTTGTTCTTCAGCATCTTGTCGAGTCGTGCACGCTCGACGTTGAGGATCTTGCCGCGAATCGGCAGGATCGCCTGTGTACGGGGGTCGCGGGCATCGACCGCCGTACCGCCGGCTGAGTCACCTTCGACGATGAAGATCTCGCTCTCGGCGGGTTCTCCCGACGCGCAGTCCTTCAATTTGTCCGGCATACCGGCGCCCGACAGTGCCGTCTTGCGTCGCACGGCGTTTCGTGCATTCTTCGCCGCGAGACGGGCCTGTGCGGCGGCGATCGCCTTCTTCACGACGCGGTTCGCTTCGGTGGGGTTCTCCTGCAGCCACTCCTCGAGTCGCGCGTTCGTTTCTTTCTGCACGAAAGAACGCATCGACACGTTGCCGAGTTTCGCCTTCGTTTGTCCTTCGAACTGCGGCTCGCGCAGCTTCACCGATACGACGGCGGTGAGTCCCTCACGGATGTCCTCACCGAGCAGGTTGTCGTCTTTGTCCTTCAATGCACCCGATGCGCGGGCGTACTTGTTCATCACCGAGGTGAGCGCGGTCTTGAATCCTTCGACGTGCATTCCGCCCTCGACGGTGGAGATGCCGTTCGCGTATCCATAGATGCCTTCGTAGTAGCCGGTGTTCCACTGCAACGCGATATCAAGGGTCTGGTCATCTTCCGACGCCTCGTAATGAGCCACCTTGGTGAACAACGCTTCCCGTGACTGGTTGAGGTGCTTGACGAAGTCGACGATGCCGCCCTTGTACTGGAAAGTGGTCTTCTGCTTCTTGTCACTGCGTTGATCCTCGAAGACGACTTCGAGCCCGCGGTTGAGGAAGGCGATCGTCTGCAAACGCTCGAGAACTGTGCGCGACACGAACTCGATTCCTTCCGCGGCGAAGATCGTCGGATCCGGCCAGAAGCGAATCGAGGTTCCGCTCGCGCGGTTCTTGTCCGACGATCCGACCTTTGCGAGCTTGCCCTTCGGCTTTCCACCGTCGACGAATTCCTGTTGGTACTGCGTGCCGTCACGATCGACCGTTGCAAGGACGCGTGTCGACAGTGCGTTGACGACGCTGACACCGACGCCGTGCAATCCGCCCGACACCTTGTATCCCTCACCGCCGAACTTGCCGCCGGCATGGAGAACGGTGAGTACGACCTCGAGGGCGCTCTTGCCCTTGTGCGGTCCCGACGGGTACGGGTCGATGGGAATGCCGCGACCGTTGTCGATGACCTCGCACGAGCCGTCGTCGTGGAGGATGACGTTGATCCTGGTGCAGTAACCGGCCATCGCCTCGTCGACCGAGTTGTCGACGACCTCCCAAATCAGGTGGTGGAGGCCGGCGAGACCCGTCGAGCCGATGTACATACCCGGCCGCTTGCGGACGGGGTCGAGGCCCTCGAGAACCTGGATGTCCTTTGCTGCGTAGGTGGCCGCACCCTTCTTGGCACCGGGGCCTTCCGGGGAGCTTTTCGCTACAGCCACGTGTCACTCCTTGCGACGCCGGCGGACGGCGTGTGTCGACGAACCATAAACGGCTTCGTCAGTGTACTCAATGACCCCTCCGTACGCCGTTCATTGCGCGCCGTTCAACGGACTCCGTTGATCGTTCGTTGCGCGTCGTGTGAACGACGTACGAATGTGTGCGCTGTGACGTCGATGTCAGCGGCGTCGGACGCGCACGTCGATCGCTGTGACGGGTGTCGTCGTCACCTTCGACAACTCGGCACACAGATTCCGTTCGAGAAACCGCACCTCGGTGGCCCATGCCGGTTCGCTCACTTCGACGATAAGTACGCCGTCGTTCAACTTCACGGGAGTGACGTGCGCAGCGACGTGCGTACCGACGAGTCGTTCCCAGTCACCGAAGACACCGCCGACGCTGTCGGCATCCTGCGACCCGAGGGCGCCGAGCAATCGGTTGAGTTGGCTGCGCAGGAAGACGGAGTCGTCGCTCATGCTGCACCCCCACCGGTACGGGGCACCATGCACGCCACCGCATGAACATGCAGAAGGTTCGTGTTGAGTGTCGCCCATCGGGACGTCATGGCGTCACCGTCCCGACCGTGACGTTTCTGTCGGCACCCGGGTGAGGGTTCCGTCGGTCACCATCCACATATCGTCCCAGCGTGCGTCGGCCGGCAGTGGGCTCGCCGTCGTGATGATCACCTGTCCGTCGGGGACGTGGGCAAGAAGCGCTCGCGCCCGGTCGGGGTCGAGCTCGGAAAGAACGTCGTCGAGGATGAGTACCGGTGGCGAACCGTGCGCCGCCCCGACGGCGCGATGCACGGCAAGTCGCAGGGCGAGCGCCATCGTGCGTTGCTCCCCCTGGGAGGCAGCCACTCGTGTCGGCAATCGGTTCACCGACATGACGACGTCATCGCGATGCGGACCAACCGACGTGGTGCCCCGACGCATGTCCTCGTCACGTGCGCTCCTGATGTTTTCGGCCAGACCCGGATCGCTCCACGCGGATTCGATCGTCACGTCGACGTTGCTCGGTTCACCCGCGAGGTCGTCGTATGCCTGCGTTACGACGTCGCGCACGCCGTCAAGAACCCGGTTGCGCACGTCGGCCAGTTCACCCGCCGCCGTGACGAATGCATCGTCCCATGCATCGAGCGTCGCGACCTCCTCGCGCGACGGACGAAAACCCATGTCCTTGAGCAACGCATTGCGTTGCCGCAACGTTCGTTCGAAATCCGCCACGATCGAGGCGTGCGACGGTTGCAGGGCGACGACGGCATCGTCCAGCCATTCGCGACGCAATGACGGCGACCCTTTGATGATCGACAAATCGTCCGGGGAAAACACCGTGACGCGTGCAACCCCGAGGAGATCACGCGTACGAGCGAGGCTCTTGCGGTTCACCTGGATTCGGCCGCGGCCGGTGCGCGGAATCTCCGCCTCGACGAGGAAATCACGTCCGTCGTCGTGGATGATCGTCGCCCGCACGACGGCGGTGTCGCACCCGGTGCGCACCAAGGCATCGTTCGACACGCCGCGGAAGGATTTCGTCGTTGCCAGATAACCGAGCGATTCGGCGATGTTCGTCTTTCCGTGTCCGTTACCGCCGATGAACACCGTGATGCCGCGGGAGAAAGAGATCGTTGCGTGCTCGTAGTTGCGGAAGTTGCGCAACTCCAGCGACGTGACGATCACTGGGTGAGACGCTGCGGCATGACGAGATACAGGTAGCCCGGCGAGTCGGGACCGCGCAACACCGCCGGTTTCACCGGATCGGTCGTTTCGATCATCAACTGTTCACCGGCCACGGCGTCGATGCCCGCGGCGAGGTAATCGGGGTTGAAGCCGATCGTCATCGGCGTTCCTTCAAGGGTTGCGTCGAGTACTTCGATCGTTTCGCCGATCTCGTTCGTCACGACGGACAACTTCAACGAGTCACCCGTCATTTCGAGACGAACCGGGGTCGTTTCACGGGCGAACACCTTCGCCCGGCGCACCGCATCGAGAAGTTGTTCACGGTTGACGCTGAGGCGGTTCGGATAACTCGGCTGGATGAGCTGTTTGTAGTTGGGGAACTCGACGTCGAGCAACGTCGTCGACAACGTCGCGTTGCCGATGATGAACGTGGCGCGTTCGGGCGAGAGCCGGTAGGTGATCGAGTCGTGCGCCTTGATCAACCGGCGCAACTCGTCGAGTGCACGCTTCGGTGCGATGATTCGCGACTCCCCCGTCAATGAACTCTCGGGGACGGTGCGCACCGCGAGACGGTACGAATCGGTGGCGACGAACGTCAATCCCTCGGCTTGTGACGACACGAGCACGCCGGTGAGGGCGAGCCGTTGCATGTCGTCGCTCGCCGCGCGTACGACCTGTCGCAGTGCCTCGCCGAACACGGAGGCGGAAATCGTTCCGTCGACCGCGGACGCCGTGAGAATTTTCGGGAAGTCCGCCGCGGCATACGTCGGAACCGAGGTTTTCGATCGGCCGGCCTCGACGGTGACGATGTCGTTGGCGACACCGAACGTCACTTTGCCCTCCGGCAAACCACGCACGACGTCGCTCAGCAGCTTCGCGTTGACGACACAGACGCCGTCCTTTTGGCCTCCGACTGCGAGGGTGATTTGCAACGAGAGTTCCTTGTCCGTGCACGACAGCGTGAGATCGTCACCGTGCAACTGCAACTCGACCCCCGACAAGGCCGGCATCGCATTGTTCCGCGTGGATGCAACCCGGGACACGTCCCCCAATGCCTCGGCCAATACTTCGCGTTCGACCCGGAATTTCATCGTGATGTCCTCGTCTGGGAAATGACGGCGGGGTTGCCGTTATTGGAATTGTCTGAAGTGGATATATCGGTAATGACGGTAATAACACCTGTGGATTGTGGATAACCGCGGGATTCCCCAGCGTAGATGCGGGGTTCGTACCCCCGGGGAACTCCCACAGATCCGACATCTTGCAGCCGTGTCACTTCGCCGCGGTGGAGAACGACGGTGTTGTCCACACGTTGTCCACCCGTCCGTCGGAGCTCTGCACAGCGCCGTCCACCGGTGCTTGGGGCGTCGTATACGAACGGCATCGGTCAGGCCGTCTTGAACAAACGGATGAGCTCGGTCACCTGGTCAAACACCTGTTTCCGGTCTTTCATCACGTGCTGTGTCTTTTCCACCGCATGGATGACGGTCGTGTGGTCACGACCGCCGAACAGGCGCGCGATTGCGGGGTACGACAGATCGGTGAGCTCACGGAACACGTACATGGCGGTCTGGCGGGCCGTGACGATCGGACGTTGCCGACTGCGGCCCTTGATCGCGTCGACGCTCACCCCGAGGAAGTCGCAGATCTCGGCGAGCAGTTGTTCTTCTGTGCGTTGTTTGCCGGGACGGCGTGAGACGAGATCGGCGAGAAGTTCGCGGGCGAGATCGACGTCGATGTCGGTTTTGTTCAGTGACGCGTACGCGGCGATCCTGATGAGTGCACCCTCGAGTTCGCGAATGTTCGTCGTGACGTTCGATGCGATGAATTCGAGGACCTCGTGCGATGCGCTGAGTCGCTCACGCTCGGCTTTGTTCCGCAGGATCGCCAGCCTCGTTTCGACGTCCGGTGGCTGAATATCGGTGATGAGGCCCCAACGGAACCGCCCACGCAACCGGTCTTCCAGGGTGGGAATGGCGTCGGGAACCCGGTCGCTCGAAATGACGATCTGCTTGTTCGATCCGTGCAACGAGTTGAAAGTGTGGAAGAACTCCTCCTGCAACCCTTCCTTACCCTCCATGAACTGGATGTCGTCGATGAGCAGGACGTCCACTTCGCGATAGCGGCGCTTGAACGCGGTGATGCTGTTGTTGCGGATGCCGTCGACGTACTCGTTGAGGAAGCTCTCCGTCGATACGTACCGAACTTCGTAGTTCGGGTAGTGCTCGTGCACGTACGACCCGATGGCGTGAAGAAGGTGCGTCTTTCCGAGTCCGGCCGAGCCGTAGATGAACAGTGGGTTGTAGGAACGTCCCGGTGTTTCGGCGACTCGTTGGGCAGCGGCGAGGGCGAATTGGTTCGATGCACCCTTCACGAACGTGTCGAAGGTGTAGCGCGGATTCAAACCGATGGCTTGACCACGACCCGACCGTGTGGGTGGTCGCGGGATCGATGCCGACATCGAGACATCGTCACGCTGTGTAACGACCGGCTCGGGTGACGTCGGTGCGGGCGAGTTCCCGTTGCGATCAGCCCCGAAAGGATCGGTTGCCCGCCGGACATCGACGCTCAAGGTGTGGCTGCTCGCCCCGACTTCGTCGAGGGCGTCCCGAACGAGGGACATGTACCGCGTCAGAACCCGGTCGCGGACGAAGGCATTCGGAACGTTGAGTTGGAGACTCATCGTTCCACCGGTTTTCGCAGCCCCGACCTGACTGTCGACGACGATGTCGTTGAACGTCGAGAACCACACAGCTTCGGAGACCTGGCTGCGCAGGACGACGGAGGCCCGCTGCCAAATGTTGTGCGGGTCGGCGTCGGAGCGCTCATCGCGCACACCCTCGCTGTTGTCCATCGCCGTCATGTCACACCTTTCGTCCCATTACTCGCGAATGCATCTCTCATGGAGATCCCCACCCACCTGGCCGGGATGCTGACCCGCAGGTAAGGACTCGGCAAAGTAGCAGCGTTGTCCACAGGTGGGAAAGAGAAGAATGACATCAACGTCATTTGTCCACAGGTTGGGGTGGTTGTTGGTTGCCCATCTTCGGACGCACCCCTAGCCTTGTGGGCGTTGCTTCCAATCGCCTTGTAAGTGACGTCAGGAGAGAGGCGTGAAACGAACGTTCCAACCCAGCAAGCGGCGCCGAGCCAAAAAACACGGTTTTCGCCAGCGAATGAGCACCAAAGCCGGTCGAGCTGTCTTGAAGTCCCGCCGTGCCAAGGGCCGCGCGCGACTGTCTGCTTGATCGAACGGATCAGTCACCGCGACTCTTTCCGCCGCCTCTACGAGGCCGGACACGTCATTCGTCGTGGGGGTGTGACATGCCGCTGGATACCCGACCCCTCCCTCGCTCATCCAAGGATCGCCTACGCCCTGTCCCGACAGGTGGGTACCGCCGTGCGCCGAAATCGCCTACGCCGTCAACTTCGTGCGATTGTGAACAGTCACGCACAGGAGATTCCGGCTGGGTGGATGCTTCTCTCTGTGTCCCCACGGTTGTCCACAGCGTCGACGGAGCAGCTGCGGCTGTTGTTTACGGAGATTCTCGGGCAATTGAGGGTGTCGGCAGCGCCGGTGTCATGACTCCACAAAGGTCCTCCCACACCCTGTGGACACGATGTGCACAGCGTCTGCAACGGATCGCCCTGCGTGCCATCGAGTGGTATCAGGGTCAGCGCGAGGGTGCCGTGTCGCCGTGCCGCTTCTTTCCTTCGTGTTCCGAGTATTCGCATGAGGCGATCAATACCCACGGTGTCGGCCGGGGTATGTGGCTCACCGTGCGTCGGCTGAGCCGCTGCCGACCGTTCGGTCCCTCTGGTTTCGATCCGGTCCCCGAACCTCGCCACGGCCGCCCACACGGGCACGCAAAGGAGCATCGTCATGTTTGAAATCGTCGCCCGGGTCGTCAACTGGGTTTACGGCTGGAGCGGTGACTACGCCGTCTCCATCGGATTCATGGCGGTTCTCGTCATGGTCATCCTGACGCCGCTCACCTTGAAGAGCACGAAGGGCATGCTCCAAATGCAGCGTTTGCAGCCCGAATTGCGCCGCATCCAGCTCGAGCACCGCGGCGACCGCCAGAAGTTGAACGAAGAAATGATGCGCCTGTACCAGTCGAACAAGGTGAATCCCTTGTCGTCGTGTTTGCCGCTCGTGGCACAGATGCCGGTGTTCATCATCATGTTCCGGATCCTCACCGGGTTGACCTACAAGCCCGAGGGTTCGACAACGTTCGATCCGAAGTATCTCGATTCTGGCTCGGAGTTGTACCGGTCATTGAGCGGCAAGAGCGAGATGCTCTCGATCGGGATCGATCTCGCGGCGCGTCCCCTCGACGTCATGCGCACCGACTTCGCACGCGGTCTCATCTATGCGGGACTCGTCGTGTTGCTCGCGTTGCTGTATCTCGTGCAGCAGAAGATGGTGGCGTCGCGCACCGTGTCGCCGACGATGTCGGCTACGCAGCAAAAACTGCTCCAGTACCTGCCCGTCGCGTTCGCGGTGTTCCAGGTGGTGCTGCCGACCGGACTCATCGTGTACTACATGGTGCAAGCGGTGATTCGCATCATTCAGCAGTGGTACATCACGAAGCGCTTTTACGGTCGTGACGACTCGATCGGTCGACAGGCGCAGGCGGCGAGTGCGCAGGCCCGTGAGATCGCAGAGGCTGACAAGAAACAACGAAAAGCCGAGGAAAAACGCGGTTCTTCGAGCCCCGACTCGTTCACGAGCAAGCGTGTCACACCACCGAAGGGTCAACCGGCGAAGGGTCGCGTGACACCGAAGCCGCAGCCGCCGCGTCGCCAGTCCGATTCGTCGCGCCGACCGAAGCCCCCGAAGCGCTGACCAGACGACACACGACGAACACGTTCGATACACAAGAAAGAAGGATGATGACGATGGAATGGGTGACGATCACCGCCGCAACATTGGACGATGCGAAGAACCTCGCACTCGATCAACTCGGTGTTGCTGCCGAGGATGCCGAGTTCGAAATTCTCGAGGAACCGAAGCAAGGTTTGTTCGGTCGCATGCGCGGCGAAGCCCGCGTACGCGCACGAGTTCGCCCGACGAGTGCGCGGGCGAAAGCTCCGCGTCGTGAAGCGCGTCGCGAGCGCGGCCCGCGCAACGACCGCGGCGGCGATTCCCGTTCGTCCCGCTCGTCACGTCAGCGCTCCGGTGAACGTCGCCAGCGCGACACCGATCGTGACTCGGGTCGCGAGTCGGCTCGCGATACCGGACGTGATGACGCACGTGCTGCGCGCCGTGATGACGCGCCAAAGGTGCCCGTCACCACGGTGAGTGAAGCTGCCACCACTTTTCTTCAGGGTGTGATGGATGCTGCCGGACTGCGAGCAACGGTGACGGCAACCGTGGAGGGCGAGGAAATCGATATCTCCGTTGCCGGTGACGATCTCACCGTGTTTGTCGGCCCGAAGGGTGCGACGTTGACGGCCCTGCAGGATCTCACCCGCGTCGTCAGCCAGCGTCGTCTCGGTGACCACGACACGCGGTTGCGGATCGACGTCGGTGGATATCGCGAGCGCCGTCGCGAGGCCCTCGGTCGTTTTGCGATGAAGGTTGCCCAGGACGTCATGGAGTCGGGTACTCCCCGCATCCTTGAGCCGATGAACTCAGCCGATCGCAAGATCGTTCACGACACTCTTGCCACGGTCGCTGAGGTCGTTACGCATTCCGAAGGTGATGATCCGTTCCGTCGCGTCGTTGTTTCTGCGGCACCGAGTGCCATCGGTGCACACAACGGCGATTCGCGTGGTGACGCCGACGACTCCGATACAGATTTGTAGGCAGAACGCGCTGCAGGGCTGACGGCTGTCTCCGGCCATCAGCCACGAGCTGTATTCGTCGCAGCATCTACGCTGTGAGGCGTGCTCGCCCCTGACCTTGCGCGTGCCACGCTCGAGCGCTTGCTGCGCGAGGCGCAGCGCATCGGAATGCTCGGTGCCCGCCCGATTCCCGAGGTCATCGCTCACGCCGAATCCTTTGTGGCGGCACTGCCCGACGAGGTGCGGACCATCGTTGATCTCGGCACTGGCGCTGGTGTTCCTGGGCTCATATTGGCCGTTGCCCGCCCCCGCGTGCAGGTGACGATGGTCGATCGACGGGAAAAACGAACGGATTTCGTTCATCGGGCCATCCGAGCGCTCGATCTTCATGACAGTGCGCGTGTCGTGTGTGCCGATGTCGAGACACTGTCGAACGATCGCCACTGGATGGGTAGCTTCGATGCTGCGGTGAGCCGGGGGTTCACCGCCCCGTACACGACCGTGCTTTGGGCCGCACGCCTGGTGCGCCCCGGAGGGTGGGTTCTCGTCAGCGAACCACCGGCAACCGAGGCAAACCGCTGGGAACCACGACAGCTCGCAGCCATCGGGGTCTCCGCCCCCGTCCGCCATGGCGCCGTCGCGGTGTTCCACGTGGAACATCGGGATCCGTCTGGCGGTACACCGACCGACCCCTCCCGTCCAGCCGTCGCCTAGGTCTCAACCGGGTGGTCTGCCGCACCCCACGCCTCGCGTTGCCGGTGATGTTCCACGTGGAACACATCCCCCGCCCCGCCTGAATGAACGGGTAGTTTGGCCGCGTGGTAGATACCGCAACCCGCGCCCGAGTGATCGCCATGGCGAACCAAAAGGGCGGTGTCGGCAAGACGACCGCAACGGTGAACATCGGTGCTGCATTGGCGGAGCTCGGTCATCGTGTTCTCATCATCGACCTGGACCCGCAGGGAAATGCATCATCAAGCCTGGGTCTTGTCCCTGCATCACTGCAGGTGAGCGTCTATGACGTTCTGCTGCAAGACCTTCCGCTCGAAAATTGCGTCGAAGCAACGGCTGTTCGTGGTCTGTTCATTGCGCCGTCGAACCTCAATCTTGCCGGTGCGGAAATCGAACTCGTACCGATGATGGGGCGTGAAACGCGTTTGCGCCGTGCCATTGACGGCGTGGCGGACCACTACACCTTTGTGCTCATCGATTGTCCACCGTCACTTGGCTTGCTGACGATCAACGCACTTACTGCAGCTGACGAGGTTCTCGTCCCCATGCAATGCGAATACATCGCGGTCGAAGGCATGGTCCAGCTTGATCAGAACGTCGACCTCGTCCGAGCAAACCTCAATCCGCGCCTACACATTTCGATGGTGTTGCTCCAGATGTACGACGCACGCACGAAGTTGTCCCAAGACGTCGTGGAAGAGGTGCGCAAGCATCCGACGTGGGGTCCGAAGACCTTGAAGACGGTGATTCCACGCACGGTCCGGATTGCCGAAGCCCCGAGTTATGGCAAACCCGTCATCACATTTGATCCGACATCCGTCGGTGCAAAGGCCTATCGCGAAGCCGCAAAGGAGATCGCTGCATGGCAGGGATGAATCGCAACCGTGGCCTGTCGGCTCTCATTCCCACCGGTGGATCAACACCACCCACTGGACAGGGATTCGCCCAGATTGCCGTCGATCTCATCGACCCGAATCCGCACCAACCACGAACACGATTCGACGAAGAAAGCCTCGACGAACTTGCCGCGTCGATCGGTGCGCTCGGTGTCCTCCAGCCGGTGTTGCTGCGCAAGTCGAACGATGGCCGATTTCAGCTCATTGCCGGGGAGCGACGACTACGCGCAGCAAAGAAAGCCGGCCTCACTGCCATTCCAGCGATCATTCGTGACGCCAACGACGTCAACAGCGCCGAACAAGCATTGGTGGAAAATCTTCACCGTGCAGATCTCAGTCCACTCGAAGAAGCTGCTGCATACAAGCAACTCCTCGAGGACTTTGCCCTCACGCATGACCAAGTAGCGACACGTGTCGGCAAGAGCCGCACGTCGATTACGAACGCTCTGCGACTCCTCACACTCCCCGTCGCCGTGCAGCAGTTGGTTGCGGACGGGCGACTCACCGCGGGGCACGCCAAGGCGCTGCTCGGGGTCGCTACGCGTCAGGAGCAGGAGCGTCTGGCCGCGCGAGTCGTCGCGGAGGGCCTCTCCGTCCGGGCGACGGAACAAGCCGTGTTTGACAGCCATGGCGTCTCGCCACGCAGCGGGACGACGACGTCTTCGTCGCGCTCGTCGAGCCTCGGTTCGGCAACGATCGTTCCCACTGCCGCGTATGCCGAAGTTGCTGCACTTCTCGGTGAGCAACTCGCAACGCGGGTTCAGGTTCACCCACCGCGGGGGACGACGCGCCGTGGACAGCTCGTCATCGATTTCGCCGACGTCGACGACCTTGAGCGCCTTGCACGGGTCATCCTCGACTAACAATCACACTGCGTGGTGTAATCACCACACCAAAACCTCACCGTTTTGAAGAGATCAAGGGTGAGGTGAACGTTGAGGTTCCTCACATCCTGTGGATGATTCTGTGGATGAGGAAAAATCAGCCGATGAATGCGGCGAGATCGGCAAGAAGTGCCGACTTGCCCTTTGCTCCGACGAGCCGCTTCACTTCGGCACCATTCTGGAAGACGATCATCGTCGGGATGCTCATGACGTTGTAACGCAGAGCGATGTCACCGTGGTCGTCGACGTTGAGCTTCGCAACCGTGAGTTTGCCGGCCTGTTCAGCAGCGATTTCCTTGATGACCGGGTCGATCATCTTGCACGGACCGCACCATTCGGCCCAGAAGTCGACAAGAACGGGAACCGAGGAACCACGAATCGTTTCGTCAAACGTCGCGGTCGTGAGAGTGACGGGAGCAGCTGCCATGGACTCGAGGTTACTGCGACTGCAGATCGTGCCGCGACGCAACGTGCGTCACCGCATCGTGACTAGTGCCGGCTTTCCAACCAGCGCTCGGCGTCGATCGCCGCCATGCATCCGGATCCCGCGGCGGTGATCGCCTGTCGATAGGTGTGATCCTGCACGTCACCGCAGGCGAAGACACCGGACACGTTCGTGTACGTCGAGCCGGGACGTGTGACGAGGTAACCCGTCTCGTCCATGTCGAGAACACCGGAGAACAGGTCGGTGTTCGGGCGATGGCCGATTGCGACGAACAAACCGGTGACGTTGAGGGGGCGCTTTTCGCCGCTCGCGGAGTCGATGACGGTGAGTCCGGTGAGGGTCGAATCACCGTGGATCTCGGCGACCTGGGTGTTCCAGTGGATGGTGATCTTCGGGTTGTTCTGCGCGCGGTCACGCATGATCTTCGAGGCACGCAAGGTGTCACGGCGCACGAGAAGGTGCACTGTGGTGGCGAACTTGGTGAGGAACGTCGCTTCTTCGATCGCCGAGTCACCGCCACCGACGACGGCGATCTCCTGTCCGCGGAAGAAAAATCCGTCGCATGTTGCGCACGTCGACACGCCGTGACCGATGAGTTCGTTTTCCTTCGGCAAGCCGAGCATCAACGAACGCGCCCCGGTGCTCACGATGATCGCATCGGCCTCGTACAGGGTGTCGCGCACCCACACCTTCTTCACGGCTCCCGAAAAGTCGATTTTCGTGGCCTTTTCGGTGATGAATTCGGCCCCGAATCGGGCTGCCTGCTCGCGGAATCGCATCATCAACTCGGGACCCTGGACACCTTCCGGGAACCCGGGGAAGTTCTCCACCTCGGTGGTGAGCATGAGCTGTCCGCCCGGTTGGTCGGAGGTCGACGACGGTTCACCTTCGATGATGAGCGGCGCGAGAGAAGCGCGGGCCGTGTAGATCGCCGCGGTGAGTCCGGCCGGGCCCGACCCGATGATGATGACCTTGCGCTTCGCCGTCACGGTGTTGCTCCTTGTGGTGTGCGGTCCCGTCTCGGGTGCACGAGTCGGTGATGTCAGTGAGTATCGGGGGAGACGCTACGCCGTTTGCGCATGAGCAC
>CAZIME010000006.1:0-55029 GCA_964540395.1 uncultured Bifidobacterium sp.
CGAGAGCAAGACGTGCATCGCCGCGCACGGCAGCGATGCGCAGCGGGCGCGTCTTGCCGTGGTTCGGTGCTGCTTGTGCGACGGCGGCGAGGCGGTCGACGAGCGAGTCGTCGACCGCTCGCTCACGATCGATCGACAGACTGCTCGAGCGGCGATGTATGAGTTCCTCGACGGCTTCGGGGGTGATCATGTCCCGAAGTGTACGAAGCAGCCGACCCCGGGGCACGTGCGGCGGGTACTGGTACGGTCGGCACATGGAACGAACCGTCTCGACGGTCCGCGCTGCATTCGACGACGGAACGACGCGATCACTCGTGTGGCGCAGACGCCAACTGCAACGAATGATCGACCTCCTCGAGGAGAACGAGGACGACTTACTCGAGGCCCTGCGCGCCGATCTCGGCAAGCCGCGGGTCGAGGGATACGTCACCGACATCGCGTTCGTGCTCAGCGAGCTGCGCATGATGATCCGGAATCTCGAGAAGTGGAACGCCACGATGCGCGTGCGCACTCCGTTGGCATCGATGCCCGGACGCTCGCGCATCGTGCCCGAGCCGCTCGGCGTCGTGCTCGTCATCGCGGCGTGGAACTACCCGATCCAAGTGCTCCTCGTTCCGGCGG
Source organism: uncultured Bifidobacterium sp. (assembly GCA_964540395.1). Taxonomy (GTDB): domain Bacteria; phylum Actinomycetota; class Acidimicrobiia; order Acidimicrobiales; family Ilumatobacteraceae; genus F1-60-MAGs027. Next base: position 622 of record CAZIME010000006.1, read on the forward strand.
CGGGCGCCATCGCGGCGGGAAATGCCGTGGTGATGAAGCCGTCGGAGATCTCGTCGCACACGTCGGCCGTGCTCGCCCGACTCGTACCCCGGTACATGGACTCGCGCGCGGTGACGATCGTCGAGGGCGGCGTTTCCGAGACGACGGAATTGCTGCAGCAGCGCTTCGACCACATCTTCTATACGGGTAACGGCAAGGTCGGGCGCATCGTCATGACTGCCGCCGCCCGCCACCTCACACCTGTGACGCTCGAACTCGGCGGCAAGAGTCCCGCGATCGTCGATGCGTCGGCGAACATTGCGGTGTCGGCACGACGGATCGCCTGGGGCAAGTGGATCAATGCCGGACAAACATGCATTGCGCCCGACTACGTACTCGTCGAACGCTCACGCGAACTTGCCCTCGTCGAGGAGCTGACTAAGTGCATCGGCGAGTTCTACGGTGACGATCCGGCAACGAGCGACAGTTACGGGCGAATCGTGTCCGACAGGCACTTCGACCGTCTCGTCGGAATGATCGGTGAGGGAACCGTGGCCGCCGGCGGAACGAGTTCGCGCACCGACAGGTACGTCGCCCCGACAATCCTCACGAACGTAAAGCTGGACGGACCGTTGATGACCGAGGAGATCTTCGGTCCGCTCCTGCCGATCATTCCGATCGACGACGTCGCCGCAGCGGTCTCCTTCGTTCGATCACGGCCTCACCCGCTGGCGATGTACGTATTCGCCGAAGACGACTCCTTCATCGATCGAATCGTCGCCGAGACGACAGCGGGTGGCGTCACCGTGAATGGCACGTTGCTCCATCTCACGAATCCCCGTCTGCCGTTCGGCGGCGTGGGTGATAGCGGTATGGGTGCGTACCACGGCATGACCGGTGTGCGCGCGTTCCAACATCTAAAGCCGATTCTGTCGCGGGGCACGCGCCCCGATCCACGCATCGCCTACCCGCCGTATACGAAGTCGAAGTTGCGCATCATCCGTCGCCTGCTCTAACCGCGCACGACGGAAGTTGCACCTTCGGTGGCTGTGCCGGTTCCGGTGACACCGTTAGCCTCGAGCGGGCATGACAAAGACCCACCCGTCGGATTCCTCGGTACGTGCACGGGGTCTGACGAAGCACTACGGCACGGTCGTCGCTCTCGACGGGCTCGATCTCGACGTCGCGGCCGGCACCGTGCTCGGCCTCCTCGGCCCGAACGGTGCGGGTAAGACGACGGCCGTCTCGATTCTCACGACGCTCGTCCGCCCCGATGCGGGCACCGCCACGGTGGCGGGTGTCGACGTCGTTGACGATCCCCGCACGGTGCGATCGCTCATCGGGCTGTCCGGCCAGTACGCGGGAGTCGACGAAAACCTCACGGCGATCGAGAACCTTGAGATGATCGCCGGTCTTTACGGCATGAGCCGCCGCGATGCGCGCACCCGCGCGCGACTGCTCGTCGAAAGATTCCGACTCGACGATGCGGCCCATCGTCCGATCAAGACGTTCTCCGGCGGAATGCGCCGACGCGTCGACCTCGCCGGTGCCCTCATCGCCGACCCGCCCGTGCTCTTCCTCGACGAACCGACGACCGGTCTCGATCCCCGCAGCCGCGGTGAGTTGTGGGAGGTCATCCGGGAACGCGTGAGACACGGCACCACCGTCGTTCTCACCACCCAGTACCTCGAGGAAGCCGACCAGCTCGCCGACGAGATCGTCGTCATCGACCACGGTCGAGCGATCGCCCGCGGGACGTCGGCGGAACTGAAGCGTCAGGTCGGTGGCGAGCATCTCGACGTGCACGTCCGTGGCACCGACTCCGTTGCGGCCGCGCGACAGATCATGGAGTCCGTCGCAACCGGGCCGCTGCGCACCGACGCCGACTCGGGAGCACTGTCTGCGCCGGTGACGAACGGCATCGACACGCTGAGCAAGGTTCTGCGTGAGCTCGAGTCGCGCGGCATCGACATCGTCGACATCGGTCTGCGCCGACCGACGCTCGACGACGTGTTCATGCAGTTGACCGGTCACGGCGCCTCGCAGGAGGAATCCGCATGAACGTCCTTCGCGACTCGCTGATCATCGCCCGACGCAACGTCATTCGCATCCGGCGCGTCCCCGACGTCATGGTGTTTGTGCTCATCCAACCGCTGATGTTCGTTCTCCTCTTCGCCTACGTCTTCGGCGGGTCGATCGACATCCCCGGCGGCAACTACCGCGAGTTCCTCATCGCCGGCATCTTCGCCCAGACGGTCGTCTTCGGTGCCACGTTCACCGGCTCGGGACTCGCCGAGGATTTGCAAAAGGGACTCATCAATCGCTTCCGATCGCTGCCAATGTCGCGCGCGGCTGTCGTCACGGGTCGCACGGCGAGTGACGTCGTGTACAACGCGCTGTCGATCCTCGTCATGTCGGTCGCGGGTCTCATCGTCGGCTGGCGGATCCGCGGATCGCTCGTCGATGCGCTCATCGGGTACGGCGTGCTGTTCTTCTTTTCCTACGCCTTTTCGTGGGTGATGGCGTGCATCGGGCTCGTCGTTCCGACCCCCGAAGTCGTGAACAATGCCTCCTTCGTCGTTCTGTTCCCCATGACGTTCGTCGCCAACACGTTCGTGCCGTCGGACAACCTCCCCGGAGTGTTGCGCACGATCGCCGAGTGGAACCCCGTCTCCACCCTCACGCACACGGTGCGCGTTCACTTCGGAAACCTCCCCGAGGGAACCCCGGCACCCGAGGCGTGGCCGATGCAGCACAGCCTCGTCTATTCGATGGCGTGGGCGATCATGCTCATCGTCGTCTTCGCACCGCTCGCCACCCGGTTGTACGAGCGCTCCGCCCGGCGTTGACGCGGCACTGGCTCCCATCCCGTACCCATCAACTTTGCGACGCACCATACGGTGCGCCACGCGTGGGAGTACCTACTCGACCCGCATCCCCGAAATTGCCCGCGCAATGACGAGCTGCTGGATCTCGCTCGTGCCCTCGAAGATCGTCGTGATCTTCGCGTCGCGGTGCCATCGCTCGACCGGGTATTCGCGCGTGTAGCCGTATCCGCCGAGGATTTGGATTGCTTCCTCGGTGACGCGCACGGCCATCTCGCTCGCGTAGTACTTGCTCATCGAGCCTTCGGCGTTGACGTACCCGCCGTTGCGCGCCAACCATGCGGCGCGCCAGATGAGCATGCGTGACGCGTCGATCTGCGTCACCATGTTCGCGAGTTTGAAGGCGATCGCCTGGTGCATGATGATCGGCTTGCCGAACGCCTTGCGCTCTTTCGCGTAGTCGAGGGCGTATTCGTATGCCGCGCGGGCGATACCGAGTGCCTGTGCACCGACGGCCGGACGGGTGGCCTCGAACGTCTTCATCGCCGGCTGCGCCTCACCCGACTTGCCCTTCTCGCGGGCACGGGCCAACTTCGCGTCGAGCTTCTCCTTGCCGCCGAGCAGGCAACGACCCGGGATGCGCGCGTCGTCGAGCACCACTTCGGCGGTGTGGCTCGCACGGATGCCGTGCTTCTTGTACTTCTGACCCTGCGAGAGTCCCTTCGTTCCCGCTGGGATGACGAACGACGCCTGACCGCGGCCCTTCAACTCGGGATCGACCGCGGCGACGACGACGTGCACGTCGGCGATTCCACCGTTGGTGATCCACGCCTTCGTTCCGTTGAGCACCCACTCATCGGTCGCCTGGTCGTACACGGCGCGTGTGCGCAGCGACGACACGTCGGAACCCGCATCGGGTTCGCTCACGCAGAAGGCACCGAGCTTCACGTCGTCGGCGGTGCCGTAGCACTGCGGCACCCATTCCATGATCTGCTCGGGAGTTCCGTTGCCGGCGATGCCCGCGGCGGCGAGACCCGATCCCATGATCGCCAAACCGATTCCGGCGTCGCCCCAGAACATTTCCTCAATGGCGACGGGAAGGGTGAGGCCGGTTGCATCGCCCATCGCGTTCATCGTGAAGTCGAGACCGTACAAACCGATCTTCGCGGCTTCCTTCACGATCGGCCACGGGAACTCCTCGCGCTCATCCCACTCGTGTGCATTCGGCCGGATGACGTCGGCGGCGAAGTCGTGTACCCAGTCCTTCAGTTGCTGTTGTTCGTCGTTGAGGGAGAGGTTGAAGTCGGCCACGGCGTCAAGTTAGCAAGGAAATCGGGGACGACAAACGTCAGGTCCGACGCAGTGTCGTGCCGCCCTTGCCCGTCTCGACGATCCAACCCGCCGCTTGGAGTTCGTTGCGCAGCGCATCAGCTAGGGCGAAGTCCTTCGCCGCGCGGGCTGCGTCGAGCGCCTTTGCCTTCGCCGCTGCGTCTGCGTCGACGGCACCTGCGGAGGCGAGGACCAGGCCGAGCGCACCGCACATCTCGTGCACCGCGGCAACGAGCGCACCTGCGCTCGTGTCACTGGCGTCGATTGCCGAGTTTGCACGGCGAACGGTGTCGAAGATGTGCGCCATTGCGTTCGGTGTGTCGAGGTCGTCGTCCATGAGGACGCGGAAGCGGGCAACGACGTCGGCATCGGGCTCATCGACCTTGGGTTCACCGGTGCGTGCCGCACTGCGCGCGGCGAAGGCGTCGAGACCGGCGAGTGCATTCACCGACGCATCGATGTTGTCCTGCCCCACCTTCACCGGTGAGCGGTAGTGCGTCTGCAAGAGCAACATGCGGTACGCACGCGGGTCGTAGTGATCGAGGAGATCGAGCAGGTTCGCGACGTTGCCGAGGCTCTTCGACATCTTCTCACCGTCGGCATCGACGACGAATCCGTTGTGCATCCAGTGACGCGCGAACTCGCGCCCGAGTGCGACGGCTTGCGCACGCTCGTTCTCGTGGTGCGGAAACCGCAGGTCGGCACCGCCGCAATGGAGATCGAACCCGTCGCCGAGCAACTCGAGCGACATGACGACGCACTCGCTGTGCCAACCGGGTCGGCCCGCCCCCCACGGCGCGGGCCACGACGGCTCGCCGGGCTTGGAGAATTTCCACAGGGCGAAGTCGGCGGGCGAACGCTTTTCGTCGGCACCGAGAACCGTGCGATCACCGCCACCGGCAATCATCTCGTCGAGCGACTGATGGGCCAGTGCTCCGTAGTCGGGCACCTTCGCGACGTCGAGGTACACACCGTCCGAGGTGACGTAGGCGCAATCACGACGCTCAAGCTCGCCGATCATGTCGATCATCTGATCGACGTATTCGGTGGCGTGTGGAACGTCGGTCGGTCGGGCAACGCCGAGACGCCCCATCGCATCGAACCATACCGACTCGCACTTGTGCGTGATGTCCTGCCACGGACGACTCTCGCGTGCGGCACGATCGATGATCTTGTCGTCGATGTCGGTGATGTTCGACACGAGCCGCACCGAGACCCCCGTCCATTCGAGGTAGCGGCGCAGGATGTCGTAGACGATCGTGGCACGACCGTGCCCGAGGTGCGGCGGCCCGTACACGGTGGGCCCGCACAAGTAGACGTCGAGCTGGCCGGGCCTGCGCATGTGCAACTCGCGAACCTCGCGCGCGAGAGTGTCGTACAGCCGCAGCACGTCCAAAAGCCTACGAGTGCGGGTGCAGCAGTAAGTTTGTAGGGCATGTCTCGCGACACTTCGGCACCCAACAGCGAGACGGCTGCGCAAATCCCCGACAAACCGTCGCTCGACGGCATCGAAGCGCGGTACACGGGTCAATGGGAACGCGATGCGATCTACCGCTTCGACCGTTCCGCGCCGCGCGACAGCGTGTTCGCCGTCGACACTCCCCCTCCCACCGTCAGCGGTTCGCTGCACATGGGACACGTCTTTTCGTACACGCACACTGACACGGTCGCCCGGTTCCAGCGCATGCGCGGTCGCAACGTCTTTTATCCGATGGGATGGGACGACAACGGTTTGCCCACCGAGCGCCGCGTGCAGAACTACTACGGGGTGTCGTGTGACCCGAGCCTGCCGTACGTCAAGGGCTTCACTCCCCCGCACCGCGGCGACGCGCCGAAGGACCACCGCGCCGTCCCCGTCTCGCGTCCCAACTTCATCGAGTTGTGCGACGAACTCACGGCGCAGGACGAGAAGGTGTTCGAGGATCTCTTCCGTCGACTCGGGTTGTCCGTCGACTGGTCACTTCTCTATTCGACGATCTCGAAGGATGCGCGTCGCGTCTCGCAGCGCGCCTTCCTCGCGAACCTGAAGCGCGGCGAGGCGTACGCGCAGGAGGCACCCACGTTGTGGGACGTCGACTTCGGCACCGCCGTCGCCCAGGCCGAACTCGAGGATCGCGAACGGCCGGGCGCGTACCACCGCGTTGCATTTCACGCCGACGGCGAGGACGTCGTCATCGAGACGACGCGACCCGAACTCATTCCCGCGTGCGTCGGACTCGTCGCACACCCCGACGACGAGCGTTACGCGAAGTGGTTCGGTCGCACCGTGCGCACTCCGCTGTTCGACGTCGAGGTGACCGTGCATCCGCATCCCCTCGCCCAGCCCGACAAGGGTTCGGGAATCGCGATGATCTGCACCTTCGGTGATCTCACCGACGTCATCTGGTGGCGCGAACTCAACCTTCCGACCCGGGCGATCATCGGTCGTGACGGACGGATCATTGCCGAGCCGCCGACCGACATCACGTCGGAATCCGGACGGGCAAAGTATGCGTTGCTCGCCGGGAAATCGGTGAAGCAGGCGCAAACCGCCATCGTCGAGGCGTTGCGTGCGTCGGGCGAACTGCTCGGCGAGCCGCGTGCGATCACACACCCGGTGAAGTTCTACGAAAAGGGTGATCGCCCGCTCGAAATCGTCACCAGTCGTCAGTGGTACATCCGCAACGGGGGACGCGATGCCGCATTGCGTGATGCGCTCGTCGCGCGCGGCGGCGAATTGCAGTGGCATCCCGATCACATGCGCCACCGCTACACGAACTGGGTCGAGGGCCTCAACGGTGACTGGCTCGTCTCGCGCCAGCGCTACTTCGGCGTGCCGTTGCCGTTGTGGTACCGCCTCGACGCGTACGGGAACGTCGATTACGACTCGCCGCTCGTACCTGAAGACGCTCAGTTGCCGATCGACCCGAGCACCGACGTTCCCGCGGGATACGACGCGTCGCAACGCGGCAATCCCGGTGGCTTCGTCGGCGAGCCCGACGTCATGGACACGTGGGCAACGTCGTCGCTCACGCCGCAGATCGCCGGGCAATGGGGAACGAACGACGATCTCTTCGACCGCGTGTTCCCCATGGACGTGCGCCCGCAAGGGCACGACATCATCCGTACGTGGCTGTTCTCGACGATGGTGCGCTCGCACTTCGAACACGGCACTGCGCCGTGGCGCCACGCGGCGCTGTCCGGCTGGATCCTCGACCCGGATCGCAAGAAGATGTCGAAGTCGAAAGGCAACGTCGTCACTCCGATCGATCTCTTCGAAAAATACGGCAGCGACGCGGTTCGGTACTGGGCGGCCAACGCCCGACTCGGTGTCGACACCGCCTTCAGCGAGGACCAGATGGCGGTCGGTCGCAAGCTGGCAACGAAATTGCTCAACGTGTCGAAGTTCGTGCTTTCGTTTCCCGCCGACGGTGACACTGCGTCACACGATCTCGACCGTGCAATGCTCGCGCGGCTCGCCGACGTCATCGACGACGCCACGGCCGCGTTTGAGGTATTTGATTATGCCCGCGCGCTCGAGCGCACCGAATCGTTCTTCTGGTGGTTTTGCGACGACTACGTCGAATTGGTGAAGTCCCGCGCGTACGGTGACACCACTGATTCGCCGTCGGCTCGCTTCGCCCTGCGTCGCGCACTGTCGGTTCTGCAACGACTGTTCGCTCCGCACCTTCCCTTCTGCACGGACGAAGTGTGGTCATGGTGGCACGGGGAATCGGTGCACCTTGCCGAGTGGCCCTCAACGACGGATGTAGCAACGTTTTCCGGTGATCACGAGTCGTTGCTGAACGGCGTGTGCGAGGTGTTGGCTCGCGTGCGGCGCACGAAAACCGAGGCCAAGGTGTCGCAGCGTGCCGCAGTCACGAGTGTCACCGTGACCGGCCCGGAATCACTCGTCTCTGCGGTCAACATCTGTCGTGACGACCTCATGAAGACCGGCTCCGTCGGGGAACTCGTGGTCAGCGTCGGAGATGCGGTGACGGTCGACGTCGTTCTCGCTCCTGCAGACTGAACCGGTGGTCGACGGTCCTCTTCCCGCGCCCCGAGTTGTGGGGCGCCCGCGGCGCCATGTCGTCGTACTCGTCGTCAACCTCATCGTCGCGGCCGCACTCGTGGTCGCCGGTTCACTCGTGCTGTACGCAAACGGCAAGGTGTCGAGCCGACTCGTCGTTGACCTCTCCGGCCGCACCGAGACCCCGCTCGGTGGTGAGATGCCGGCGCTCACCGATACGTCGCCGCGCAACTTCCTGCTCACCGGTTCGGACGGCGGTGCATGCGTCGACGAAACGGATGTCACCTCCGGCGGTATCGGCGATCGCACGACGCTCGGTGAGCGCAGCGACACGATCATGCTCCTGCGCGTCGACCCGACGACGACGAACGTCGCCGTTCTTTCCTTCCCGCGCGACCTCTGGGTGAACATCGCCGGGACCAACCGCCAGAGCCGGATCAACTCGGCGTTTCGCGCCGACGACCCGGGACGCCTCGTGCGCACGATCGACGAGAACTTCGGGATCCGCGTCGACCACTACGTCAACGTCAACTTCTGTGCGTTCAAGCAGATCGTGGATGCGGTCGGTGGCGTGCAGGTGCCGTTCGAGTACGCGACTCGCGACGAAAAGACCGGTTTCCGCGTTCCGTCACCCGGCTGCCACGTGCTCGACGGCTCTCAGGCCCTCGCCTATGTCCGCTCCCGCTCCGGCTACCGCTACTTCGACGCGACGCGGCAGGAGTGGCTTGCCGACCCCACCGGTGACATCGGAAGAATTGGTCGTCAGCAGGACTTCCTGCGACGCTCGATGCAGCGGGCACTCGACCGCGGACGGTCCAATCCGGCGGTGGCAACGCAGCTACTCAACGCCGCCCTCGACAACGTGATCACCGACGACGAGCTCACCCCGCGTGATCTGCTCGCACTCGCCAATGCGATGCGCAACGTGAACGCCGCGACGTCGGCGAGCTACACGATCGAATGGACACCACGGCGCATCGGCGATCAATCGGTGCTGCTGCCGGTGACGGACACCGACTCGATGCGCGCGATTCTCGACGTGTTCCGCGGTGCACCGAGCGATTCCGCGCCGAATCCGGGAGGTGCCGTTGCATTGCCGACGGCACTCGTTCGACGGCTTGGTACAACGCTCGTGAACGTCTTCACGGCGGACGACTCGACGACTCCGCCACCGGCACAGAAGCAGATCGGCATCGTTCCACCGGATGATCCCGCCTGCCGTTGATCGGCACGGCGCGGTGGAAATCACCGCGACAACTACACTGATCGGTGATCCGCATGGATGTCCTGTTCGCCGTCGCTGCGGTCGTCGTCGCCTACTTCCTCGGCACGTTCCCCAGCGCCGATCTCATTGCGCGACGTTTTGGCACGGACATTTCACGGGTCGGTTCGGGCAACCCCGGCGCATCGAACGTCATTCGCTCGCTCGGCTGGAAGGCCGGACTCACCGTCTTTGCCATGGACATGGCAAAGGCGGCGATCGCAATCGGTATTGCGTGGGCGGTGACGGGCGAGCAGCGCGGTCCTTTGTCGTATGCGACCCTCATCGCCGCCGTCGTCGGACACACGTTTCCCGTCACCCGTGGCTTCAAGGGCGGCAAGGGGGTCGCATCCGGCGGCGGCGGGTTGTTCGTTCTCTTCCCCGTCGTCAGCCTCGTGTGCCTCACGACCTGGTTCGTCGTGAGTCGTCTCACACGCAAAGCGTCGGTCGCATCGCTCGTCATCACCGTCATGACGCCGATCGGTATGAAACTCACCGGCGCCGAGTGGTGGGAAGTCGGCGTCGTCGTTCTCCTCGCCGTGTTCATCGTCATCAAGCACCTCCCGAACATTCGTCGACTGCGGTCACGAAGCGAACCGTCGTTGTAGCGGCCCCCGATGCTCGACGTCGTCGACGGGGTGATGGGGTGGCTGAAGGACTTCTCGTCCTCGCCGTGGTTTTACGCCATCATCTTCGTCATCGCAGTTCTTGATTCCGTTATCCCGATCGTTCCCAGTGAAACGCTCGTCATCGTCGGCGGGGTCGCCGCAGGTACGGGATCGTTGTCGATCGTCCTCGTCATCCTGTGCGGTGCAACCGGTGCGTTCGTCGGTGACAACCTGAGCTACATGCTCGGCCGCGAAGCGAGCGACAAGGTGATGCGCTGGCAGACACGCACCGAGCGCGGTGCCAAACGGATGGCATCGATCGTCGAACAGATCCACGAGCGGGGTGGGCTACTGCTCATCACGGCACGTTTCATCCCCGGCGGACGTACCGCACTCACGCTGTCATGCGGCGTCACCCGCCAACCGCGACCGTGGTTCGTCGGCTGGGACATTGCCGCCGTCGTCATCTGGGCGAACTATGCGGCGCTGCTCGGGTTCATCGGAGGAAAGTCGTTCGAGGACAACCACACGCTCGCGTTCGTCATTGCGTTCACGACGGCAATCTCGGTGACCGCGCTCATCGAGCTGATCCGCTGGGTGCTGCACCGCGTAAAGCGTGCGAGGAACTCGTGACGTTGCGCCTCGTCGTGCAACGCGCCGCATGGCACGAGCACGTTGCGAGGGTTGCTTCCCGCGCCGGCGATCTCCTTCCCGTCGTCAAGGGCAACGGGTACGGCTTCGGTAGGCCAGTGCTCATGGCACATGCGGTGCGACTGTCGGGGACGGTCGCGTTGGGCAGCGTCTTCGAAGTCGGTGACGTCCCCACCGGGACGACGCCACTCGTTCTCACACCCGTCGGCGACGCGCTGCCCGACGCACTCCCGAATGAGACGATTTTCACCGTCGGATCCCGCGCCCACGTCGACCAACTCGTGGGTCACGGTGTCGCTCCCCGAGTCGTCGTCAAGGTCGCCTCGACGATGCAGCGTTTCGGTGTTGCAGCGGTTGACGCAGCCGACCTGGCGGCGTATGCACGCTCACGGGGTTGCGAACCCGTGGCCTGGTCGATTCATCCGACCCTCGCGGGCAACGATGACGATCGCGCGCGGGAAGCGATATCGCTTGCATCGCACCTTGACCCCGGTCTGCCACTGCATCTCAGTCACGTCGTCGACGGTCTCGAGGCGGTGCGTTCCGCACTTTCGCGCTTCACCGTCGTCGCGCGGCTCGGCACCGCACTGTGGCTCGGCGACAAGGCGACGGTGCAGCTGCAGTGCGAGGTGCTCGAGCGCCGCGAGTACGTGCGCGGTGCCGCGATCGGTTACCGGGCGTCGACGCTCGACGGAGCGGGCCACGTCGTCGTCGTCGGTGCGGGAACGTCGCACGGCGTCACGACGCTTTCCGACGGGCGCAGCCCCTTCCACTTCGAGCGCACGAGGCTCGCCCTCGTCGAACCTCCGCACATGCACGTGTCGATGCTGTTCGTGCCGGCAGGCCAACCGACCCCGTACGTTGGCGATCGCATCGACGTTCAACAGCCGATGACCCGCGTTGCGGTCGATCTCATCGATTGGGTGTCCTGACGGACGTGACGACAACTGGCTGGAACCCGCTGCTGCGCGGCGAGTTCGACAAGCCGTACTGGCGCGAACTGCAGGAGTTCGTGCGCGACGAGCGCGCCCGCGGCCCTGTGTACCCCGCGGCCGACCGTGTGTTTGCGGCGCTGCATCTCACATCGTTCGCCGACGTCAGGGTCGTCATTCTCGGCCAGGACCCGTACCACGGTCCGCGGCAGGCGCACGGTCTGTGCTTCTCCGTACCGTACGGAGTGCCCGCACCACCTTCCCTCGTCAACGTCTTCAAGGAGTTGCGCGACGACCTCGGCATCCCCGCACCACGGCACGGTTGTCTCGAGTCGTGGGCGCGCCAGGGGGTGCTGCTCCTCAATGCGACGCTCACCGTGCGTGCCGGTGCGGCGGGGTCACATCAGGGCAAGGGATGGGAGATGTTCACTGATGCAGTTCTCCGAGTTGTCAGCGACAAGTCATCCCCGGTCGTCTTCGTCCTGTGGGGCGCATTCGCACGGCGCAAGAAGGTGCTCATCGACACTTCGCGCCATCATGTCGTCGAGTCCGCCCACCCGTCACCGTTGTCGGCGCACAACGGCTTCTTCGGGTCCCGTCCGTTCTCAAAGGTGAACAGGTTCCTCGAGGCCGACGGCCTGCCGACGATCGACTGGACCCTTCCCGACCTTCCCGCCGATTCACCGTCGGCGATGCGTTCAGAGTGACGTGACGACGGAGGGCACCTGCTGCGTGATGCAGTGGATTCCTCCCCCGCCGAGAGCGAGGATCGTGCCGACATCGAGACCCACGACGTCGCGATCGCCGACCCATTCGCCGATGAGCGCGAGCATGTCGGCATCGGCGGGATGCCCGCACGTCGGGACGATCACGCCACCGTTGACGAAGTAGAAGTTGAGATACGGAACGCACACTCGCTGACCGTCGATCTCCGCGAATGGGAGAACGGGGACCTCGTGAACCGTGAGACCCGAGTCACGTGCCGCGGTGAGATTCACCGTACACCGCCTGTGATCCTCTTCACGCGGGTCATCGCACCCCTGCATGACGATCGTGTTCGGCGCGACGAACGCCGCGACGTTGTCGACGTGCCCGTCGGTGTCGTCGTCGAGTGCGAGACCGAACGGCAACCACACGATCGATGTGCAGCCGAGTTCCGTGCGCAGCCGTTCTGCAATTTCGTCGCGTGACATCGCGGGGTTGCGGTTGGGGTGCAAGAGGCACTGCTCGGTGGTGACGAGCGAACCCGCGCCGTCGACGTTGATCGAACCACCTTCCAGCACCATGTCGATGCTGCGGATCGGCTCGTCGCACAACTCCAGCCATCGACGCGCGAGTTGCGCATCCGCATCATGGGGGACGAACTTGTTTCCCCAGCCGTTGAAACGCCACTGCGTACCCGTACGCACACCACCGTCAACGACGTAAATCGGCCCGGTGTCGCGGAACCACGAATCATCGATCGGCAGTGCGACGACGTCCACGGTCGGGCCGCACAGTGCCGCAGCATCGTCGATGTCGGAGTCGTTGGCGATCATCGTCACCGGCTCGAATCCCGAGATGGTGCGCGCAACGGTGGCGTGGGCACGCTTCGCCTCGTCGAAGCGTGGTCCGTAGATCGAGCGGCGGGTCGGCCAGCACATGACTGTTCGCTCGTGGGCGGCGAACTCGGCCGGCATCCTCACGACGTCGAATCTCCGAGGTGCATGAGCGATCTGTACAGATCGGGGCGGCGGTCGCGGAAGAGTCCCCACGACAGACGCAGTTCACGATTCGCGGCTACATCGACATCGGCGACAAGCACCGCCTCGTCGGCACGACCTGCTTCGACAACTTTCGCCCCGGTTGCATCGGTGATGAACGATGAACCGTAGAACGTGATCTCCGTCGGATTTCCTCGTTCGCAACCGATCCGATTCGCGGCAACGACCGGCATGACGTTGGCAGCCGAATGGCCCTGCATGACGCGTTGCCAGTGACCGCTCGAATCCCACGACGGGTTCTGCGGTTCGCTCCCGATAGCCGTCGGGTACAGCAGCACATCGGCGCCCATGAGTGCCATCGCACGGGCCGCTTCGGGGAACCACTGATCCCAACAAATCGCCAGACCGATGACTCCGACAGCGGTCGGCCACACCCGAAAACCGGTGTCACCGGGCGAGAAATAAAACTTCTCGGAGTAGCCGGGTCCGTCGGGGATGTGCGACTTGCGGTACTTGCCCATCACCCGACCGTCGGCATCGACCATCACCGTCGTGTTGAAGAGCACATTGCCGTCACGCTCGTACACGCTGAGCGGAAGAACCGCCCCGACCTCACGTGCTACCCGCGAGAAACGCTCGACGGTGGGGTGACCGTCGAGCGGACGGGCCCGACCGAGATCGACTGCGCGCTGGTCCTTGCAGAAGTAGTGACCCTCGAACAACTCCGGCAGGAGGATGACGTTGGCACCGCGTCGCGCTGCGTCGCGCACGAGACGTTCGGCGGCGTCGCAATTCGTGCCGACCTCATCGGTCATCGCCATCTGAATGGCAGCGACCCGCATGGGCGTCATTGCCGTCACTTGCCGTCGAGTTCGCGGTCGATCGCTGCAATGATTTCGGGGGCATCCGGGGCGGTCATCGGCGAGAAGCGCGCCACGATCCGACCGTCACGGGAAACGAGAAACTTCTCGAAGTTCCAGCGGATGTCACCGCTGTGGCCCTCGCCATCGGCCGTCTTCACGAGCTGGTCGTACAGGGGATGCCGACCGGGACCGTTGACGTCGACCTTCTCGGTCATCGGAAACGTCACTCCGTAGTTCGTCGAACAGAAAGTCGCGATGTCCGAGGCCGAGCCGGGCTCCTGGCCGCCGAACTGGTTGCACGGCACGCCGACCACGCTGAACCCTTTCGCTGCGAGGTCCTCGTGCATCTTCTCCAGCTGCGTGTACTGGGGTGTGAGACCGCACTTCGAGGCCACGTTGACGACGAGAACGACCTTGCCGGCGAGTGCGGCGAGAACGTTGTCTCCGCCCATAAGGCCGGAAATCGGTGTGGTGAATACGGACATCGTGCACCTCCACGGTGAGTTGATCGCAAGGCTACTTGTCGTTCTGCTACACCTCTCGGGTGGCTCGCAACGACTTCGACGCACGTTTCTTCTCCCGCTACTACGGACGACGTCCGATCTACACGAGAGCGCGACTGCACCGACTCGCCGCCGCGGTCGACGACTTGTGCGCATGGTGGGAGGCGCCGGTGCGGTCGATGCTCGACGTCGGCGCCGGGGTCGGCCATTGGAGCAACTGGTATCGCACCCATCGCAAGCGCGTTCGCGTCCTGTCGACCGATGTCAGTGAACACGCCTGTCGGCGCTACGGCCACGAACGACTCGACATCGCGACGCAACGACCGCGCGGAATACACGATCTCGTCGTGTGCATGAGCGTGCTCCAGTACCTCGACGATCGTGCCGCGAGCCATGCGATCACGAATCTTGCGCAGGCCACGCGCAATATCCTCTACTTCGAAGTGCCGACCCGCCGCGACATGACGGAGTCGGTCGATCCGTCGGATACCGACGCGCACATCCACGTGCGCACCGGGGACTGGTACGCGCGGCGGCTGCGGAAACACTTCGTGCAGGCAGGTGTCGGCTTGTGGGTGCGGCGTGGGTCGGACATCGTTCTGTACGAATTGGAACGGTGCCGCTGACCCCTGACTAGCGTGGCGGCCGATGACGACGATCGACTGGGACGCCCTGCGTCGGGCCGCACTCGACGTCGCGGCGCGCGCATACGTTCCGTACTCGGGGTTCCGGGTCGGTGCCGCAGGCCTCGTCGACGACGGCCGGATCGTCACCGGATGCAACGTCGAGAATGCGTCGTACGGCATGACGCTGTGCGCCGAGTGCGGAATGGTGAGTGAACTCGTCCGTTCCGGGGGCGGTCGGCTCGTCGCAGTGTGTACGGTCGGCAACGACGCCCCGGTGACGCCGTGCGGTCGCTGTCGACAGCTGTTGTGGGAACACGGCGGCGCCGGACTTCTTGTCGAAGTGAACGGTGAGCCACGACCGATGACGAGCCTCCTCCCCGACGCCTTTCCCGAGGCGTCCGTTTTTGAACGAAAGGAGCGGTAATGCCGCGTCGTCTCACCTCCGAACAGGTGCGGTCCTTCGTCGACGACGGATTTCTCGTGTTGCGCGACTTCGTCGATGCCGACAAGTGCCTCGCCCTGCGCAGCCGAGCCATCGAACTCGCCCGCGAACACGTGCCGGGAGCCGACCTCGCGACGGTCTTCACCGCCGACGGGTCGCCTCGGCACACGAGTGCCGAGTACTTCCTCACGAGCGGCGAGGCCATCCGTTGCTTCTTCGAGAAGGATGCGTTCGATGCGAACGGGCGCTTGAAGCAGGAGGCGCACCTGTCGCTGAACAAGTTGGGTCACGCAATGCACGACCTTGATGCCGAGTTCGATGCATTCAGCCGAACCCGGGCTCTCGCCGAGGTGGCGTCGGATCTCGGCATGATCGATCCACTACTGCTGCAGTCGATGTACATCTTCAAGCAGCCGCACATCGGCGGTGAAGTGACGTGCCACACCGACCATACGTACCTCTGGACCGACCCGCGCAGCGTCATCGGGTTCTGGTTCGCGATCGACGACGCAACGACGGAGAACGGCTGTATGTGGGCGCTTCCCGGCGGTCAGCGCATCCCGGTGAAGTCCCGATCTCGGCTGAATGCCGACCGCACTGCGACCGTCACCGACGTGCTCGACCCTGAGCCCTATCCCACCGAGGGCCTCGTCGCTCTCGAAGCTCCGCGCGGAACGCTCGTGCTGCTCGATGGTGCCGTGCCGCACCTGTCGGGGCCGAACCACAGTGACAAGCCGCGGCACGCGTACACGATCCATGCAATCGACGGAGTCGCGGCATACCCGGAGGACAACTGGCTGCAACGGCCCACCCTGCCGCTGCGCGGATTCTCCCCGAACTGAACCACATGGCGACCCTTCGGTTCAGCTTCGGAACGATGGGTTCCGGCAAGAGCACCTTGGCGCTGCAGATTCACCACAATCTCGCTTCGAGAGGCTTGCGCGGCGTTCTGCTCACCAAACTCGACCGCGACGGCGCACAGGTGACGAGCCGTCTCGGTGTGTCATCACCCGCGATTGACATCAGCGGTGATGCCAACGTCTACGACCTCGCAGTCGGACGCATGCCGCTCGACTTCGTCGTTTGCGACGAGGCGCAGTTCTATTCGACGGAGCAGTGCGACGATCTCGCCCGAGTCGCCGACGAACTCGGCGTCGACGTCTACGCCTTCGGTCTCATCACCGACTTCCGCGGGTTGCTCTTCGAGGGCACGAAGAGGTTGCTCGAAATCGCCGATCAGCGCACGGAAATGCAGGTCGAGGCACGTTGCTGGTGCGGTGCACGGGCAACGAACAACGCCCGTCTCGTCAATGACAAGGTCGTGTTCGAGGGGGAAACCGTCGTCGTCGGCGACACCGCGACAACGCGTAAGGAACCGCTATTCGGTGACGTCGTTCGCTACGAGTTGCTGTGCCGCACCCACTACCGTCGCGGGCAAGTGACCCCCGACGCGAACTAGCGCGACAGGCGCATGAGTTCGTCGCGCCACCGCTCCAACCAGTCGTCGGAGAAGTTTGCGTAGGTGGCGACGAACCGCTGTCGATCTGCTTGCAAGTCCGACTGGCTCCACCACGCCCTCGCATCTCCGGCGAGCCCCCGCACGAAGCGGGCTGCCTCGCGCGGGTCGTCGTGGATGATTCCGTGCCGGCGCAGCGCGTCGACGAGCGGTCGGGCTGCTTCGCGGAAACGGTGGATGTTCGGCGGAACGATGCACACGGTCGGCACGTTCATGGCGAGGGTCTCCAACCACGAAGTTCCGAAATAGTTGTGCACCACGAGCCCCGACGCCGAGGCTGACACGGTCCCGGTGACGGAAGGATCGTCGTGAGTCACCGATGCGCCGATGAGCTCGTGTTCGCGACTCCCCGAGCGCAGAACCGGTGAGAAGCCCGCACCGTCTCCCAGCTCGGTGAGGAAGGTGCGCGTGCTCGCCAGGCAGGTGCGAGCGTGCTCGGGAAGACAGAACGGCTGGAGTCTGTAGATGACGTCACCTACCTCGAGGCTCATGATGAGGAGTCGGCGCCGGTCGCTCGATCCGGCGGTCGCGGGCATCGCGGTGGGCAGTGGCACGACGTTCGGCCGCGAGTCTGTCCACCCGTACGTGTAGTAACGATCGACGCAACGCACCTCGAGATCCTCCAGCGCATGCCGAACGTCGAGGCCCGTATGACCGCCGTGTTGCTGGGCGGCAAGACGGGTTCCCCGTGCGGACCATTCGGCGGCGAGCACCTGGTGCCCGAGGTGGTACTGCAGAGCGTTGGCCGTGAAGAGGACCTCAGGGCGGCGTGCGACACCGTCGAGTGCGGCCGCCCTGGTTCGCGAGAGAGCCTCACCGTACGCAACCGGGAGGTACAACGGAATCGTGGCGCACACGAGCGAGGCGACGTCGCTCACGGCGACTTCTCGACATAGCGCGACGCGCTGCTGCATGTCGACGGTCACGCCAAGGTCCGCAACGTCGAGATGGAGGTCGGTCCAGTGGGCCCAACTGCGGGACTGCAGACGCGCTCGCACCGCAGCTCCTGACGAACACTTGAGATACGGATGCGAAATCCAGATGTCGCGGCTCGGGCTCGTCGTACGCGAGAGCACGAACGATCGCAGCGACCGCCCGGCGTCGTTGCCGGCGGGAGTGACGAGCGAATGCGTCTGCGGAATCGTGCCCGACTCGAGCAACCCCGACATCACCGTCGAACGACGGTCCCATGCTCCGACGTCGCCGACGACTCGGTGCATGTGCGTTGCACGATCGGTCGGGATATCCACGGCGGAGTCACCCGACCCGGTGTTCGGCGCCGAGGCATCATCTCGCCCGACGAACCAGGTGTGAACCTGGTGGACGTGATGGAGCAGCCAAAAACCCGCCAGAATGCGGCCTTGACGGATCCCGATGCTCGTGCCGGACAGAGCGCTGATGACGGCGTGCAGGGACCGCTCGTAACGATCCCAGTTGGCATCGATGGCGTCGAGCTCCGCAAAGAGTCGATCGGCGTCGCCGAGTTCAGTCATCGATGTGACGAATGAGATGCGGTTCGTTTCCGCCGAGTTCGCCCGACACCCAGGCATCCACCATGCGGTCGTTGAAGAGGTCGTAGTTCACTCGCAGGTGGTGCGGCTGGAAGTCACGCACGAGGAAGAGACGACCTGGAGTGGTCTGCTTCGTCGCCTCGGTCGCCCGGCCGGACGCACGACGCCGGAGGATGCCGAGGATGTCATCGACCGCCCTCACGACTGCGGCGGATCCGACGTCATGGATACCCATTCCCTTCGTCAGGTGCGGACGGGATTGGGCGATGATCCCCCCGGCATCCGCCGCTTTGACGAGATGGTGGATCGTCACCCCCGCCATCTGGGGTTGCATGAAATAGAAGGGCCAGAACAGAGTCGCCGACCCCCGGTACCAGGGTGACAATCCGAGGTGCAGATTCACGGTGAACTCGGGCAGGCATTCGAGTACCGGGGTCTTGATGAGATCCGGACCGAACACGACGCACGCATCGGCCCGAGCCGCCGTCACAAAAGCGGCGGTCGCAGGGGAATTGAGTTCGTTCGGGGCAATCGTCATCGTCGAATCATCCGCAAACACATCGGACGGGACAATGGTTCCGAACGTCGCATCCTCGACACGCTGGCGTTCACGGAAGTGCCTGTTGAACAACTCGGCGTCGTGTCGCGCAACCCCGGCCGGCGCTTCCGGAAGCGTCGGCTCCCGCTGCATCACGATGACGTGGTGTTCGGGGAACTCGCTCACGATCCGACGCATGACGAAGAGATGGCGCGGATGATTGCCGGATATGAGAAGTAGACGCACGTCAGATCTCCCTGAGAATCTCGGCCCGCACCATGACGTCGCACACCTGAAGGACGCGTTCGATGGGCTCATCGAGTCGCCGTGCGATGTCGTCGACGGAGTTGATGCCGTCGCAGAGGAATGCGATCCACAGGAGCAACTCCGTGGTGTCACGGGAACCTCCGGGAAGTACCGAACCGCCGACGAGGTCGTGCAGATCGTGGCGCCGCAACATCGGCTCACCGACGGGATCGACTCGCACGAACACGCGTCGATCCTCGATTTCACGGATGAGTGCGCAATAGATTCCGAGTGTTTCGGCGATCTGCGGCCCATTGACGAAGTCGAGGTTGTCCAACGACGTGTGGTACTGCGGGTACGTGTAGTACATGTCACGGGCGATCGTCGTCATGTTCACGCGCAGTCCGGGTGATGAATACTGTCTTTCGTCGCTGCCGTGAATGTCGAACGGGAAGACCTCGTACGTCACGCCGCACGCGTCAAGCGTTCGGTCAACGAGTGCATTGATCGGATGGCGATCGTCCCATGATCGCTTCACCTGAAAGGTTCCAGGACCGCCGACCGTCGTGATCTGGAGACCGAAGTCCACGTTCCCGAGATCCGAACCCGTGTAGTGGACGTAGGCGAGAGCCCCGATCGTTTCGGGAACGAATGCAAACCGGTACGTGTACTTGCGCTGCGGCAACGACGCGACGAAACGAGCCAGATGGGCGGTGAGGAGAACTCCGCTCAGCGAATCGTTGGCCAACGACGGGTGACAGAAGTATGTAGAAACGAGGATCTCACGTGTGCTCGACCCGACAACGACGAAGTCGGCGAAGTCCATGGACCCCGGATGTTTCTCTGCATCGATGACGACGCGGAAGGGCCCCCCATCGGCGATGATCGCCTCGCGTTGTGCGTGTGTGACACAGAACCCCCAGTCGTCGGAGTAGTACGCCGTGCGGTAGGGAATCGCATCCGGTCGTGCGTGTGTGTAGAGATGAGGTAGAAGTTCATCGAGGCCGACCGTCTCGTCGACGCCCCGGCTGTACGTCATCACGTGCAGGTGGTTGTCCGTGTAACGAACCAGGGCATTCCCTGTCCGTCCGCGAATCTCGCCGCCGCTGACGGTCCACTCCGGTGGAACGACCCAATCGAAAATGCGCCGACCGGACTCGACGGAGTGGCGACGAAGCGGGACGATGCCGGAGAGATGATCGAGCGTCGCACGGTTCGCTGCACCCATGAGGCTGCGGTTGAGGGGGAACAACGCCTTGAGATCGGATTGGAGCTGCATCGCCAACTCGGCGCGGACGATTTCCGCGGGAGTGGACGCCATCGTGATACCTGCCGTACCGACGAGGGCCTTCACGTGATCGAGATCATCTGCCGTGTCGACGTCGAACCGGAGGTACGGATGCATGAGATCGGCATCGACTGCCACCGGGGGGTTGTTTGCCGTCTTCTCGGCGATCGTTGCGGTGACGTGTTCCTTATCGCGGTCCGAAGCCCCCGCATCATCGACTTCGATGAGCGCTCTGGCACTGATGATTTCGGCACCGAAGCCGTCGGCGATCGGTGTGGAGGCTGTCGGACGATGATTGGCGAGGTAGTCGCGGGCTCCGATACGACTGCACAGCTCGTCGATGAGGTCGGGGCAAACGAACGGATTGTCGGCGCACACGCGAACGACATGGTTCGGCGAATGAGCATCGATGGCACTGCGAAACCGTGACAGGACGTCATTGGTCGATCCGCGCACGATGCCGCACCCGTGGCGAGTGGCGAGCTCGACGATCCAGTCGTCATCGGGCGACTTCGTCGTTGCCACCACCCAACGATCCACGCGCCGTGCTCTCGTTGCACGCCCGACGACCCACTCGAGCAGCGGCTTGCCGCCGAGCTCGAGACGGGCCTTCCCCGGCAATCGGGTCGACCCCGTGCGAACCTGAATGACACCCAACACCGACGTGGTTGCCACGTCGGTCAGCCCTCGAGATCCGACCATTGCAGTACGTCATCGCCCGCCAAAGCCCGCAGGGTCCTCTTTCCGATGACCTCGTCCCAGAACATCGGACTCACACCGGTGCCGGGGCGCTTGTAGGTGATGTCGGATTCCGCGATGACGTGTCCGGCCGGAAGATCGCGGGCGATGACGATGCTACGTCGCGCATTGAGTCGCGAAATCTGCTCGCTCTCCAAAGGTTCCTTGCGATCGGTTGTTCCGAGCAGGGGCGCGATCTCGTCGACGACACGCATGAACTCCTTGAGGTCGTCGACGTTCATTGCGTGGTAGTGATCGTTGCCCGGCAGCGACTTGTCGTGGGTGAAGTGCTTCTCGAGGATGACGGCTCCGCTCAACCAGGCCGCCGCGAGCGTGTTCAATCGCGGTGACGGCACCGTGTGATCGGAGTAACCGAGGATGCACTGCGGAAATGCACGCCGCAGGTCGTTCAGCATCCGCAGATTCGCGTTCTCGTTGGCCGTCGGATAGTTGAGGATGCAGTGCAGGAGGGCGACGTCTTTCGCTCCTGCGGCACGCAGGGTGCGCACCGCCCAGTCGACTTCCTCCATCGTCGAGGCTCCGGTGGAGAGAACCACCGGTTTCCCCGTTCGCGCTACGCGCCGCAGGAGCGGGGTGTTCGTGAGGTCGGCGGATGCGATCTTGAAGAATGACATCAGCGGCGCGAGCATGTCGACTGCATCGTCGTCGAACGGTGTCGATGCAAAGTCGATCCCGACCTGCGAGCAGTGCGCGGCGAGCAGTTCGTACTCGCGGGGGCCGAAGGCGTCGTACTTGCGGAACAGCTCGTACTGGCTCGGCGTCGGTTCCTTCGACGTATCCCAGTAGGCCGGCGAATGCTTCGATGCGAGGGTGTGCGCTTTGTACGTCTGGAACTTTGCAGCGTCCGCACCACCCTCCTTGGCGAGGTTGATGAGCCTCTTCGCCGTATCGACCGAGCCCTCGTGGTTGACACCGATCTCGGCGATGACGTACGGGCGCGACCGTGCGGTGAGCGTGCGGGATCCGAGAGTGATGCGTGGATCGGTCACGAGCGGCCCTTCTCTCCGTGCTTGTCGATGAGCCGCTGGTAGTGATGCTCCATCGCTGCGGTGTCGTTGGTGATGTTGTCGGCGTGGCGTCGGTAGCGATACAGCGGTAGCGGGACCCGATCAATCGTGTGCTTCTCAAGGAACCGCACGCGCAGATCGCGATCCTCGTGCAACAGGAACGTCTCGTCGTACAAACCGACGTCGAGCAATTGATCGGTACGAAACATGATTCCGCAGGCGATCGGCTCGTCCATGCAGTTGCGTCTGCCGAGTACGTCCTCCCTGTCGTCGACGAGCAGGTAGTCGCAGGCCACGGCATCCAAGTCGGGGTTCTCGGCGAGGAACATGTACAGCACGTCGAGGAACGACTCGTTCACGTAGTCGTCGGCGTCGACCCGCACGAGGTACTTCGAATGGATCGTGTGAACGGCGCGATTGATGCTCGCAGGTAAGCCGATGTTCGTCTCGTTCGTGAGCACCCTGATGTCGGCACCGAAGCTCGCGAGAATTATCGGCGTGCGATCCATGCTGCCGTCGTTCACCACGACGATCTCGAACTTGTCACGGGGAAAACGCTGGGCGAGCAGCGACCGGAGGCACCGGCCGATGAAGCGCTCCTCGTTGTGCGCGGCGACGATCACACTCACTGCGGTCATGTCGAGCACCCCACGCTACGGCTATGCAGAACGGCCCTAGAGCACCGACTGCAGGGCGGACCGCAACCGCTGCGGGACGTCCGCTGCCATCTTCACGACAACGGGCAGCGACACGCAGCGTGCCAGTCGCTCCGCGGAACGCGGGAAAGCAGTCGCGAGATCTCCGTGTGATGCGACGAGCTCGGGCATGTGCGTCCAGGTGCCGGCAAAGTGCCACGTGACGGCCTCGGGGAGGATCTTCGTCGACAGCCCTGCGTTGACGAGAGCGGCACGACAGCGTCGGGCGGTCGCCGCGTCGGCAACTTCGAAGACCAAAGCATCGGCAGTTTCTACCGATCCGGCCGGAACCTCTCGCGGCGTCACACCCGGAAGGTTTGATATCGCATCCCACAACGCCGCGCGGTTGCGCTGCTGAGCGGCGACGACATCGTCGAGTTTCCGTAACTGAGCAAGACCGACGGCGCCCTGCAACTCGTTCATCCGGTAGTTGAATCCGCTCCCCGCCCGGGTGTCCTCCCATCGCGGTACGGCGGGATTGTTTTCGTGTCCGTGGTCGTGCCAGGCGGCGGCACGCGCGTACATCGTGGCGTCGGAGAAAACGATCATTCCACCTTCGCCCGTCGTCATCGTCTTGGCGAAGTCGAAGCTGAACGTGCCCATCGATCCCCACCGCCCGAGCGGGACGTCGGCAAACGACCCACCACAACCCCACGCAGCATCCTCGATGAGCACGACGTCGTGTCGTCGGCAGACATCGGCGATCGCGTCGAGCCGTGCCGGAGTGCCGAGCATGTGCACCGCGATCACCGCCCGCGTTCGCGGCGTGATGCGCCGCTCGACATCGGCGGGATCCATGTTCAGTGTCGCATCGATCTCACAGCACACGGGAACGGCGCGTGCCTCGATGATCGCCTCGACCGTGGCGACGAACGTGAAACTCTGCGTGATGACTTCGTCTCCCGGCCGCAGGTCGAGTGCGGCGAGTGCGACGCGCAGCGCAGCGGTCCCCGAGGTGACCGCAAGCGCATGCGGTGCACCCATTCGCGCCGCAAAAGCCGCCTCGAAGTCGCGCACCTTGTACGTGCCGCCACGAATCGCATCGAATCCGTGCCGGAACAGCACACCGCCCGACGCGAACACCGAGTCGACTTCGGCCCGTTCCTCGGCGCCGATCACCTCGAAACCGGGCATCTACATCCTCGAGAAGATCTCGACGACCTTGTCGTCGGTGAGGATGTCGCGGAAATTCTCCCCCAGTGCATTCGTCAATGGCTTGGCATGCACAACTGTCGACGCAACGAGTCGTTCGAACTGCTCGTCGCCCAGACCGTCACACACTCCCTGCGGCAACGGTACGCGCTGCTTGGCGAGCATCGTGCGGAACTCGGCGTGTTCCTCGGGATAGAACTCCTCAAGTGCATTCAGCGCAATGCAGTTGGCAACACAGTGATGAAGACCGAGCACGACGCTGAGACCGGCCGAGAACGGATGTACGACGCCGACGTAGCTGGTGGCGATCGCACATCCGCCAAGGTACGAGGCAACCATGAGCTTCTCTCGTGCTTCGTCGGTCATCATGTCGTCACCGAGGAACACCTGGCGGCACAAGTTCACGGTTTCGCGGGAGTATGCGTCGCCCACCGCGTTGCGGTAAGAGCCGCGCAGCGCCTCGACGCAATGGATGTACGCATCCATGCCCGTGTAGAAATACTGCTCGCGCGGAACGGTGGCGGTGAGATCGGGGTCTAGAACCATCTGGTCGAACACCGTGTAGTCGCTGTTCATTCCCAACTTCAGCCCTGTCTTCGTGTTCGTCATCACGCACGTGCGGGTCGCCTCGGCGCCGGTACCCGAAATCGTCGGCACGGCAATCTTGTGCACGCCGGGAACTTTCACGAGGTCCCAACCCTGGTAGTCGGCGGCGGCACCTCCGTTCGTGAGCAGGTTCGCCACAGCTTTCGCCGTGTCCATCGTCGTGCCACCGCCAACTCCGACGATCGTTGCCGGCAGGCCACCGAGTTGTGCACGGATCTCCGCGGTGATGGCGTCGATGCCGTCGGTCGTCGGTTCGTCGGCGACGGCGACGTAGCGAACAACGTCACCCGGGGCGATACCGAGCGAGGCGACGACGTCGGGGCGTCCGCGGAAGAACTCGTCGACGAGGTATACGGCAACGGTCGATCCCGATACGGCATTCTCGCGGCGGGCATCGACAAACCGTGCCAACTGCGACACCGAGCCCTTGCCGACGGTGAAACCCGACACGTTGCGCACCACCTTGATGCCGGTATCGAGGATGTTCGTCGTCATCGTGGTCACGCGATCGCAAGGATCAACGCTGAGTCTACGAGTCGGTGAGTCCGCACGCCGGAACCGCGGCTCGGTACGGTGAAACCATGCCGGAACTCACCGGGTCGTTCGACACCGCCAAACTGCCGCAGATCGCGGCGGGTGCGGTGACGGTGACGATCGCGCGGACGATCAAGGTCGGGACGTCCGCCGCCTTCGTTGCCGCGTCGGAGAAGCTCGCCGATGCCGTCCGCTCTTTTCCCGGTTGCCTCGGCGCAACGCTCCTTCATCCCGGCACCGAATCGGACGAATACCACATGGTGTTCCGCTTCGTAGACGCACTACACCTGCGCCGATGGGAGCGCAGCGATGACCGCGAGCGACTGATCCGTGAGCTCGACCAGTTCGTCGTCACCGAACGCGTGACGGTGACTGCGGGTGAGGAAGAGTTCTTCCGCACCCAAACGACGGGTAGCCCACATCGCACCCGCTTCGGGCGCTTCTTCTCCGAACTGCTGTGGATCTACCCCGTGAGCCTCGGCTTCAACGTCATCGTCGGGCCGGTCCTCGGCTCGATTCCCCTGTGGGGTCGGGCGCTCATCTTCACGATGCTCATCGGCTTGGCGTCACGCCTCGCAGTTGCGCCGGTGCGCTCCCGGCTGCAACGCCGGCGGATGCTCCCGCAGGGAAAGTCAAGCCGGCGGCAGCACCATCGCTGATCGCCTCACGAAGACGAAGTCGCCGATTTCTTCACGACGACAAAGTCGTCGATGACCTCAATGATGTAGTTACTCCGCTCGTCACGGTCAGCTGTGGCCCGGAGACGGTCAGCCTCGGCGAGGGGCGACTGTCCGCGATCAATGATCATCACGTACACACACCTGGCGTCAAGGTCGAGTGAATCGATTTGCTCAGCAGTTTGCTCAGCCAAAGCCTCAACAACTCTCTGATCCCATCGCACGAGATAGGAAACGTTCGTCGACATTCCATTTAACACCGCATACTCGGCGAAGTCACGCCAATAGGGACCCTTCACCTGTGGCGGGCTCACGACGAGACACGTCGCTCCGTTGGCAATAGTCGACCAAAGGTCATCACGCAGATACGTCTCTTCGCGAGAACTCTCGACGAATCTTTCGTTCACCTCGGCCAGCGCCGTACGAGAATCAACTACTTGCATTGCGAAAGCAGCCGATACGACGATGACGGCGATGGCTGGACGAGGCACGCCGCGAATCAGAGTTACCAAAGCGGCGCAGAGGAGGACATACACAATCGGCCATGAGAACCGCCCGGTCGCACGAACGACGTTGAGCAGCGTCTCCAGGGCGGCAGGCAAGGGCAAAGCTCCCACCTCGCGACCGGCGAACTGAAGACGGTTCGACAACGCAAGAATGAACATTGGCCCGGAAGCAGCAGCAAGGAAGGTGAGTCGATGATCCATCCGTGACCGACGACGAAGTGCGATGACAAGTGCTGCTGTGCCGAGGACGAACGCAGCCGACCCGAGAAACGCATATCCCTCGTGCGTTCCATCGACATTAAACGGGTTCGGCAGGACCGTCGACCAGCCCGGGAAATCATTCGGACTCGAATCGATGAGACCGACGATGTCGGTGCGGAATTGTCCGAAACCGTCGGCGACGGTCGACCCGCCCATGAAATAGCCCGCTAGGTAGGCCACCATCACCACCCCGACAACGTTCCCCAACACACCCACACCGGCAACTCTCCACGGCTGGTTGCGTCTCCGACGCCACAACGACCAACACACCGCCACGACGTACAAGTAGCCGACCATGACGAATAGGTAAAACTGCACGAGCAACGACACGAGCAACACCGCCGCCCACCGGCGGTGCGGCAACTGTGGATCCAGCAGCAGCCACAACGCCCACAACACAATAAAATGACCCACCAGAGCCATGTGCCCATAGCCACCGGTGACCATTCGGTACAGGAACACCGGCGCAATCGAGAACAGCAGCGCACCCGGCACGACAACTGCGCCTTCAACGCCGAACCGCCGCAGCAATTTCACTGCAAAAACACCCTGCAAGACGAAACATGCAAGTACCCAAGCGCCGAGGTACTGGAATTGGACATCGGTGAATGCAAGGACGAACTTCAGCGGTAGAGCCAGTAGCGGAATCGCATCGGCATAAACGACCGAACTCGAATAGCCGACACCGAACAGCGGCGATGCACCCGGCGGCCAGACACTCAAAGGACCGCGACGAAAGAACTCCCAACCGAGATAGTGCGTTGCGGGATCACCCCACATCAGCCATGACACGTTGCCGGGCCAAAGAATGCGCCCACCGGTCAACCACACGAACAACCCGACGTTCATCGCAACCACCCAACTCATCGGGGTTCGAAAGAGCCGGCTCACCGACAGGCAAGTTAGACGAAGAAGTGGTGGCGGGGGCAGGATTTGAACCTGCGACCTTCAGGTTATGAGCCTGACGAGCTACCGGACTGCTCTACCCCGCGTCGTGGGGACGAACTCTATCGTGCGATGATTGACGAACCACCACGACTATGCCGATCTTCCGCCGCACCCCGAAAGCCAGCCAGTCCGACCTGGATCTGCTGCGCACCGAACTTGCTGCGCTGCGCAGCGAACTGACGAAGCGTACGAACGACCTCGCGCTCGTCACCGGGGCGGCCAATGCACTCGATCAGAAGATCGCAGCCCTCGACTCGCGTGTCACGCGAATGACAACCGAACTGTCGAACCAGCTCCACGAACTCGCTAGCGATCTGGCGACTTTGTCCGAAAACGACGACGACTCCGCGGTCGAAACCACGCTCAGCGAACTGCGCACGAACCAGACGCGCATCGCGAACGAACAGGCACGCTACGAAATCGCCTTCCGGCAGGATCTCGCGGAAATCGCCGAGATGATCCGCCGCTTGCGCTGACGCGCAACAGCAGATCAGCCGCCGACGAGTTCGAGGGCACGGCGCACGAGCGCCTGGGCCTCGGACAATTTCGCCTGATAGGTGGCGAAATCGGGCGGAGTCGCGGCAAGCGCGGCATCGGCCTCGCGGAACAACTGATCGGCACGCGTGAGCAACTCGGGAGCGGTCAACGTGTTCGCGTCGACCGGCAACGTGGTCTCCGTCGTGTCCGTCGCACCGGCATCGGGCGCCGGTGTGGTCTCGGGGGCCGGCGTCACTTCCTCCTCCACCACCGTCCCGTCGTCGGTACGGTCACCGAGGTCGGTGTCGAAACCCGGGAAGAGACGACTGACCGCCTCAGTGAGACTGTCCGCCATGACGACCCGGTTGTCGTAGGAAACGAGGAACTTGCGTACGAACACCTGCTTCGCGGTGAGGTCGTCCGGCCGCGTGAAGAGGGGTCGTACGTACAACAAGCCGCGCTGCAGCGGCACCATCTGGAGATCGCCGAAAATGACCCGCGACCCGCGCTGGTCCAACAGCGTCACTTGCTGGGAAACGACGGGGTTGCTTCCGAACTCGGCGGCGACGGTTCCCGGGCCCTCGGGCAGCGGTTCGCCGAGCTCGTACACGGTGATCTTGCCGTACGACTTCGGATCGCTCGATACGACCATCAGTGCGCGCAGCTCCTTGCGTGCGTTGTCCGCAGAGAAGGGCACGAACGGTCGCAACATCGAGAATGTCGGCTCCCCGTCGCCGATCGGGTCGTGGAACATCGTGAAGTACGGCTCGAAGCGAAGCACATTCGCATCCTGCACGTCGATGGCGTCGTTGGTACCGAGTCCGGAGCTTCCGACGACACCACCCGATGATTCGGGCTCCGTCGGCGCTGCCTGTGCAACGCTCCACGCTGCGTCGCGGTTGAAGAACAGCGTTGCATCGTTGAACTGGTAGCGCCCGTACACGTTGGTCTGCACCCGGAAGAGATCCTCGGGATAACGGAAATGTGCGACGAGGTCGACGGGTGCTTCATCGACCGGGGTGAAGAGATCGGGGAACGCCTTGCTCCACGCTGCGATGAGCGGATCGGCATCGTCAACGACATACATCGTCACCGAGCCGTCGTACGCGTCGACAACCGCCTTCACGCTGTTGCGCACGTAGTTGAAGAAGGTGAAGAGCCCGCTGCCGGGGGTGAGCTGGTCGACGTTCGCCGTCTGCGCATACGGGTAACGATCACTCAGCGTGTACGCGTCGATGACCCACTTCACCCGCCCGTCGACCGCGACGGGGTACGGATCGGCATCGAACCGCAGGAACGGGGCGAGGCGGCGCACGCGATCGACGACGTTGCGGTCGTGCAGGATGAGCGAATCGGGGTTGATGAGCGACGATCCGAACAGGTTGTATTCGCCGTAGTTCACTGCGTACGCAATCCGACGCAGGGTCGACGACAGTTCCACTCCTCCGAGATCACCGGCTGTCGGCTGGTCGGATGAGCACGCTTGCTCGGGCTGCTCGGAGCGGATGATGGCGTAGTCGTTGATGCCCTCTCCGAAGTACAACTCCGGTCGCGTCACGGGAAGATCGACGTACACCGGGCGCCCGTCGATGGTGCTCGTGCTCGCAGGCGCGGCGATGAGCCCGCAACCGTGCGTGTACAACAGGTGACGTGACACCCACGTCCGGTTCGGGATGCCGGCGGTGTTGATCTCGCGTGCGGCGACGAGCACCTGCTGCAAACGCCCGTTGACTTCGTAGCGGTCCACGTCGAGGTCGCGAACTGCGTAGAACGACGTGCGCCCTTCGTCGAGCGTGAAACGATCACGCATCTGCAGTGGGTCAAGTTGGCGAACGTCGGTGAGGGGACTCGGGTCGGCGACGACTTCGGCGGTCGTTAGCGGTTCGACCGGGAGCGGCGTTCGCGTCACATCGGCGAGACCCATCGCCTCCTTCGTTGCGGCAATGTTGCTCTCGATGTACGGGAGCTCCTTCGTGCTCACGTTCGGCTGCACCTGGAATCGCTGGATGAGAGCCGGGTACACGCCGCCCGCTGCAACGGCGATGACCACCCACAGCAACGTCGCGAGAACGGGCAGTCGCCACCCGCGCTGACGGATGCTCGCGAGAAACAGCAGGGCCACCGCGATCGACACGAGGATCATGAGGTTCGTCGCCGGCAACTGGGCGTTGACATCAGTGAACGTTGCACCCTGAACGACGCCGCGTGTCGAACGGGTGAGATCGAATCGCGAGAACCAGTAATCAACGGCACGCAGCAGCGACAACACGGCGAACAGCACGGAGAGGTGGGTCTTGGCGGCCATTGTCACGCGTCGTCCCTGGGCCTGCAGGCGCACGCCGCCATTGAGATAGTGGGCTGCGAAAGTCACCAGCGTGACGAGGACGAAGGCGGCGAACGCCCAGTTCACGACGAACTCAATGAACGGCAACTGCATGACGTAGAACGAAACGTCACGCTTGAACAACGGGTCACTAACGCCGAACGTCGTTGCGTTGCGGAACAACAACCACTCTTGCCACTGGGTTGCCGCCGGAGAGCCGACCATGAATCCGAGGAGCGCTGCGACGAGCAGTCGCAGCACCCAGCGTCTGCCACCGGTGAGGGCCCGGTAGCCCGCGAGGGCACGCTCCTCGACCGACATCGGGACGTACTCGGGGCGGAATCGATCGGCGATCCACAGGTTCGCAACGAGAACGAGGGCGAAGGCAACGATGAATGCGGCGCTCAGACCGACGCGGTTGAGGATGACCCCCCAGAAGACGTCGGTGCGGCCCAGCGAGTCGTGCCAAAGAATGTCGATGTAGAAGCCCGCGATGCTGCGGGCCGAGACGACGATGCCGACGAGAGTGAGGAGAATCGCCGACAGCACGATGCGGCTGCGTCGCGGGCGCCGAATCGTGAACCCCCCACCGCGGGGGAATGACGGTCCGCGCGGGATATCTCCGGGTATCCGCACGCGGCTGAGGCTAGTGGTCGGTGGGCACTACGAGACAACGACAGCCCGAATGAACCGTGGGATGTTCGTGACCCGTCGGGAAGTGCTCTCCCGCCTGAACCGCACCCGCGAGGGAATTGTCCTCGGCATCGGCACACGGCGGCCCGTTCGGATCGACTGCCCAGCACAATTTCACGTTGTTCGCCGTCGTGAGCACGATGCCTCGCGCGTAGGCGAGTCGGGCGAGATCGGCGCACACCGAATCGATGCGCTGCATCTTCCACTCGCGGTACACCGATCGCGCACGCGACGACATATCGAGGCGGTCCCCGGCACTTTGCTCGGCTGCCTGCCGGAGTCGTTCGCGCAGCGGCCGCACCATTTCGTCGGCGATGCGGGATGAAACGACGGACATCACCGCGGCATCGCCGATCTTCTTGCGCAGATCGGCGCGGAGACCCTTGTTGAATGCCTTCGCTCCCGCAAGTGCACTGCTCACCAGTTCCTCGGTGATCGTTTGCACCCACTGCTGCACGTGGACCTCGGAGGTGGGAAGCATCGCATCGACCGACACCGACGATCGCTTGCCCTCGAGATGGGTGAGGACCGTGTTCTCTTCGTCGGCGAGCACGCGCTTCAACTTGCGGCTCATCGCATCGATGAGCGGTGACAGAGCGTTCTCGCGGTCATCAAATACCGATGGATCGACGGTGCGCGGCGTGATCGGTGCGACGGTTGTCGTGTCCTGCGACCGTGGTCGGACTTTCGACTCCGTCGACTCTGCGTCGAGATCGTCTCTCGTCTTCGTTTCCATCGTCGTGCGCACGACCCTTGTCGAGCGCTTCGCCGTCGTGGCGACCTTGTGCGTCGACGACGCACGGAGTCGAGCGAACAAGTCGTCGACCGATGCGGTCGTGTTCGACTCGGTGGTCACTGCGGAACCTTGGTCGCCGCGTGAACTTTGGTCGTCATGTGATTGTGCGTCGGTGACGGGTTCGACCCTTTCGAACACGGGATGGAGCGGTGCAACGCGCTCGTGGGAACCGGCGGCAGTGTCACGGCGCGAGAACAACTGAACGACTTCGGCAACGTGCTCCCCGGTTGCAGGAGACGCATCGACGTGCTGAACCGTGGTTGGAACGTGGGTGCTTGGGACGTGGGCGCTCGCGATCGGCGTGGGTTCGGGGGTGTCGACTTCCGCGTCCGAGCGTTCGTCAGCCGTCACATCGTCACTCGGTGACGACACGTCACGTACCGGTTCGTCGCCGTCACCGTACGTGTCATCGGTGGCGACACGTTCGTCACCGATTGTCTGCGATGGGACCTCGGGCGTGGACGCAACGTCGTCGTGTACGTCCGGGTATTTCTCCCGGTCGAAGAATGGCACGGCGGTTGCCCTGCCCTGCAGGGGCGGCGGTGGAGCATCGGGAGAGACGAGTGGTGGTGTCACACCGACTTCGTGCAGCGTCACCTCGTCGTCGACGAGCTCGCCGACGACGTCGCTCGCAGCGAGTCGGGCGCGCTCGAACGCGCCGAGGAGACGCTCCCGTTCGACGACGAGGCGCTCGAGTTCGCGGCGTGCTTCTTCGTTGCGTCGGGCGATGTCGGCGAGCACTTTCTCGCGGTACGCCCGCACTTCGGCCACCATCTCGCGGCCCTGTTGCTTGGCCAACTCGATCTCCGCTTCGACTTCGCCCGCGAGATCGGCTCGGCGACGTGCCGCCTCGAGTTGGGCCTCGTCGATCAGTCGTGACGCCTCGTGACTGGCCTCGCGGATGAGCTGCTCCGCCGACTCGGCCGCACGCTGGCGCATCGACTCCGATGCTTCTCGGGCGGCAGCGAGCACGCGTGCCGCCTCGGCCCCGAGCAACTGGGTGACCGTTGCTTCGTCGAGGACTCCCGGGTCGGACAGCCCCCGTGTCTGCATCGCCCGCATCTCACTTTCGAGGAAGCGCTCACGTTCCTGCAGGCGTGCCAGTTCGGCGGAGACCATGCGCAGGAAGTCGCGCACCTCTTCCTGGTCGTAACCGCGGCGCGCGACGCTGAACTGGGCGGCACCGACGGCCGCCGGCGACGACGGATCGGGGCGTGAGAAATTGAGCGCCATTTCACCAAGAGTACGGTGATTTGCGCAGAAAATCGCGGACTACAGGAGTGCCGACCCGCCGTTGTCGGCCAGTACATCGAGTGCGTCCTGCAACGTCGCCACGGTGACGACGCGCATCGCCGAACCGCCGATTTCGCGCGCCTCGGCGATGTCGCCCTCGCTCTGTGACCGTGGCAACAGGAAGAGCGTCGCACCCGCGGCTCGCGCGGCAACGGCTTTCTGACGGATCGCGCCGACTGCGCCGATGTTCTCGTCGACGTCAATCGTCCCGGTCGCCACGACACGTTGCGATCCGGTGAGGTCACCCGGCGATAGGGCATCGAGGAGGGCGAGCGTGAATGCGAGACCTGCGGACGGCCCGCCGATTTCGTCGGTGTCGATGGTGACGGCGAACGGCGTTTCCACCCGACGGGTGTCGGCGGGCCAGATGCCGATGAGCGTGCGCTGCGGATCGTCCGGGTCGGCGATGAGTCGGACGTTGCGTTCCACCGTCTCGGACTCACGGTGCGGGATGACCTCGAGTTCGACGACGTCACCGGGTCGGTAGTCGGCAATGATCCGGCTGAGATCGGCGAGCGTGTCGATCGGCCGTCCGTCGAGGGTGAGCAACGTGTCGCCGGGGGTGAGAACCTTGCATGCGCTCAGCGGATCGTCACCTCCGCGGCAGACGACGTCTTCGACGATGATCGCTCCGTCGGTGATCGACGTCGGCAAACCGATGCGGGTGAATGCGACGTACTCGGCAATCTGGCGCGAGCTCGTCATCGCCTGCGTGTTCACCACCCGCTGCCGGGCCGGTGTCGATCCGCCGAAACGCTCCTCGAAGGTGAGCACGTCGACGTCGGGATCCCACCAGCCGAGTGCGGCCTCGAGTGCAGTGAGGCGGCTACCGAACGCCGTGACGAAGAGGACGTCACCGTCCGTCTCGTCGATCGTCACCTGAGAGCGTGCCTCGTCGTCGAACGACATCCGCTCGGCAACGGCTTCGGCCGTCCCCGGGGCGATTTCCCACAATCGAACGCTCCACACCCCGGCAACGATGATGACGAGCATCGTCAACCACGCGAGAGTGAAGATCGGCAGCGACCACAGCAGGCGTCGCACGACGGCCCGTTCGCGCCACCGCTCATCGGGCGGTGGGGGCGGCGGTACGCTGAACACACTTGTTTCCGTCATCGGATGGAACCTTCGATCACGCTATGACCCGCGCCCTCATCGTCATGGTGCTCTCCCTCGGAAGTCTCCTCTTCTCTTTTCGCACCCGCGCAACCCGGCGCGCCGTTCGTGGCGCCCGTACAGAGGAAATCGGCCACGTGCGGGTCATTCCAACCCCCGTCGAAGATCCGACCGGGCACCGCGGCCGTGCGCTCGGTGCCCTCTTCATCACCTGCATCGTCGGTGGAGTCGGGCTGGGCCTCGCCGTCGTCGTCACGGTGAGCACGCTGACGACGGGCATGTCGGGACTTCTGCGATGAACGTCAACGGAAAGGCAATGCCGTGAAGCCAGCGTCCCCACTGTCCGCCATCCGCGCCGTCGCTTTCGACTTCGATGGTGTGTTCACCGACAATCGGGTGCTCGTCTCGCAGTCGGGTGAGGAGTTCGTCTTCTGCGATCGTGGCGACGGCATGGCAATCGAGCTTCTCCGCGCCGCGGGCATCCATCTCGTCATCATCTCCAAAGAACCGAACCCCGTCGTCTCGGCCCGCGCCCACAAGCTGTCGCTCGACGTCCACCAGGGGATTGAGGACAAGCTGCCGATCCTGCGCGAATGGCTGACGAAGATCGGTGTTGACGCATCGGCCGCTGCGTACATGGGCAACGACGTGAATGACGTCGAATGCCTCCGCCACTGCGGCCTGGCCGTCGTTCCGTCCGACTCCCACGCGACGGCGATCGCCGTCGCAGATCTCGTCCTCACGAAGCGCGGCGGACGCGGCGCCATTCGCGAGTTCGCCGACGCTCTCATTGCAGCCCGGGGAGGTTCCGTAAGGTGAAGTCCGTGCCCGAATTGAACGTTGCCGGCCGTCGCATCGGCCCCGATCACCCGCCGCTCGTCATCGCCGAGATCGGCATCAACCACGAAGGTGACATCGCAAAGGCGCTGCGCATGGTCGACGATGCGGCTGCGGCCGGTTGCGAATGCGTGAAGTTCCAGTCGCACGTCATCGACGACGAGATGATCCCGAACGACGTCATTCCCGGGAATGCGAGCGAATCCATCTGGGACATCATGGAACGCTGCGCACTTTCCGAGGACGAGGAACGCACGGTGAAGCGCTATGTCGAGTCGAAGGGACTCATCTTTCTCTCCACCCCGTTTTCCCGCGCCGCCGCCGAGCGTCTCGAGTCGATGGACGTACCCGCGTACAAGATCGGCTCCGGTGAGTGCAACAACTACCCGCTCGTCGAACACATCGCGAAGTACGGCAAGCCCGTCATCATGAGCACGGGAATGAACGACATTGCCTCGATTGCCCCCGCAGTCGAGATTTTCCGACGTCACGGCGTTCCCTACGCACTATTACACGTCACGTCGATGTACCCGACCCCCTATGACAAGGTGCGACTGGGGGCGATCGCGGAACTGCGCAGCGCGTTCCCCGACGCCGTCCTCGGGTTGAGTGATCACACCCTCACGAACTGGACGTGCATCGCCTCTGTCGCGCTCGGTGCGTCGATCCTCGAGCGTCATTTCACCTCCGACCGGAACTGGCCGGGGCCGGACATTGAGGTATCGATGGATCCCCGCGATCTCGCCGAACTCGTGCAGGCCAGCCGTGCGGTGCACCTCGCAAGCGGCGGGAGCACGTCGATCCTGCCCGAGGAGCAGCCGACGATCGATTTTGCGTACGCGTCGGTCGTAGCGATTCGCGACATCGAACCGGGTGAACGCTTCGACTACTCGAACGTCTGGGTGAAGCGACCGGGAACCGGCGAACTCCTCGCTGTCGACTTCCCCATGGTGCTCGGCAAGCGCGCCACGAGCCGCATTGCGCGCAACACGCAGTTGCGCCGG
The DNA here is from genome assembly GCA_964540395.1 of uncultured Bifidobacterium sp. Taxonomy (GTDB): domain Bacteria; phylum Actinomycetota; class Acidimicrobiia; order Acidimicrobiales; family Ilumatobacteraceae; genus F1-60-MAGs027. Next base: position 37,136 of record CAZIME010000006.1, read on the forward strand.
GAACACGTCGGCGAGTGAAGCGCCTCCTTTTTCTCACCGCGACGCGGGCGGAATTCGGCAAACTCAAACCGCTGCTGCGGGCCGTCGCGAAATGCGACGATCTCGAACATCTCATCGTCGCGACGGGAATGCACCTCATCGATCGCTACGGGCGCACGGAGATCGAGATCACGCGTGCCGGATTCACCAACGTGCGCACGTTCGGCAACGACGCAGACGGGGCGCCGATGGACGTGATCCTCGCCCGCACCGTCGACGGTCTCGGGCCGATCGTGCGCGAATGGAAACCCGACATGATCGTCGTGCACGGCGACCGGGTCGAAGCACTCGCCGGGGCGATCGTCGGGGCGTTGAACAACGTCCTCGTCGGGCACGTGGAAGGCGGCGAGTTTTCGGGCACCGTCGACGAGCTCATGCGCCACGCTGTGTCGAAACTCGCCCACGTGCACTTCGTCGCCAACGAACCCGCGCGCGAAGTCCTGCTGCAACTCGGAGAGCAACCCGACACCATTTTCGTCATCGGCTCGCCCGAGGTCGACGTGATGCTCGGGGCCGACCTGCCGTCACTCGACGACGTGCGCAACTACTACGACATTCCCTTCGAGACCTATGCACTTCTTGCCTTCCATCCGGTGACGACGGAGGTCGGTGACATGGATCGGCAGGCCCGTGAACTCGTCGCGGCCGCTCGCGCGTCGGGTGACAACTTCGTCGCCGTGTACCCGAACAACGACGCCGGCGGCCGCGACATCCTTGGTCACATCGAAGCGTTGCGCTCCGAGCCCCGGTTCCGCGTCATTCCGTCGATCCGCTTCGAGTACTTCCAAACACTCCTGAAGCACGCCAAGTACATCCTCGGCAACTCGAGCTCCGGTGTGCGCGAGGCCGGCGTGTTCGGCACACCCGCGGTCAACGTGGGCAGTCGACAGCGGGGGCGCAACTCGTCGCCGCTCATCGTCGACGTCGAGCCGACGGTGGCCGACATTGCGCGCGGGATCGAGCGGGTATCAACTCTGTCGCGTGCACCAATGGCGATGTTCGGCGACGGACGAAGCGCCGACCGTTTTCTCTCGGTAGTGCGCGATGCGGCGACATGGAAGATCTCGCATCAGAAGATCTTCCGGAGGGTGTAAGCGAACGTGGTCCGTTGCGTCGCCGTCATTCCCGCCCGGGGAGGTTCGAAGGGCGTAAAGCTGAAGAACGTCGCACCCCTCGCCGGCACAACGCTGCTCGACCTGGCGATTGATTCCGCTCGCGGAGCCGCGGAGATCACCGACATCGTCGTCACCACCGACCATCCGACGATCGCCGAACGGGCGCGGGCACGGGACGTCATCGTCATCGATCGACCCGCGGCACTTGCCGGCGACGACTCACCGACCGTCGATGCGGTTCGCCACGTTCTCGACACCCTCGCTCTCGCCGATGACACCGTCGTCGTCATCCTCCAGCCAACGTCACCGATGCGTACCCACCGCCACGTCGAAGAGGCTTTGCGCGAGTTCGCCCGTCATTCGGCGGGCACGGTCGTGTCGGTGTGCGAGGCCGAGCACCATCCGTTGAAGACGTTCACCATCGACGCCGCGAACGCCGTCATGCCGATGCGTGACATGGCGACGCTCGAATCGCCGCGCCAGGCCCTGCCCCGGTATTTCCGGGCGAACGGTGCGATCTACGTATCGCGCGCGGGCGACATCCGCCGGCACGATTCCGTCGTCGCTCCCGAACCGCACTGCTACGTGATGGATCGGCGCAGTTCACTCGACGTCGATTCGTCGCTCGACATGCGCATCGCCGAGGCGCTCCTGCGCGGAGATCTCGATCCGTGACGCGGCTCGCTCGCGTCCTTCGCACCCTACGCACCATCCGTTGGAACTGGCGCCGGCCGCGCCGCGGAGGTGTCCTCGTGTTCGACAGCTACGCCTCCGACGCGATCACGCAAGTGCTCGCTCCCGGAACGTATGACGTGTTCGACAATCACTTCGAAGTGATCAACGTTCCGATAGCAATGCGAACGATCGTTGCCGGTGGTCGCAGTTGGTACGACTACTGCCGCAACTTCGTTGCCGCCGCACGACCGCGCCTTCTCGTGTCGGCAATCGACTCGAACGCTCACCTTTACACGTTCAAGCAGGTGTCACCGTCGACGCAGGTCGTCGTCGTCCAGAACGGCATCCGCGGTACCGGTGCTCCCGTTCCCGCGGGCGACTTGTGGACGACGCTGCGGCGCGAATTCCCCGACGTACGTCCGACGGCGGACCTCGTGCTCACGTTCGGCCCGGACCACTCGGCCATGTACCGCCGTCACATCACGTGCGACACGATCGAGATTGGCAGTGCGAAGAACAACTCGATCACGCTGCCGGCGAGCGACGTCCTTCGACGCGACGGTCAAGTGGTTTTCATCTCGCAGTACTCCGGGCTCGATCATGCTGACATCTTCCCCGGTGGAGCGACGTCATCGACCTTGACGTACCTCGGTGCGCGCGCGGTGTCCGCGTCGGCATTCCATTCGGTCGACGGACGTGTCGCGGGAAGGCTCGCCGCACTGTGTTCCGAGCGCGGATTGCGTCTCACGATCATCGGTCGTCGTCCCGCTTCGTTCACGCACGAGCGGAAGTTCTTCGAGAAGTGGTGCGATGGTTTCGCGTTCGAATTCGTCCCGAAGGGATCGGAGACGGCATCGTACGAGATCGCGGCTGCGGCGGAACTTGCAGTGTGCATCGACAGCACGCTCGGTTACGAACTGCTGGCTCGCGGGCGGCGGGTGGCTTTCGTCGCTGCCCGCGGAACGATTTTGCGCAACGACGGCTGCACCGACGACGATACGGCGCAGTTTCGCTTCGGGTTTCCGTCACCCCTCGGCGACGACGGTGAATTCTGGACCTCGACGGATTCCGATGACGAGGTGCTTCGCGTGGTCGATTTCGCCCGCACGTGCGACGACGATGCATGGAAGCGAACAACCGCGTCTGTCGTGCCACGAGTCATGGCATTTGATCCCGGCAACGCTCGACTGCGTGCGGCGCTCGCCGAGCGCGGCGCCGTGCTCGCACACTGACCACTCGGTAGGCTGATTCCACGATCGCGTGGGGTTGTCTTCGTTGAAAGTCGTCATTTTGTGTGGAGGACTCGGCACGCGGATCCGCGGCGTCGACGACGACGTCCCCAAGCCGATGATCCGCATCGGTGACGAGCCGATCCTTGTACACATCATGCGCTACTACGCCTCGTGGGGTCACCGGGAGTTCGTTCTCTGTCTCGGCTACAAGGGTGACGTCATCCGCTCCTACTTCACCGAGCGGGGCACGGTGACCGCCCGCGACGGTGCCGACTTCGTGGTCGTCGTTCCCGATCCGGCAGGCGACTGGCGCGTGACGCTCGCCGATACGGGACTGAACACGATGACCGGTGGTCGCGTTGCCCGCGCCATGCGCCACGTCAACGGCGAATCGTTCATGCTCACGTACGGCGACGGCGTCACCGATGTCAACGTCGACGAACTCATCGCATCTCACGCGCGTCACGACCGCGCCATGACTCTCACCGCCGTGCGACCGCCGAGCCGCTTCGGTGAGGTGCGTTACGGGCCCGATGGCGTCGCGACGTCGTTCAACGAAAAGCCGCAGACATCCGAGGGACGCATCTCGGGCGGATACTTCGTGTGCCGTCCTTCGGTCGCCGGTTACCTCTCTGAACGCGACGACCTCGTCTTCGAAGTGGAGCCGATGAAGAACATGGTGCGCGACGGACAGTTGAGCGTCTTCGAGCACGACGGCTTCTGGCAGTGCATGGACACCCACCGTGACTGGGAGTTGCTCAACGAACTGCTCCAACGCAACGAGGCTCCGTGGAAACGCTGACGTCGTCGCTTGCGTCGCTGCGTGACCGGCGCGTGCTCATCACGGGCGACACGGGTTTCAAGGGTTCCTGGCTCGCACACTGGCTCCACCTCGCCGGGGCGAAGGTCACCGGCATCGCCCTACCCCCGCACACGACGCCGTCGCACTTCGACCTGCTCCGGCTCGGTTCGCGCATCACCCACATCGACTGCGACATTCGCGACGCCGCGGCACTCCGCGATCATGTGCGCGCCGCACGACCGGAAATCGTGTTCCACCTCGCGGCGCAGGCGCTGGTACGACGCTCGTATGCCGATCCGGTCGAGACGTTCACGACGAACGTCCTCGGATCGTTGAACGTTCTCGAGTGCGTGCGGCGTGAGAGTTCGGTGGCCGCACTCGTGTACGTCACCTCCGACAAGTGCTATCTGAACAAGGAACTGCAGCGCGGGTACCACGAAGACGACGAACTCGGCGGACGCGACCCGTACAGTGCATCAAAGGCAGCGGCCGAGCTCGCGTATGCCACGTACTGCCGCTCTTACTTCGATGATGAATCCCGCGTGCGCGTCGCCAGTGCGCGAGCCGGAAACGTCGTCGGTGGCGGGGACTGGTCTCCCGATCGTCTCGTTCCGGATTGTCTGCGCGGTCTCATCGACAGCGACGAAATCCTGCTGCGCCGTCCCGAAGCGACGCGCCCGTGGCAGCACGTGCTCGAACCGCTGTCCGGCTACGTCATGCTCGCCGGCAATCTGCTCTCCGGCGCACTGCGCGGCGGCGACGCGTGGAACTTCGGTCCCGACGAGAACAACGTGCACACGGTGCACGAGGTGGCGTCGCTCGCCCGCGACACGTGGGGGTCCGGTCGCGTCCGTGTCGAACCCGACACGTCGGCGATGCACGAGGCGACGCTCCTGCAGCTCAACTGCGACAAGGCCCACCGCGAATTGCACTGGGCGCCGCGGTTCGACTTCGAAACGACGATCCGACGCACGGTCGAGTGGTACCGAACGGTCCACCACGGAACCGATGCGATCGAGGCGACGGGGTCGGACATCAACGCGTACGTCGGCGCCTCGCAGTGACGGTCATGGAACCGCGGATCGACGGTGTGCAGCTCGTTCCGCTGCGACGGATCGACGACGATCGGGGATCGGTGATGCACATGCTGAAGTCCACCGATGACTGGTTCGTCGGATTCGGCGAGATCTACTTCTCGACCGTTCGTTCCGGGGCGGTGAAGGCGTGGCGTCGTCACTTGCGCATGACGACGAACCTCGCCGTTCCCGTCGGCACGGTGCGCGTGCTGCTCGTCGATGAGCGCAGCGACAGCGCGACATCGGGTGTGACGGTGGATGTCGCGCTGGGCGAGGGCAACTACGGACTGCTCGTCATTCCCCCGCTCGTATGGAGTGGTTTCTACAACGACACCGCAGCGACCGCGCTCGTCGCGAACTGCGCATCCATCCCCCACGATCCCGACGAAGTCGAACGTCGTGACGCAGACGACATGCGAATGCCCCGGCCCTGGTCGACTCCACGGGCATGACGACCCTCGTCACGGGCGCATTCGGTCACCTCGGCGGTCACGTCGCAGCTGCCGTCGCGCGGTTCGACTCGGTCGTGCTCTCCAGCCGGCGCGAGCGCGGCAGTCGTCTCGGTGAGGTGCGACGGGCGGATCTCCTCGACGCGTCGTCGTTGCCCGCTCTCGTTGCGGGTGTCGACACGATCGTTCATCTCGCCGCCCTCGGTGACATCGAGTCGAACACCGATCCGGTGCGAGCCGCCGAGGTGAACGTCGACGGAACGCGGGCGTTGGTCCGCGCAGCGAAGAACGCCGGGGTGCGCAGGTTCGTCTACGCATCGACCGTGCAGGTATACGGCGATGCACTGCGCGGCACGGTGACCGAAACGAGCCCCGTCGGCGAATCCGCACCGTACGCGCGCACCCACCTCGAAGCGGAGGAGGTCGTGCGTGCATCGGCACTCGACCACGTCTGTCTGAGGCTCGGCAACGGTTTCGGTCGTCCGGTCGATCCGTCGGTTGACACGTGGCGTCTGCTCGTCGCCGACATGTGCAAGCGGGCCGTCAACGACGGACAACTCGCGCTTCGCAGCCACGGTCTGCACCAGCGCGATTTCGTTCCCGTCACCGACCTTGCCGCCGCGCTTGCTCACTTCGCCCGCTTCGACGGCGCGCTACCGCCGGTCGTCATCATCGGGTCCGGTACCCCGACGACACTGCGCGACATGGCCGATCGGGTCGCCGACCGCGCTCGTGAGAAACTTGCCCGCGACATGCAGGTGTCGACCAACGAGGCCGACGAGTCGCCCCCGCAGCGGTACCAACTCGACGTCTCGCTCATGCACGAGTGCAGCTTCCGTCCCGCTCTCGACATCGACGGAACCATTGACGATCTCCTCGCCCTTGCCATCGATACGTTCGGCGCGCCGTCATGACCCGCATCGACATCGTCATTCCGACGTACAACCACGCCCGGTTTCTCGGCGAGGCGCTGCGATCGGTGATCGGACAAACGATGGGTTCGTGGCGCGCGATCATCGTCAACAACTTCTCCTCCGACGACACTCACGACGTCGTCGCCTCGTTCGACGACCCGCGCATCTCGATCGTCGACTTCGCCAATCACGGAATCATCGCCGCCTCGCGCAATCACGGGCTGTCGCTCGCTACCGCGCCGTACGTGGCGTTCCTCGACTCCGACGATTCGTGGTATCCCGACAAACTCGTACGGTGCGTCGCCGCGCTCGATGCCGGTGCCGACATCGTGTGTCACGGCGAACGGTGGACATCGACCGACGGGACTCATCGCGACGTCGCGTACGGTCCCGAACACAACGCACAGTACGGCCGTCTTCTGTACAGGCACAACTGTGTGTCGACGTCGGCGGTCGTTGCCCGCCGCGACCTCCTCGTCGACGTACACGGCTTCGACGAGCGTCCCGAGTTCGTCACAGCCGAGGACTACGACCTGTGGCTGCGACTGGCCCGGCAGGGTGCCCGATACGTCTTTATTCCGGAGATCCTCGGAGAGTTCCGACGTCACGAGGCGAGTGCGAGTTCGGCGGTCGAGCGCAACGCGGCAGCGGAACTCGCCGTCGTGAACTCGCACATCTCCGCACTTCCCGCTTCCTTCTCCGTGCGAATCCGCCACCGCCACCGGCGGGCACGAGTCGCATATGCCGCGGCACGTTCGCACCAGGAGCGGGCACATCGCCGCGATGCGCTCCGCCGATACTGCGAGTGCATCCGCACCTCGCCCTTCGTCCTCCGCGCATGGGTCGGACTCGTTCTTCTGCTCGCTCCCACGAGGCTCGCCCGACGATGACTCGCTACTGGTACTCGTACGGTCGGTTCGCGCTGGTCGACGCCCTTCTGCTCGCGCACGTACGACCCGGCGATCATGTCCTGCTTCCGTCGTTCATTTGCCGCGACGTCCTTGCCGCTGTGCGGGAACTCGGGGCGTTGCCCGAGTGGTACCGCGTGCCGCAGTCCCTCACGATCACCGACTCGACGACCTGGCCGACGGCACGAGCCGTCATCGCAGTGAACTACTTCGGGTTTCCGCAGAATCTCGAGCCGTTCCTTGCATATGCACAACGAACGGGAGCGGTACTCATCGAGGACAACGCCCACGGTTGGTTGAGCAGCGATCCGACGGGAGCGGTTCTCGGGGAACGCACCGCGCTCGGCATGACGAGCGTGCGCAAGACGGTGCGCAGCGTTGACGGTGCGTTCCTTTCGGTGGGTGAGGGCGTTCGCATCGATCCATCCGTCGCGCTTCCCGGTCCGAACGACATGGACATCCGTCGCGTTGCCGTGGGGACGTACATTCGACGCTGGGTTTCGGCAATCGAGCGCGCAACGAAACTCCCCCTGATGAACGCCATGCGCTACGTCATTCGTCGACTGCGGGGCGCCGCCGGCCGCGCACCGATCCCGAACGACGACTCACTCGAGTACCGACTTCCGACGGGTCGGCACATTCACCGCTCATCCCGGCGCCTCATCGATCGCGTGGACACCAATGCGGAAATTTCCCGTCGCCGGAACCTGTACGTCGAGGTCGGTCGCCGTCTCCGCCACGTCACGTGCACACCGATCTTTCCTGATCTTCCGCCGGGAACGTGTCCTCAAGGCTTCCCGATCATCGCGGATGACGATCATCTCGCCGATGTTCGACGCGCACTTCGCGGTACCGGATTGGAACTCATGTCGTGGCCGGATCTCCCGCACGGTCACGAGCACGAACTGCCCCATTACTCGCAGGTGTACCTCGTCAACTTTCTCTGAGCACGGACCGCGCGTCCCGCACCTTCGTGCACTCGGGACACGAGGTCTGATGCCGGAGACCGTCGGTATCGGTAGGCTTCGGACATCACTTCTTGCGTGATCTTCCCTCCGGGGCGCACGGAATGAACCGCGGAAAGTACGTCCTCGGCGACTTCGTCGCCCGCCTGCTCGCCGTCGTCGAGCGTCCGCGTCTCGGTGACGGAACGCGAGTTCTCATGTACCACGCCGTCGGCGAACGAGTTCCGAGCATGGACCTCGACCTCTATTCGATGTCGGCTGCCCGCTTCGCCGACCAGGTGCAGGCGATCGTCGAGTTGGCCCTTTCCTCCGGTACCCGCTTCGTTCCGTTCGGAGGTGTACCCACACCGGGAATTGCCGTCACCTTCGACGACGGATACCGCAGTTTCTTGGACGTCGCTGTTCCCCTGCTGTCGAGGCACGGCGTTCCGGTGCACGTGTTCGTTGGTGTCGACCATCTCGCGTCCGATCCTTCCTTGCACATGTCGTCGGCCCAGTTGCGCGACGTCGCGTCTCTGCCGGGCGTCACCGTTGGCGCGCACGGGTACCGCCACGTTCCCCTGACGAGCCTGACCGACGACGAGTTGCGCGGCGAGCTGTCCGTCGCACGGCGATCACTCGAAGACGTACTCGGACGCTCCGTCGACACCATGTCCTATCCGCACGGTGCACATGATGAGCGCGTTCATCGTGCGGTCGCCACTGCGGGATACGTCGCTGCTGCATGCAGCGATGCCGGGACTTTCGTCTCTTCCGAACAGAAGTTGCGCATTCCGCGCATCGACCTGTGGGCCCTCGACTCACCGGCGACGGTGCGGCGAAAGGTCCTCGGCGCCTGGGACCGGCTCTTGTGAGCGGTGTATCGGTCGTCATTCCCTGTTTCAACTCGACCGGCACCCTCGCCCGGGCCGTCGCGTCGGTAGCGGCACAGACGTTCGCTCCCGCCGAGGTGATCATTGTCGACGATGCGAGTTCGGACGGCACCGGCGACGTTGCCCGCTCACTCGCACGGGAACACACCCGGTTGAACGTGTCGCTCATTGAGCTTCCGGTCAACGTGGGTGCGGGGGCTGCACGCAACGCCGGCTGGGACCGTGCCTCGAATGAGTACGTTGCATTCCTCGATGCCGACGATGCCTGGCACCCGGACAAGCTGCGCGTCCAGTGCGACATCATGAAGGCAAATTCTCGGTGCGCCATCAGTGGTCACCGCTATCGCGTCGATTCATCGGGTTTCCTCGGCAAGTTCGACACCGTCGCACCCGGCACCGCTCCGATAACGCTGCGCGATCTTCTCGTGCGCAACGTTTTCTCGACACCCAGTGTCATGGTGCGACGCAACGTCACCGAGCGCTTCCACCCCGATCCACTCGTGAGTGACGACTACCTGCTGTGGATGAGGATTGTCTCATCGCACGGTCCGGCGATCCTCATCGACCTGCCGCTCACCACCCTGTTCAAGGAGGCATACGGCCACTCTGGGCTGAGCGCATCGACGCATGACATGCAACGCCGTGAACTGACTGCTTTCGGTCATCTTCGGCGCGAAGGACGCATCTCGGCGGTGACGTGGGCGGTCGCCTCCGCGTGGTCCGTACTGAAGTACCTTCGCCGTATCGTGCTGCTCGCCGTCCGGAACCGGTGACGACCGCCGTGTATTACGCACAGACTCTCGTCATCGGCGCGCTCGTTCTCGCCCTGTTCTGGCGCGACGGACGACTCTCTCGTTTGCATGTCGTTGCATGGATGTTGCTCGTCTTTGCGCTGTATCGGCGGTTCGGACCCGACGAACAGTTGCTGTTCTATTCGAACGACCAGCGCTTCTATTCGTCGGTCGTCGTCGCCACCACCGAGATCGGCGTGCCGCTGCAACCATCGTGGTGGTTGTCCTTCGGGAAGCCCGTGTACACGCTTCCCGCCACGGTTCTTCATTTCGCGGGGATCGATCCTGCACTGGCCTTGAAGACCGTGTCGCTCGTGTCGTTGTTGCTGCTCATTCGATTCGTGCACGTGCAGCTCTCCGACCGTGGGGTCCGGGCGGGATTCGCCACGGCGTACCTCACGGCGCTCGGACCGATCGCCGTGCTGTACAGCACGCTCGCACTTCGCGAAACGACGATGATGCTCCTCGCAACGATCGTCTTCTGGGGGCGTCGTTTCGATCTCCGGTTCTGGGCGCTCGTTGCGCTTGCAACGTTGCGCCCGCACCTCGCGGCGGCGATCGCGTTCGGTCTCGCATTGGCATGGCTGATGCGGTCGCCGCGTCACCACATGCGAGTCGCCGCCTCGCTCGTGAAAATCATCGGTGGTGTCCTGCTCGGATTTTTCTCGTACGGAGTCGGTAGTGCGCTGCTCAACGGTGGGGTGTTTCCCAGGTACGGCCACAGATGGGGCATCGACCCGGTTCTTCAGGTGGCATCGAACTTCTTCGGACTCCAGTTCCTCACGGTGTCGGACGAAACGCGCGAGTTGTCTCTCTTGAGCCTGGCACTGTCCCGACTCGCACTGTCGGAGACGATCGTCATTCCGGTGCTGTTCACGCTCGGGGCACTCGTCGCATTTCGGTCGCCTCAGCGGCATCACGTCGCAGTCATCATCGCCTTCGGCTTCTACGTCGGACTCGTCACGCTCACCGACTTCAACTCGTTCAGGCAGAACATTCCGTTCATGCCCACTTTCGGCATGCTCGTCGTCCTTGAGTGGCAGGCACGCCGATCGGTCGACCGACGCATCGGATCTCTCGTCTGACGCGCTCGTCTGCTTCGTGCGTCTAGCGCGCCCGCCGGAAGGTGAGGTTGATTCGCGTTGCACCGGTGATGGGGTGCAATCCCGCCCGCAAAGTCCCCACCCCGTGGAAGAACAATCGTGACGAAGCACCCCAGACGACGACGTCACCGTGTTCGAGAGTGATCCGCGTCGTCGGATCGGAACGCAACGGACCACCGAACATGAACGTGATCGGCAGTCCCAACGACACCGAGACGATCGGCTGTGAAATGTCACGTTCGTCGCGATCCTGGTGCAACGCCATCTTCGCCCCGGGTACGTAGCGGTTGACGAGGCATGCATCCGGATCGAACCCGGTGAAGCCGACCGCGGCAGCGGAATCCCTGGCCAGTGAACGGAATGATTCCGGTATCGACGCCCAACGCTTTCCGGTGACCGGATCGTTCGATTCGTAGCGGTATCCGCGCCGATCCGACACCCAACCACAGTCGCCGCAGTTCGTCATGTCGACCGACATCGGCTTGCCTCCGGGCGTCGTCACCCGCCGCCACGGCGACGCACCCACGACGCGTTCGAGATCGGCGATGAGTTGATCTGCCGTTCCCGTTGCCCGCCCGCGCAATACCCAGGCATCCGTTGCGAAACGCTCGGGCGTCGACTCTGCGGCGAAGAGCACGACGCGATGCTAGGTGCGACGTCTCCTACTGTGTCGGGGATGGCAACGATGAAAGTCGTCGGAGTGGGTGAGTTCGGCGGACCGCGTGCACTGCGTGAGTTCGACCTTCCGATTCCCGACCACGACGACGACGGGGTGCTCGTGCGCGTCCATGCCGCGGCAGTGAACCCGACGGACACGCTCGCGCGCAGCGGCGCCCGACGTCAGGCATACGACGGTCTCACTCCTCCGTTCGTTCCCGGTATGGACGTTGCGGGAATCGTCGAGTCGGTCGGTGCGAACGTACGCCACCTTCGCCCGGGAGATGCCGTCGTGGCGATCGTCGTGCCGCACGGCTCCCACGGTGGGTACTCGCACTACCTTGCTCTCCCCGGTGATTCCGTGGTGAGGGCACCGTCGTCGGTACCCCTCATCGACGCGGCGACCGTTCCGATGAACGGACTCACCGCCCGACGCTGCCTCGATCTGCTCGGTCTCGCGCCGGGCGCGACGCTCGCCGTTACCGGGGCAGCCGGAGCATTCGGTGGCTACGTCGTCGAACTCGCGAAGGTTGCCGGGCTGCACGTGATTGCCGACGCCAAGGAATCCGACCGTGTGCTCGTCGCCGGTCTCGGTGCCGACGTGATCGTCGAGCGCGGTCCCGATGTCGCCGCTGCAATCCTCCAGGTGTATCCGGCGGGTGTCGATGCGATCGCCGACGGATCGCTGCAACACGAAGCCCTTCTCCCCGCGCTCCGCGACGGCGGTGTCATTGCCACTGTGCGCGGATGGAACGAACCGTGTCCGCGCGGCATCACCGCGCGCCCGGTCTGGGTGCGTGAGTATGCGCGCGAACGCGACAAGCTCGCCGAATTGGTGCGGCTCGTCGACGCTGGTCGCGTACATCCACGCGTCGCGGGAGTGTTTCCCGCAGCCGAAGCCTGGCGCGCGCACGAACTGCTCGAAGCGGGTGGTGCTCGCGGCCGCTTCGTACTGCAGTTCGATTAGACGACGTTTCGATTAGCGAGCGCTGCAACCGAACAGCGCGTGACGCGATCAGCGTCGCGTCAACCGCACGAGCGGGATTCGTCGTCCCGCCTTCTCCTGGTACTCGTCGAATGCCGGCCACAACCCCGTCATCGTCCTCCACGCCTTCTCGCGCGCGGGGGTCTCGTCGTACGTCGATGCGACGGCCTCGAACACCTCGGCTCCGACCTGGAGTTCGACAACGGGATTCGTGACGAGATTCTCGTACCACAGCGGATTGTGCGGATGCCCACCCTTCGATGCGACGATGACGTAGTCGTCTCCGTCGCGCCCGTAGATGAGTGCCGTTCGACGGCGCGCACCCGATTTTCGCCCGACTACGGTGAGCAACAGGCACGGCACGCCGTTCCAAAAGTGCCCGTCATCGCCGTTCGTCTCGACGTACCGCCGGATGTGATCTGCGACCCATTCACTCGGGCTGTCGATGATGTCGCTCACACCGTCACCTACGACAGGTCGTACCGGTAGACGTTCGTCTCGCGCGCAACGAAACCGATGCGCAGATACAAACGATTCGCCGCTTCACGCGAAGGGCGCGATGTGAGGTCGACGGTCTTCGCCCCGCGCCGCTTCGCCTCGGCAAGGGCGGCCCGGTTGAGAGCTTCACCCACACCGTGACCACGTGCGCTCTCGTCAACGACGACGTCTTCGATCCAGGCGCGAATTCCGGTGGGAATTCTGAACACGGCCAACGTCAGTGATCCGACGATCCGCCCGTCGACTCTCGCTATGAACAACACCGAGCTGTCGGAGTCGATGATCGCGCGCAGTTCGGCGACCGCGATCGGCGCACTCGAGGACGACAGTTGTGGGATGAGACGGTGCAGCGCGGCGAGAACCTCGTCGGTCGCCTCGCCGGCGATTTCCACGCTCGCTGCCGACATCGCACCGAGCGTACCCCTCGGCCGCTGACACGCTCGGTAGCGTGTCGAGCAATGGCCAACCTGGAAACGGTTCGGTGGCTGTCGAAGCCGACGTTGACGAATCCGACGATCGTCGCCGCGTTCACCGGGTGGAACGATGCAGCGGATGCCGCATCCACCGCAGTGCGTCAACTTGTCGAGGCGTGGAACGCCACACCGCTCGGCGAGATCGATCCCGAGCCCTACACCGACTACGCGACCGTGCGACCCCACGTTCGTCTGCGCGACGGCGAGCATCGCCACATCGTGTGGCCGACGATCGGGATGTGGCACGTCAACGGTGCCGGTGGCGACATCATCCTCATCCTCGGACCGGAACCGAGCCTGCGCTGGAGGCACTTTGCCGACCAGATCATCGGTGTCGCCGCGCACTTTCGTGCCTCCCTCCTACTCACGCTCGGTGCCCTCCTCGCCGATGTCGCCCACAGTCGTCCCGTGCAGCTCATCGGCACCGCCACCGACCCTGACGTGCTCTCACGCTTCAACCTCCAGCGCAGTCGCTACGAGGGGCCGACCGGCATCGTCGGTGTGCTCCACGACGCGTGTTCCGAGGCGGCACTGCCGTCGGCGTCACTGTGGGCGGCGGTACCCGCATATGCGTCGCAGGTTCCGTCACCCAAAGCGTCTCTCGCACTCATGCGTCGCGCGTGCGAAATCATCGGCACACCCGCACCCGTCGCCGCGGTGATGAGTCTCATCGAGCGTTACGAGGAGCAGGTGAACCAACTCGTCAACGACGATGAGGACCTCCTGCAGTACGTCGAGCGGCTCGAAACCGCGACAGACACGGGGATGATGATCAGCGACGAGGTGAACGACGATCAGCTGCAGTTCGATTTCGTCGAGGACCCGACCGATGACGACGCATCACACCTCGTCGACGAAGTCGAGCAGTTTCTGCGCGAGCAGAACGGCGGTTGACCGCCGCTCAGGCGTCGACAACGTCGGTGAGCGCACGTTCGAGTCGTATGCGCAGTACCGGGTCGGTGACCTTGCCGCCGGTCGAGGTGCGCACGTAGAACGTATCGACAACTTCGTCGTGCATCGTGTGAATCCGCGCATGCCGCAGGTCGAGACCGAGCTCGGCGATCGCGCGGGTGAGTTCGAAGAGCAAACCGACCTTGTCACGAGCGTGCACCTCGATCATCGTCGAGTCGGACGACGCCGAGTCGTCGAGGGTGATGCGAACCTCGATCGGCGCCGCCGCACTGCGGCGCGCCACGGGACGGTAGGTCGTGGCTCGCTCCTTCAACCGCTCGACGATCGACAAACTGCCGTCGAGTGCGGCGCGCACGTCGCGTTCGACCGTCTCCCACTCGATGGGTCGATCACTGCGCACGTGGAATCTGTTGGCGAACCGACCCTGTGCATCGCTGTGCGCCTCAGCAGCGACGACGTCGAGGCCGCGCATGGCGAGAACACCGGCGACGGCGCTGAACACTCCGGGCTGGTCGTCACCCGTGACGGTGACGTGGTCGCCACTCGCGTCGAGTTGCAGACCACCCGTCGCCATCATGACGAGGGTGGACTCATCGGGGAACAGACGCCATTCGGCGCTGCGCGACTCGTCACCGGCAAGGCGTGCGTGCGTGCGCTCGACGAGCGTCATCACGAGATCCTCCTTCCAGGGTCCCCATGCAGTCGGGCCGGTTCCGGTCGCATCGGCGATGGTGAGTGCGTGGAGCAGATCGAGAACGTCGGCGGTGCCGACTGCATCGGCGACGAACCGAATCGTTGCCTCGTCCGACAGGTCGCGACGCGTCGCGATGTCGGGGAGGAGAAGGTGATGTTCGATGAGCGTTCGCACGATACGCACGTCGTCGATGCCCAATCCCATCCGCGGACCGATGCGCTCGAAGAGCTCCATCCCCGCTTCGGTGTGATCCCCCGGATATCCCTTGCCGAGGTCGTGGAACAACGCACCGAGCACGAGGAGGTCGGCCCGTGCGACCCGATCGCGTAGTTGCGCCGCGTTGGCCACGACTTCCCACAGGTGACGGTCGACGGTGAACCGATGGAACGCGTTACGTTGCGGTCGACTGCGCACCGGGGACCACTCGGGAATGATGCGCGTCCACAGGTCGTAGTGATCGAGCGATTCGATGACGGGAATGGCGGCGTGACCCTCGCACAACAACGCGACGAGTTCGTCACTCGCCCCGGTCGGCCACGGATCGGGCCAGGTGGGGGTCGTCGCTGCCAGGCGCTCGAGCGTGCCCCGGTCGATGCGCAGCGATCTGCGCGCAGCTGCGGTCGCCACGCGTACGACGAGCGTCGGATCGCCCGCCGGGTCGGCATCGTCGGCAAGGTGAATCTCGCCGTGCCGAACGTCGACGCCGGGCGCGAGTCGTTCGGGTACGGGGTTGCTGTTGATCGGTGGATCGAGTCGTGCCCACGCCTCGTCGGCGATCCACGTGATGCGCCGTGCAGCACCGGCCAACGCCGCCATCAGCGCGTCGGCACTGGCGAACCCCGCGACGTCGGCGACGGCATCCTGATCCTGCAGTCGCAATACCTCGACCGCACGGCCGACCGTCTTGTGGAGTGCGACCCGAACTCGAAGCAGCGTGTCGTGTGCGTCGTGCAACGACACAGCATCATCCGGTGGCAGCTGCATACCGAGTCGCATCGCCCAACCGAGGGCATGCACGTCGCGCAACCCGCCCCGACCCTCTTTCACGTCCGGTTCGAGCACGAACGCCACTTCACCGACTGCACGATGGCGTTCGAGCACCCGCTCGTGGATCCGTCTGAGCCAGCGTCTCTCGTCGCGTCGCATTCGTGCACGAGCCGCCCGGATGAGATCCGTCCCGAAATCGTGCTCACCGGCGACGACGCGCGCATCGAGCAGCGCGGTGGCGACGTCGAGTTCGTCGTCGAGCAGCTGCAGCGTCTGTTTCGGTGTGCGGACGGCGTGTCCGACCTTCAGACCGGCATCCCACAGCGGATACCACAGGGCTCCGGCGAAGGTGTCGGGCGGCTGCTTCGTCTCGTGGACGAGCAGCACGTCGAGATCGCTGCGCGGCGCGAGTTCGCCTCGTCCGTATCCGCCGACGGCGAGCAACGACACCGCTCCCCGCGGACGGTGCGTGGCTTCGGCGCGACCGAAGATGTCGAGCAACCAACGATCGGTCGCTGCGGACAATGCACTGCATGCGTCACGACCGCCGAGCGACGGATCCGCGATGACCGCCTCTCGTTCGCCCGCTACGACCGAGGCGTCAGGCATCGACGATCTCCACGCGAATTCGTTTGTTGCCCTTGCCCTTGTTTTCGGTCTTCAACACCCGCAACCGTCCGACTTCCCTCGTCGACTTCACGTGCGTGCCGCCGTCAGCCTGCTTGTCCAACCCGACGATGTCGACGACACGGATCTCGCTCACCGTTTCGGGGATCAGGCTCACCTTCGTGCGGATGAGGTCCGCGTCCATGACGGCGGTCGAACGAGGCAGGAACGACACGTCGATCAGGTGGTCGCGCTCGAGCGCTTCGTTCACGAGAGCTTCAACGCGACCGGCAAAACCTTCGGGTAGCGGATCGAACTCGAAGTCCATCCGCGCGGACAACGGCTCCATGTTCCCGCCGGTCACGGGCACGCGCCACTCGTTCCAGATGACCCCGCACAACACGTGCAGTGCAGTGTGGGTGCGCATCAACCGGTGGCGTCGCTCCCAGTCGACGAGGCCATCGATCGTCGATCCGACGACGGGCATGTTGCCATCGAGCACGTGCCACACGTGGTCGGCTTCCTTGCGTACGTCGCGCACGGGGATCCCGCCGAGCGTTCCGATGTCGTGCGGTTGCCCGCCACCCGTCGGATAAAACGCGGTGCGATCGAGCGCGACGGCGTCCTCACGCGCAGCCACGATCGTGGCCGTGAACGACGTGAGGTACGCGTCGCGTAGATAGAGGAGTTCGGTCACTCCCCCAGTCTGCTGGTCGACTTAGAAGTCGTCCATTCCGTGGTCGTGACCACCGCCCGCGGCGGACTTCTCCTCGGGCTTGTCGGCGATGACCGCTTCGGTCGTGAGGAAGAGGGCCGCGATCGATGCCGCGTTCTGCAGTGCCGAACGTGTCACCTTCGCGGCGTCGATGACGCCGAGCTTGACGAGGTCTTCATACTCACCGGTGGCGGCGTTGAGGCCCTGCGTGCCGGTGAGGCTCTTCACCTTTTCGACGACGACTCCACCTTCCATACCGGCGTTCTCCGCGATCTGCTTCAGCGGGGCCTCGAGCGAGCGGGCCACGAGTTTCGCGCCCGTCGCTTCGTCACCGGTGAGGCTTGATGCGAGCGAGAGCACCGCAGCCTGCGAACGCAGCAACGCGACTCCACCGCCGGGGACGACACCCTCCTCGATGGCAGCCTT
>CAZIME010000007.1:0-215 GCA_964540395.1 uncultured Bifidobacterium sp.
CGACTTTTTCGATACCCGATTCGGTGGGAACGACGATGCGCTTTGCCTCGTCGACGTCGAAGTCGGCGCCGCGTTCGAGCGTGCGCACGATCGAGGCGAACTTGTAGTACGTCTGCGCCGCATCGGCGACGCGGCCCGAGATGATGAGCGGGGTTCGTGCTTCATCGATGAGAATCGAGTCGACTTCGTCGACGATCGCGAAGTTGTGGCCGCGC
>CAZIME010000007.1:296-10910 GCA_964540395.1 uncultured Bifidobacterium sp.
TTGTTCGTCCCGTATGTGATGTCGCAGCCGTAGTCGATGCGCTTCTCGTGGGGTGCGCCGCGCAGACCGGGAACGACGAGACCGACCTCGAGACCGAGCCAACGGTGCACCCGTCCCATCCAGACGGCGTCGCGACGGGCGAGGTAGTCGTTCACCGTGACAACGTGCACGCCCTTACCGCTCAGCGCATTGAGATAGACGGGCAGAGTCGACACGAGGGTCTTGCCCTCGCCGGTGCGCATCTCGGCCACCCAGCCGGCGTGCAACGCGGCGCCGCCCATGAGCTGCACGTCGTAGTGACGCTGGCCGAGCACCCGCGAGGCGGCTTCGCGCACGACGGCGAATGCCTCGACCATGAGGTCGTCGAGGGTTTCGCCACGGTCGAGTCGCGAGCGGAATTCGACGGTCTTTGCCCGCAGGGCATCGTCGCCGAGAGCGGCAATCTCCCGCTCACGGGCATTGATGTCGGGAACGAGTGCGGCGAGGGCCTTGACGCGCTTGCCCTCTCCTGCCCGCAAGACGCGGTCGAGAATCGCCATGAGCCGATCAGCCTAACCGTCGCACCCTCGACCGGGAGGCCGGGGCGTCCACGCCGCAACGACGGCGCGGACGTGACGCGCGTCGCCGCCATCGAGAAGCGCGTCGACCGCACGGCGCAGCGTGGCACCCGTCGTCGTCACGTCGTCGACGACGAGGATCGAGAGCCCGCGAGCACGGGGTGAGGCACACACGTCGGGACCGACGAGTCGCGCGGCGCGATCGAACGACGACTGGCGCGTGCGATCACGACGACGCAACAGCACACGAGCATCGGCACCGAGGCATCGGGCGACGACCTCGGCGACACATGCCGTCGCATCGACACCGGTGCGCCGTACGCGTCGGCGCGACGCAGGAACCCACGTGACGACGTCGGGGCGCAGTGTGCACTGCGCGCACGACGTCGTCGCGAGCGCATGCACCATGTCGCGGGCAACGTCGTCGATGATGTCGTTGCGACGTCCCGACTTCAGCGCGATGATCCGGCGACGAACGTCGTGAGCGTCGTAGCGCGCGAGAGCGACGACGTGCAGGGGTGCGTGTGCGGGAACGATGTAGTGTCGCGCAGTGCTTCCCGATCGCATCCCGGTTCGCCTCGCACGATGTGTGCTCGGACTCGCGCTGTTCGGCGTCGGGATCTCGTTGCAGATCGACGCCCGGCTCGGCAATCCCCCGTGGGACGTCTTCCACCAGGGAGTGTCGCTGCAGACGGGTGTGAGCATCGGGCGCGTCATCGTGCTCACGGGGCTGGCGCTGCTGCTGCTGTGGATCCCGCTACGTCAGCGCCCGGGGATCGGCACCATCCTCAATGCGTTCGTCATCGGCACCGTCGCCGACGTCGCTCTGCGCATCATTCCCGAACCTGCATCGCTACCGATTCGCGGCGCGATGGTCGCTGCGGGAATCCTCTGCGTCGCGATCGGCTCGGCGCTGTACATCGGCAGCGGCCTCGGACCGGGTCCACGCGACGGACTCATGACCGGACTCGCGGCACGCGGCATACCCGTGCGCGTCGCACGCACGGGCATCGAGGTGACGGTACTCGTCGTCGGCTGGCTGCTCGGCGGACGGGTCGGCGTGGGAACCGTGGTCTTTGCGCTGACGATCGGGCCGCTCGTGCAGTGGTGGCTGCCGCGACTCGCGTTCAGTAGCGGTAGTGCTCGGGCTTGAAGGGCCCCGACGGTTCGATGCCGAGGTAGTCGGCCTGCTCGTCGGTGAGCTTCGTCAACTTCGCGCCGAGGGCCGACAGGTGCAATGACGCCACCTTCTCGTCGAGGTTCTTCGGCAGCACGTACACGCCGATCGGGTACTTCGCAACGTTGTTGAACAGCTCGATCTGGGCGATGACCTGGTTCGAGAACGAGCAGCTCATGACGAACGATGGGTGTCCCGTTGCGCATCCGAGGTTGACGAGGCGTCCTTCGGCGAGAACGATCACGGAGTGGCCGTCGGGAAACGTCCACAAGTCGGTGCCCGGCTTCAGCGTGTCGCGCACCGCGCCGCTGCGAGCGAGTCCTTCCATGTCGATTTCGTTGTCGAAGTGGCCGATGTTGCACACGATCGCGTTGTGCTTCATGCGCGCCATGTGATCGACGGTGATGATCGCCTCGTTGCCGGTGGCCGTGACGAACACATCGGCTTCGGAGACGACGGCCTCGAGCGTGTCGACGGCGTAGCCCTCCATCGCTGCCTGTAGCGCGTTGATCGGATCGATTTCGGTGACGACGACACGCGAGCCCTGACCGCGCAAGCTCTGTGCGCAGCCCTTGCCGACATCGCCGTATCCGCAGACGACGGTCATCTTGCCGGCGAGCATGACGTCGGTGGCACGGTTGATCGCGTCGATGAGCGAGTGGCGACAGCCGTAGAGGTTGTCGAACTTGCTCTTCGTCACGCTGTCGTTCACGTTGAACGCCGGGAAGAGAAGCTCGCCCTTTTCGGCCATGCGGTACAGGCGCTTCACACCCGTCGTCGTCTCCTCGGTGACACCGCGCACTCCCTTCGCCATCCGCGTCCACTTCGTCGGATCCTGCTTTAGCCCGCGGGTGAGCAATCCGAGCACGATGGCGAGTTCCTGGTTCGACGCCGTCGTCGGATCGGGCACCGCTCCTGCCTTCTCGTACTCGACTCCCTTGTGCAACAGCAGCGTCGCATCGCCGCCATCGTCGAGGATCATGTTCGGACCGTCGCCGTCAGGCCACGTCATCATCTGCTCGGTCGCCCACCAGTACTCCTCGAGCGTTTCGCCCTTCCATGCGAACACGGGGACGCCGTTCGGCTGGTCAACGGAGCCGTTCGGACCGACGACGACTGCCGCTGCGGCATGGTCCTGGGTCGAGAAGATGTTGCACGACGCCCAGCGCACTTCGGCGCCGAGTTCGACGAGCGTCTCGATGAGCACCGCGGTCTGCACCGTCATGTGCAGCGAACCGGAGATGCGCGCACCCTTCAGCGGCTTGGACGGGCCGTATTCCTTGCGCAGGGCGCGCAGGCCGGGCATCTCGTGCTCGGCGAGGTGAATCTCCTTGCGCCCGAAGGGGGCAAGTGACAGATCGGCGACGCGCCAGTCACGGCGCGCGGCAAAGGACGATGGAGTGGTAGCGGACATGGTGCCTCCGATGCACGAAAGGAAAACGGGCTGGGGCCTGCTGGCACCGATCGAATCAGCCGTCGATGTTCAAGTGTAGGTCGGCGCGATTCCCTCGTCCCGGATGCGCGCCATGATCCGCGCGTGTTCGGCCTCGTCGACGACGACCGATTCCTCGACGAGCATGACGGGAATGCCGTCGCGCACCTCGTAGCGGCGGTGCTGTCGCGGGTTGTAGAGAAAACCTTCGTCGGCGACGAAGTGCAGCGGTCCCTTGTCGGCGGGGCACGCGAGGATCGCGAGTAGGCGCGGATCGAGCGAGGCGGTCACGGCATCACTCCCCGGCATCCGCTGAACGTACGACTGCGCACGACACGACCGTACGCGGCCTCATGCGGTGATGAGAAGGAGCAGTTCGGCGACGCGCGTGTCGCACTCCTCGCGGGTCGGTGCCTCGAGGTTGAGGCGCAGCAGCGGTTCGGTGTTCGACGGACGCACGTTGAACCACCACGATCCGCAGTCGACGGTGAGCCCGTCGAGGCGGTCCTGGGAATGGTCGGCGAAACGGTCGGCGACACGCGCGATGACCGCGGGGATGTCGTCGACCTCGGTGTTGATCTCGCCACTGCTCGCGTAACGCTCGAACGGAGCACGCAGTTCGGACAACGACTTGCCCGTGCGGGCCATCTCGCCGAGAATGACCATCGAGGCGATGAGTCCGCTGTCGGCGCGATAGTTGTCGCGGAAGTAATAGTGCCCACTGTGCTCACCGGCGAACACGGCGCCGGTCTCGGCCATCACCTGCTTCATGTAACTGTGACCGTTCTTCGTGCGGATGCCGGTGCCGCCATTCTCGGCGATGACCTCGGGAACCGCGCGCGAGCAGATGAGGTTGTAGAGGATCGTCGCACCGGGGTGCGTGCGCAGGAAGACGGAGGCAAGGAGTGCGGTCGTCGTGCTCCCCGACATCGTGCGTCCCTTCTCGTCGACGAGAAACACGCGGTCGGCATCACCATCAAAGGCAATACCCACATCGAATCCTCCGGCAAGAACACGGGCCTGGAGATCGCGTTGATTGACGGGTTGGATCGGATCCGCGGGATGGTTCGGGAAGGTGCCGTCAAGTTCTCCGTACATGACCTCGAGAGAAAACGGAGCCAGGCGGTCGAACACCGCCGGCACGACGAGACCACCCATGCCGTTGGCCGTGTCGGCGACGATGCGCAGCGGCGACAGCGATGACGTGTCGATGAAGCCGACGACGTGCTCGACGAAGTCGGCCAGCATGTTGCGCCGGGTAACGGTTCCTTCACGGACCGCGTTCGGTGCCGGTGGTCTGCCGTCGAGTACCGCCTGCGCGATGTCGCGCATCTCGCGCAACCCGTTGTCGATGCCGATCGATCGCGCACCCGACAGGCAGCACTTGATGCCGTTGTACTGCGCCGGGTTGTGCGACGCGGTGAACATCGCTCCGGGCACGTCGAGACGGCCGCTGGCGAAGTACAACAGGTCGGTACTCGCGAGTCCGAGGTTGACGACGTCGACACCCATCGAGGTGAGACCCTGCTGGAACGCCTCAAGGAGACCGGGGCCGCTCGGACGCATGTCGTGGGCGACGACGACGGTCGACGCTTTCGAGAAGGATGCGAAGGCGACGCCGAGGGCGCGCGCGAGGTTCTCGTCGAGTTGGTCGGGAACCGTACCGCGAATGTCGTACGCCTTGACGACGGCGTGTAGATCGGCCATTTGAATCAGACTAACTGTCGACGGCGCGCCACGATGAGCACGGCGATTCCACCAAGCGTGAGCGCATAGGCGAACCAATCGACGAATGCCGAACCATACGACAGACGCACGTCGCTCTGCGTCGGCACGACGACCATCATGTTCGGAGCGATGCGCCACGGCCCGTCGGCACCGTCAACCTTCCAGTTGGGGAAATAACTGGTACGCACGAGCACCGGAGTTCCCGGCTCGTCGACACTGAAGGACACCGAGTCGCGCCCGGTCACGACGTCGGACACGACGGCGGCACGCGCTGCCGTGCGCTGCACGGGCGAAGCGGGAATGACGACGTCGACCCGACGACCGGGTTCACCCGGTTCACCGATGCGGCGCGCATCGTCGACGCGCACGTCGACCCGCGACCAATTCGCCGGTCCGTCGGCGGCCGGCATTGCCGACCAGTCGGAGGGATTCTGGAACCACGACGTGGCGACTTCGAGCCATCGCTCGCGCGGGTCACCCGCCGCCGTTCGAACGACGACCGGAAGGTGATCGAGCGGCTCGACGAGGGCAACGTCGACGAGTTCGTAAACGACCCACGGACCGGAGCGTGCGACTTCGCGCAACTCAGGTTGGCGCGATGCCTGCTCGATCGCCTTCGGAGTGAAACCGAGGTAGTAGCGAATGCCCAGGTCGCGCATGTGACGGACTCCGACGGCGGCATCGTTGTCGACGTAACGAAGTTCGCGCACCGGGTTGCTACTGCGCTCGGACATCGCAGCGGCGGTGAGGAAGTGGTACGGAGTCGTACCCGACGCTTCGAAGAACAACCCCTCCATCGATCCGATGCAACCGTCGGTCCAGTGCGGAAGGAGCATGAGCGACATCGTCGTTCCGTACTTGTTCAACTCGCCGTTGTTCTCCCACAGGGCGCGACCGCAGCCGTGGGCCGGGTCGGCACCGAGGCGCTCCATCGTTTCGACGAGATCGCGGTATTCCCCGTACGCCGGCTTGCCTTCGTACCCGCTGAAGTTCCACCGCGCCCAGCCGTCGACGAAACCGTCGTCGGCGACGTCGACGGACAACGGACCCCAGTGGTAGCGGCTCTCCCCTGACTCCGTCGTACGCACGGAACCGAACGGCAACTCCTGGAAGCGCAGCCCGAGCGCAACGACGACCACCGCGAGCGTCACCGCGACGACGGCGACGTCGAGTGCCGAACTGTTGCGCGGCGATGCCGGCATGAACTGATCGTCACCCGTCGCCGCGGCACGGCGCTCTAGCCGCTCGATCGCGACGTAGCGAGCGAGTGCGACGACGGTTTCGTACACGCCGATGGCGGCGAGCACGTAGCGCACGAGATAGAGGAACGGCAGGATGCGCGGGTTCCACAGGAGACCGATGATCGGGAGGCTGTCCCGGGCGACGAACACCCCGACGGCGAGAACGACGCCCATGACGCCGAGCCACGCGCCGACCAGGTTGCGGCGCAGGATCATCGCCGTCCAGCCGGCGAGCGCGAAGAGCATGATGACGACGTTGAGTGCCGGGTGCAGCGGGAAGAACATGGAGACGAACGAGTCGTCGACACCGCTCGGACGCGGCTCGTACTTCATGTCGGTCATGAAGGCGTGGTTGCCGAGGAACGGCAGTACCCAGAACGCCGAGAGCAACACGGCCATCGCGATGACGAAGCCGCCGCGTCGCCACCGCTGCGCCCCGGGTCGCAACGCGAGGTAGGTGACGACACCGCCGAAGGCGAACATGAGGACGATGCCGTGACTGAGTGCGGCGAGCGCGAGCACGATCGCCGCCCGCGCAAGGTGCGTTCCGTCCTCGACGGCGCGAACGAACAGACCGAATGCGAGCAACGTGAGGCTGAGCGAGATGGAGAAGGAAAACTCCCCCGCCATTGTCGACGCGATGTTGCCGCCGTAGATCGTGAAGCTCTCGTCGAATAGGAATACGAGCGACGCGACGACGATGAGTTCGGGCAGCGGAGATGCAAGGCGCGCCAGGCGGGCGAAGGCGTACGCACAGACCGGGAACGCGAGCAGGCCGACGACGGCGACGATCTTCAGCGCAATGCCGTACGGCACGACGAGATCGACGAGCACGATGAGCAGAGCGGGAATGACCATGTAGAAGCGGTAGATCGGAAAGCCCGCGTACCAGTCGTTGCTCCAGCCGCTGATGCGCAGCGCGGGGAGCAGGTGATCGCGCAGATACGCCGGGCCGTACACGTGCGCGCCCATGTCGCCGCCCGTCGGCGTGTTGTTCGCGACGATGAGACCCGGCTGCAGGGCCCACAACACGACGAGCGTCGCGATACCGACGACGCCGACCGCAACGAGTCGGCCGGTGCGTTGCGCCCCGGAATCGGAATCCTCGAAGACGCCGCCCGAACCCGCGCCGTCGGTGCTGCCGCCGACGCTTGCAGGCTCCGCGACACTCACTGCATCTTGCGCACCACGAGCCGCTTCGGCGCCGGGGACGGCCTCATTCACGTCTCTCATCATGGCGCAGAAGCACGACGCCGGGCAGACCGTCCCTTCGGTGCCGTCCCGCCGGGCCCTCAGGTGAGGACGAGAAACAGAATTCCGGTGGCGTTGAATGCCATGTGCGCAACGATCGGCATACCCACCCGACGCGTGAGGTGGTAACACGTGCCGAGCACGAGTCCGAAGGCGAACAGACCCGGCAGTTCGGCGAGTTGCATGTGGACGAGGGCGAACCACGCGGCTGCGACGACGAGCGCGACGGCGTCGTTCATTCGCGACCGCAGTCCCGAGTGAATGAAACCCCGGTACACGAGTTCCTCGACGAGCGGTGCACCGATGATGACGATGGCGAACAGCACCCACATCCACGGACCCGTTGCCGCGTCGTACAACGAACGCGCCCGCTCCTCGATCTTTTCCGCGTTGAACGTCTCGGGGAATGCGCGCTGGAACGGGTACGACACGAGTCCGACGACGAAGAACTGGGAGAGCACACCGATGGGAATACCGGCGAGATCGGCCCAGCGGAAGCGCAGCCCGAAGTCGTCGCGAAACGAACCGGTACCCCGCACGCGCGACGCGTAGCGCAACATGACGAGGAAGGGAATCCACAAACTCAGCGCGCTCGCGAGGAGGAACCACGGCGGCTGGTCGTCACCGGTCGGGTCGGCTCCAGACACGGCGACGATGACGAGACCGATGACGGTGGCGACGAAATAACAGGCAATCCATCCGCCGACGACGAAGCTCACGCTGAACCGCGTGCGCGGACTACCCGAGTTCGAGACGTGATGTGCGTACGTCCGCTCGCCGTAGGGTCGCTCGCCGTACGGGGGATCCCACTTCGCCGAGTTCACGCCGTTTCCCGACGCAGCACAGCGATCAGCCGGCGAGCTGACTTGGTAGGACCGCGCGGAATCGGTTGCGACGATCCTCGAGGCGCCAACCGCTCGGCACGGTGAGGCGTCGCAGATGCTTGTCGCACAGGTCGTACGAATGCGGATCGAGGTCGTCCGACACGTCATCCACCCAGCACGTTGCGGTGGCGTATTGGTAGTTCAGTGTGACGACCGCCGAATCGTTGCACGCGGAGCGGGAGCAGCGTCGCGACATGCGACCGAAGTTACTTCTCGATTCGCGAACTGCGGTGGATAGCCCGGATCGCCGACCCATAGCATGACGACATGGCAGGCTTCCCCCCTCCTCCTCCACCTCCGACACCGCGTCGTTCGTCGCGTCCCCAGCGTCGATTCGGCAACCAATCCGGTGGTTCCGGCGGACAGAACGGTTCGCAGCGCCCCGCCAACCAGCGGCAGATGCCGAAGTGGGCCGTGTGGCTCATCGTCGGTGTCGCCATTGCACTCATCATCGGTCCGCGACTCATACCGACGACCGATCCGACCCGCGTCACGTACACCGAATTCCTCGAACTCGTCGAGGACGGTCGTGTGCGCGAGGTGAGCATCAACAATCTCACGAACGTCATCAGCGGCACGCTGAACGACGGCTCCACGTTCTCGACGACGGGCGCGACCGCGCTGTCAGATGCCGACGAACAACTGCTGAAGACGAAGGGTGTCGACTACGACTACAACACCCCGCAGGGCAACTTCTTCACGAGCCTCATCCCGATCCTCCTGCCGTTCTTCCTCATCATGGGCTTCTTCATCTGGATGCAGCGCCGAGCGATGGGACAAGCCGGCAACATCATGTCGATCGGACGCAGCAAGGCGAAGGCGTACGACGCCGACAAGCCGACGACGACGTTCGCCGACATCGCCGGCTACGAGGGCGTGAAGCAGGAGATCCGCGAAGTCGTCGACTTCCTGCGCATGCCGGAGCGCTTCAAGGAGATCGGCGCCCGCGTACCCAAGGGCGTGCTGCTCGTCGGCCCTCCCGGAACCGGCAAAACATTGTTCGCCCGCGCCGTCGCCGGTGAGGCCGGAGTCGGCTTCCTGAGCGTCACCGGT
Source organism: uncultured Bifidobacterium sp. (assembly GCA_964540395.1). Classification (GTDB taxonomy): domain Bacteria; phylum Actinomycetota; class Acidimicrobiia; order Acidimicrobiales; family Ilumatobacteraceae; genus F1-60-MAGs027. Next base: position 9,620 of record CAZIME010000007.1, read on the forward strand.
TCGGACTTCATGGAAATGTTCGTCGGCGTCGGCGCATCCCGCGTTCGCGATCTCTTCCAACAGGCCCGCAAGATGGGACGCGCGATCATCTTCATCGACGAAATCGACTCGATCGGCCGCAAGCGCGGCGCCGGTCTCGGCGGCGGACACGACGAGCGCGAACAGACTCTCAACCAGATGCTCGCGGAGATGGACGGATTCGAGTCGTCGGAAGGCGTCGTCGTCATGGCGGCGACCAACCGCCCCGACATCCTCGATGCGGCTCTGTTGCGCCCGGGGCGCTTCGACCGTCAAATCATCGTTCCGCTGCCTGAAGCCGAGGAGCGTCACGCGATTCTCAAGGTGCACACCACCGGCAAGAGGATGGGCGGCGACGTCGATCTCGAGACGATGGCGAAGGCCACGCCGGGAATGAGCGGTGCCGACCTCGCCAACCTCGTCAACGAAGCGGCACTCATTGCGGTGCGACGCGGTTCGAAGAACATCGAACGCATCGACTTCGAGAACGCCCGTGACCGCGTCGTCATGGGAGCACGACGCGAGAGCCTCGCACTCACCGCCGAGGAGAAGCGCGCAGTCGCGTACCACGAGGGTGGACATGCGGTGCTCTCGACGGTGCTGCCGCACAGCGATCCGCTGCACAAGGTGACGATTCTCCCCCGCGGCATGGCGCTCGGCGTCACGTGGAGCCTTCCCGAGGAGCGTCACACGTATTCACGCGACTACTTCCTCGACGTCATCTGCAAGGCGATGGGCGGTCGCGTCGCCGAATCGATCGTGTTCGGCGGGTTGAACAGTGGTGCCGCGAACGACCTCGAGCAGGCAACTTCGATCGCCCGGCGCATGGTGCGCGAATGGGGCATGAGCGACGACATCGGTCCGATGGCGTGGGGTTCCCAGCAGCAGGTCTTCCTCGGCGAGGACCTCATGACGAGCGGCCGCGAATACAGCGACGAGATGGCCCGGCGCATCGACGACGAAGTGTCGAAAATCCTGCGCTCGCAGGAACAGCGTGCCCGGGACGTGCTCTTGAAGCATCGCACCGGTCTCGACAAGGTGGCCGAGGCACTTCTCGAGCACGAGACGATCGACGGCGCCACCGTCGCCCGACTCATTCAGGAGGGTCTCGGCACTCCGCACATTCACGAAAAGGCCCCGCGCCCGACGCAGGATCGCGACGACAAGATTCCCGACGCCTGAGCGTCACTGCGTGCACAGCCGCGTAAGCGGCGCGACACAGTAGCCGCGCAAGCGGCGCTTTTATTCGGCCACGTCGGGGTGATCGTGCGCC
>CAZIME010000007.1:11010-45079 GCA_964540395.1 uncultured Bifidobacterium sp.
ACAGTAGCCGCGCAAGCGGCGCTTTTATTCGGCCACGTCGGGGTGATCGTGCGCCGCGCATGACGGCACCGCGAACTGCGGATCGCGGACGCGAGCCAACGCTGCCCAAAGGTCGGTTGCCGACGTCGGCCCGACGCGCGCCCACTGCACCACCCCGTCGACATCGGCGATGAGGACCATCGGCACGGCATCAACGTCGTACCGGGCGTGAAGCCCGCGGTTCGCGGAGTACTCGACTTCGTGCACGGCAACGTGGCGACTCTCGAGCACCGACACCTTCGAAGCGACGTCACGACAGGTTGAACACGTCGCCGAGGTGAAGGCGACCACGAGCCAGTCACGATCGGGATCGCGGAAGTCCGCCCGGCTCAGCTGCGTCGGGGTGAGATGACGCGGCTGTGTCGGGGCGTCGGCACCGCGCCGGCGCCGCCACAATGCAACCGCAGATGCGGCGATGACCACCGCCGCAACGAGTGCGATCCGCCACGCCACGGAATCGTTCACGGAACCACCGGCAACAACGGTGCTGTCGCGACGCCGCGCAGAGTGCCGCCGCGGGCGATCGCACGCTCGACGACGACCGGTACGCCGGCGGTGATCCGCAATGCGCGACCGTCGAGATCGGCGGGCAATGTCACGTTCGCCGCCGTCGACGGTGCAATGACGATCGATTCATAGCCCGTGACGGGAACGTCGCCGGCGGGACCGAGTGCCGCGACGGCGACGGTCGCCGGTTCACCACCGGGGTTGAAGATGACGAGTCCCGCCTCGACCGTCGTCGCCGCTCCGGCGGGTGCGAGCCACTGCGTCGCCGGACGGGTCGCCGGCAGGAGGACGGTCGTCACGGTGCTGCCGTCGATGCGTCGCGTCGTCACGCGCTCGACGACGACGTCGCGCGTCGCATCACCGAGTGCGGAGGTCGCACCGAAGATGACCGCGTACGTGCCCGGCTTCAGCGCGGACAACTGCGCAGTCGAATACGTCGTGACTCGCCGTGCCGGCGCCGTGAGTACGACGGGATCGGGCGCCTCGGCATTGCGCGACGTCGGCGTAATGATGAGCGTCACCCGTGCATCGTCGTTACCCGGGTTGTAGAGCACGAACTGCTCGTCGATGCCCTCACCCTTCTCCCCCGAGGCGAAGTACCAGCGCGACGACGCACCGGCGGCGGCGAGTGCCATCGTGTAGCCGAGACGACCGCGACCCAGATAGTGCTGCGAGCGCCCGACGACGATGCGTCCGACCGTCGCCCGCACGGAAACGGCGAGGATCGCTTCGTTGCGCGCATCGAGGTCGCCGGCATCGAGCACACGCACCGACCGACCGGGAATGACGAAGCCCTTCAGCGCCTGTGGCGAACGCTCACCGGCGGCGGTCGTGAACGCGACGTCGACGATCGCCGGGTCGAGTGCCGGGTTCGTAATGACGACGTCAAACAGCGAGTCGGCACCGGAAAAACCGTCGGCGACGAACCACGACGCAGCGGGACCGACCGCACACTGTGCGACGGCGTTACCGGCACGGTGGAACGTGCGTTGCTCGACTATCGCATCGCTGCCGTCGATTTCGACGAGCGACGACACGAACCGGGACGACACGTTGCCCCGCGCATCGAGGCGCTGCGTCGAGCGACCGGCAACGGTGAAGCGTTCACTGCGCGCGGTTCCGTCGACGGAGAAGCGCGTCAGCGAACCGCCGATCGGATTCTCCGTCGGGTTGGTGACGACGATTTCACCGGTGATTGAGCGGTCGCGACCGGGAATGCCGGGGCAGAACCAGGCACGCGCGACGGCTCCGCTGCGGTATTCGGGAACGACCCCACCGAAGGCGAACCCCGAATCGACACCCGATCCGAGCTCGGCATCCGACGGAAGTGAGGAGGACTGCGCCCCGTCAACCGTCGTGTCGCGCAACGCCCATGCCGACGTCGCACCGACCACGACGACGACCGCCGCCGCGACGAGGCTGCGCAGCCGCCAACCGAGCGGCGACATCACAGCACGACCCGATCGTCGTCGTCACCGCGGAGGGCAACGACGGGCAGGATTCGCGCGGCACGAACGCGGCCGCGGAATCGGGACGGATTGAGACATGCGACGAGAACGGCGAGCCACACGGCGAACTGCACGACGAGCGCAGCGCGGTACGTGAACGGGGTGTCGTACGTCAGCGTCGCAGTACCTGCCAGTGGTGCGTCGAATGCCGTCGACATGCCGAAGGCGACCCGCGGGGCGACCTCGGCATCGTCAACGCGCAGCGTCCAGCGATCACTGAACGGCACGGCAACGTGGAACGCACCCGGTGACGTCTCCCCCACGTTGCGCTCTCCGACGCGCATTCCGCTGAACGGCACGCGAGTGACGGCGAGATCGGCGGCGAGCAGGAGTTCGTCGCCGGCTTGAGCGCTGGCCAGCGACGATTTTTCGTCGAGAACCGATACGAGGGCGAGGGACACCGAATTCTCAAAGATGACGACGTCGGTCGACGTGTAGATCCGACGGAAATCGAGTTGGGCGCTCAGTGCATCGACCGCCCTTCGGGCTTCGACCTGCGATGCAGCGTTCGGTCTCGTGATCCCGTCGCGCAACGGCACGACGACGTAGCGCACGGCGAGCGGCGCGAGGAGACGTCCGACGCGCAGCGAGCGACCCTCGACGAGCGCCCGAACGTCACGCTCGAGCGCCTCGTCCATGAGCGTTCGTCGCGGCAAGTACTGCGCGGCGGCGGTGAGCGGACCGTCGGCCGCTACGCCGAAAGAAAGATGGTCGGTGAGTCGTCGCGATGCGAGCGGAAGCATGCGCGGATCACCGAGATACACGACGCTGTGGTCGCCTTCGGGTGGATCGTGCGGCAACTGTGCGAGCAGGCTTGCGAGCGTCGTGCGCGGCTGGTCGAAGCGACCGTCGGCAGCAGTGACGAGCATCGGCACGACGAGCGGCACGCAGACGACGGCCGCAATCCATGCGGCGACGTGACCGAGGCCGAACGCGCGTCGACGCAACCCTTCGAGTCCGCGGGCGGCGGCACCGACGATGAGCGCGAGCGCGAGCGCGACGGGAACGGCGAGAACGAGCGGTTCGGGAACCGCGATCGGTACGCGTCCGGCCTGGGCGAGAGCGGACGTGAGCAGAGCGAGCGCACCGACGACGCTCATCCGCGCCACCCACTCGCCGCTGCGGCGGTCGACGGTGGCGAGAACGAGCGGCACGGCGACGTATGCGACGACGACGAACCACCTCCACAACGCCGAACCGGCACCAAGGGCGAGGAGATCGAGGAACCCGTACGAACCCGGAACCGACGGCGTGCCGACGAAGAACGCCCAGGCATCACCGGCAACGAAACGTCGCGACCAGGGAAAATGCATGAGAAGACCTGCGGCGACGACGACGGCCAACGACGCAGCCTGGTACCCCGCTCGACGGAAGGCCCCACCGACGATCGGCCACGACAACAGCGCACCGACGGCGACGACGGCGAGAACGACGACGAACGACGGAGCGAGAAGAATTCCGACGGCCCCGACGAGTGCGATCGATCCGACGAGTTGCGTTCGACGCGCGCCGACCGCAACGTCGTCCGCATCACCGGTGCCGCTCCAGCGACGTGCGAAGTCGACGACCCACGGGAGCAACGTCCACACGGCGAGCGCCTCCGTGCGACCCGCAGCGATCGCCGACGTCGCGACCGGCAACGCGACGTATGTGAGTGCACCGAAGGTGCGCGCGCGCAACGAATCGAAGATTCCGCCGAGTCGCCACATCCCGATCGCTCCGAGCGGCAATGCGGCGATCACGATGAGTGACGCAACCGCGTCGATGCGACCGAACAACGCGCCGGCACCGAGCGCAATCGTTGCGAACCACGAAGGAACGGTTCCGCCGTCACCGAAACCGACCGGCGACCAACCGGTCCACACGATGCGTACGACGTCACTCCACGATTCGCCGGGTGCCACGACCGGAACGAACCGTCCGACGTTGGCGATTCCGTCGAGCGCCACGTCGCGCACGGCGACGAGCCATACGACGATCGCTGCAACGATCGCGAATCCAGCGGCACGTGACGAACGCGGCACGTCACCGACCGATACTGCGGACTCGGCAACGCCCGGATGCTCGGACGTCGACGCCTCGCGCAGAGCGCGACGATGGCGCAGCCAGCCCGCCACCCGCGCGCTCCCCCGCACCTGCAACGCGGCAATCTCGCGCGCCCCGACGCGACGCATCGGCGCAACGACTCTGCGCCGGGCACCAATGAGGGGAATCTCGGCGAGGAGACTGGGAATTGCGCGCAGCGCAGCGACGCCCGCTCGTGTCGATCCGGTGAGCGCGCCGACGACGAGGTCGATGATGCCCACGACGATGAACGCGAGCAGCGCACGAACGAGTCGGGAACCGTGCGTCAAGGTAACGACGGTGCGCAGACGGTGCCGCGCCGCCCGGAACTCGGGATGCGAGATCTGCGATCGCTGCGCGAATCCGCCGCGGTGACGCACGACGCTCGCCGGATTGACGATGACCCGTGCGCCGGCAAGGTGGACGCGCCAACAGAACTCGACGTCCTCGCCGAAGAATGGCACCGACGGCGACAACCCGCCGAGCTCACGAAACAGGTCGTTGCGCACGAGGAGGAAGGCCGACGGTACGGCGAACACGTCGCGAACGGCATCGTGCTGCTCCTGGTCACGCTCCCCCGGATCAACGACGTCGACGACCTCACCGATGCGATCGACGAGCAGGCCGACGTGCTGCAGCACACCCGGGTCGTTCCATTCGACGAGCTTCGGCCCGACGACGGCGGCATTCGAACGGAACGCCTCCTCGACGAGACGGCGCACGGCATCGGGTGCCGGGGCCACGTCGTCGTGGACGATGCAGAAGAAGCCTGCCCCTCCCTCGACGAGTGCGGGAACCTGGTTGACGAGCGGGGCGAAACCGGGATTTCCCTCGACGGTGCGCACCGTTGCCCGGGGAAACTTGCCGCGCAACACGTCATGCACACCGGCGACCGTCGTCCCCGTGACGAGGAAGAGATGGCGCAGGTTCGGGTAGTCCTGATTGGCGAGCGCATCAAGCACTTCGCCGAACCACGGACCCGGCTCGTGCACGACCATCGCCACGACGACGGGCGGAGCCTCACTGTGCCCCACGGGCAATTGCTGGGCGTCGGACACGACGGAGAGAGCCTACCGATGCCATAGCCTCGGGGCGCTTGTCCGACGTCGATCCTGCACCACTGCGCACGTCACGTGCTGCTCTGCCGAGCGGAAGCGCGACGATCGGAATCGGTCTCCTCGTCGGCGGAGTTTCCATCTACGTGTTCTTCCGCCTCGGTCAGGACGCACTCGGCGTGGACGGATTCAAGCCGATCACGTCGCTGTGGTTCGTTCTCTTCGCTCTCGTACCCGGATTCCTTCTGCCGATCGAACAGGAAATCAGCCGCGCGATCGCGCACCGTCGCGCACTCGGTGACGGCATCGGTCCGGTGCTGCGGCGCGTCGCGCCGCTCGTCATCGGGATCACCGCAGGACTGCTCGTCATCGTCGCACTGCTTGCACGACCGTTGACCAACGACCTGTTCGAAGGATCGACCGTCGTCACGATCGGTTTGTTCGTTGCGTTGTTGTCGTACGCGCCGTTCTATTTCGCCCGGGGTGTGTGTTCGGGCAAGGGACATTTCCGCACGTACAGCGCGATGATCGCACTCGACGGTGCACTGCGCGTCGCCGGCGCCGCAACGCTCCTCATCATCGGGATATCGCGTCCGGGCCCGTATGCGCTCATGGTCGCGATCACTCCGCTGATCATCGTCGTCGCCGTCGCGGCATCGGGTCGACTGTCCGCGGGTCCCGGAACTCCGGCGACGTGGAGCGAACTCGCGCCGAACCTCGGCTGGTTGCTGCTTGGCTCGCTGTTCGCCGCCGCGCTCGTCAATGCCGGACCTCTCACCGTCGACATCCTCGGCACCACTGCACCGCCCGACACCGTGACACGATTCGGCAACGCGGTGCTCCTCGCACGGGTTCCGTTGTTCCTCTTCCAGGCGGTGCAGGCGGCGATGCTCCCCCGACTCACGCGGCTCGCGACCCTCGGTGATGCCGGCGAGTTCCGCGACGTGCTGCGCCGACTCATCCTTCTCGTCGCCGGTGTCGGCGTCGTCGGCGTCGTCGGGGCGTTCGCCGTCGGTCCGTGGGTGCTCGAGTTGGTGTACGGCGGTGGAATCGACCGGCGCACGCTGACGCTGCTCGCACTGTCGAGCGCGATCTACATGCTCGCCCAGGCCTTTGCCCAGTCGGTGCTCGCCCTGTCGGGCCACCGCATGGTCGCACTCGGCTGGACGATGAGCTTCATCGTCTTCGTCGTGACCGCGGCATGGTCGAGCGACGATCTCTATCTTCGCGTGGAAATCGCGCTGCTGTCGAGCGCGGCGCTGGCCTTCGTCTTCTTCGGCCTGCGATTGCGCAGTTACTTGTTGCGCTTGGCCTCGAGATCGAGGTCGTGACGGACCATCATCTCGACGAGTGACGGGAAGTCGACCTCGCGTCGCCAACCCAACTTCGTCTGCGCCTTCGTCGGATCGCCGATGAGCAGATCGACCTCGGCCGGACGGAAGAACCGCGGGTCCTGGCGCACGTACGGCCGCCAGTCGCCGAGACCCGCGACGCTGAATGCCAACGCGAGGAACTCCTCGATCGAATGCGTTTCCCCCGTGGCGACGACGTAGTCGTCGGCGACGTCCTGCTGGAGCATGAGCCACATCGCGTTGACGTAGTCGCCGGCGTATCCCCAGTCGCGCTTCGCCTCGAGGTTGCCGAGGACGATCTCGTTCTGCAATCCGAGCTTGATGCGCGCGACGGCATTGGTGATCTTGCGCGTGACGAACTCGAGGCCGCGGCGCGGACCCTCGTGGTTGAAGAGGATGCCCGAGCAGGCGAACATGCCGTACGACTCGCGATAGTTCACCGTCATGTGGTGGCCGAACACCTTCGCCACGCCGTACGGCGAACGGGGATGGAACGGGGTGAGTTCGGTCTGCGGAATCTCGCGAACCTTGCCGAACATCTCCGATGACGACGCCTGGTAGAAGCGGATCGGGTTGTTCGTGGTGCCGCCGACGAGGCGGATCGCTTCGAGCATGCGCAGGACGCCCACACCGGTGACGTTCGACGTCAGTTCGGCTTGGTTGAAGGACATCGCGACGAAGGAGATCGCACCGAGGTTGTAGACCTCGTTCGGTTTCGTGTGGTCGAGCGCCGAGACGAGGCTCGAGAAGTCGGTGAGATCGCCGCTGACGATCTCGACGTACGGGAACTCGGCACGCAACTGGGCGATCTTCGGGTTGTTCTGACCCTTGACGAGCCCGAACACCGTGTATCCCTTGCCGTGGAGCAACTCGGCGAGATGCTGGCCATCCTGTCCGGTGATACCGGTGACGAGTGCGACGGGCATGACGCAACGATGCTAGTCGTGGCGAACACGCGAACCCGAGATCTACGCGTGCGATTGTTCGTACGCTGGTGCGGGTGATCTGCGTTCTGGCCGGAGGCGTGGGAGCGGCACGTTTTGCACGTGGACTGCGCGACGTGCACCCACCGACCGACGTCACGATCGTCGTCAACACCGCCGACGACGTCGTCGTGCACGGCCTTCACGTCTCACCCGACGTCGACACAGTGACATACACGCTCGCCGACGCGATCGATCCCGTACGCGGCTGGGGAATGCGCGACGAGACCTGGCGCACGATGGAGTCGCTGCGCCGATTCGTCGCCGTGAAGCCCGAAACGTCGGCGGCCGCGAACACCTGGTTCAATCTCGGCGACGTCGATCTCGCGACGCACCTGTACCGCACGGCACGTCGCGACGAAGGTGCCGACGCCGACGCCGTCGCATCCGAAATCGCCCGCGCATTCGGGGTCGCCGAACGCATCCTGCCGATGACGAACGACGCCGTGAGCACGCGCGTGCGACTCGCCGTCGACTGCGCTGCCGGTGCGAAGGGGACCTGGCTCGGATTCCAGGAGTATTTCGTGCGCCATCGCCACGACGTCGCCGTTGACGCCATCGACTTCGTCGGTGCAGACACGGCACGTACCGATGCACCGGCAATCATCGCCGGAGCAGGCACGATCGTCATCGCTCCGTCGAATCCGCTCGTGTCGATCGGGCCGATTCGTGCCTTGAGCGGTGTCGACGCCGCACTGGCCGCGCGCCGCGACGACGTCGTCGCCGTCTCCCCCATCGTCGGCGGCAGGGCGTTGAAGGGGCCCGCCGACCGCATGTTGCGCGAACTCGGTGCCGAACCGTCGGTCGTCGGTATCGCACGCATCTACGCACCGGTGTGCGGCACGCTCGTCATCGACGGCGCCGACGCCGATCTCGCCGACGATGTCCGAGGAACAGGCATGCGCTGCGTGGTCACGAACACCGTCATGAGCGATGTCGCCGCTGCGGCACAGCTCGCGCGTACGACACTCGCCGCGGTGGGCTCGGCTCGGCAGGATGGTGCGTGATGGCGCGGATGCAGGTGTGGGGCGTCGAGGGGTTTCCCGAGGTGCGCCCCGGTGACAACCTCGGCGAACTCATCGTCGCGGCGTGCGCCGGCGAACCGAATGGACCGCTCGCGACCGGCGACGTCCTCGTCGTCACGCAGAAGGTCGTGAGCAAGGCGGAGGGGCGTCTCGTTCCGGTCGACCCCGATGACCCGCTCGATCACAAGCGCCTCGTCGAAGCAGAGGCGAAGCGGATCGTGCGCCGGCGCGGTGACCTCATCATCACCGAGACGGAGCACGGGTTCGTGTGCGCGAACAGCGGTGTCGACCTGTCGAACGTCGAGCACGGAACGGCCGCGCTCCTGCCGAAGGATTCCGACCGGTCGGCGCGTCGCATCCGCGACATCGTGCGCGCACGCACCGGCTGCGAGGTTGGCGTCGTCGTCAGCGACACGTTCGGGCGGGCATGGCGCAAGGGTCTCACCGACGTCGCCATCGGCGTCGCCGGAATCGCCGCAGTGCTCGACCTGCGCGGCACCCCTGACGCACTCGGCCGAACGATGAACGTCACCGAAGTGGCGATCGCCGACGAAGTCGCGTCGGCAGCCGAACTAGTGATGGGCAAGGCGACGGGGATTCCCGTCGCGATCGTTCGCGGACTCGATTCCGGGTGGTTGCGTGAGTCGAGCGTGGACGAACTCATCCGACCCGCGGCCGAGGATCTCTTCCGCTAGACGCGCCGCGGCTCGCCGTGTTTCTCCGCTATGCGGTGTCGGGAACGGTGGCGACGAGTGCATCGACGACGTCGGCTCGCTCGGTGACTTCGTCGAGAACGACGCTGCCCGTCACGTGCGCACCGCGACCGATGCGTGCCGCGGGCATGATGACGCTGTCGATGACGACGGCATCATCGGCGATGACGCTGCCCGCACCGACGATGGTGTTCACGACCTGCGCACTCCGCGACACCCGTGCCGTCGGATGCACGGGATCGATCGGCGCACCGCGTCGACCGTTGAGCAGATCGGCATTGGCTTGCCGGTACGTGTCGGGGCGACCCGCGTCAAGCCAGTAGTCGTCGGTCGGATATGCAAAGAGAGCACCGCGCCCGGCGAGTTGCGGGAAAACGACCCGTTCGATCGACAGCGGCTCGTCACCGGGCATGAGGTCGAGCGTTTCCGGTTCGCACACGTAGGTGCCGGCGTTGACATAACGACTCGTCGTCGTACCCGGCGGCGGCTTCTCGATGAATCCGAGCACCCGCGCCTGCTCGTCCGTTTCGACGACACCGAATTGCGACGGGTCGTCGACGGGCGTGAGATGGATCGTCGCGAGGGCACCGGCCGCGCGTCGCGACTCGTGGAACGTGCGCAGCGCGGCGAGGTCGAGTTCGGGGATGACGTCACCGTTGGCGACGAAGAACGTCTCGTTGCGCTCGTGCAATCCCACCTGTCGGGCGGCAAAACCGATCGCACCGGCGGTGTCGAGAGGTCGGTCCTCGATCGCGTAGTGAAGTTGCACGCCCGCGCACCGCGCATCGGGGAATGCCTGCAGAAAGGGCTCGGGCTTGAAGCCGAGTGCGAGCACCGCATCGGTGACGCCGCCGCGTGCGAGCCGACCCATGAGGTCCTCGAGCAGCGAGCGGTGTCCGACCGGTAGCAACGGCTTGGGAACGTGGTACGTCAGCGGACGCAGACGGGTGCCGAAGCCACCGACGAGGACGACGGCGAACATGGCGCTGAGTCGGGGGCGGACTAGTTGCCCGCGAGCAGCGGCGCGAGATCGGCCACCGCCGGCGGAACCTCGAGCTCAGTGCGCTCGGGCACGAATCCGATCGTCAGCGCCTGACCGTTGTCGGTGAGCCGCACGGACGACAATTCGGCGATCGACACCTTGCGCGTGTCGGCAGAGTTCGGATCGGACCAACTGGCGACCTGCAGCGACGCACCCGCGCCGTTGCACGCATCATCGGCTTCCGTGAACGTGGCACCGTTCTCGATCTCGGCGGGGAAGGTCAGCGCATCATTCGTCAGCGTGACACCCCACAGCTCGAGCAGGGTTCCGAGGCGGGCACGACGCTCTCCGGCAAGAACCTGCGGTTGCCACGAGACGGCTCCCGATGATCCGGGAACGAGCGCGGCGGACGCGGTATCGGCGGCAGCGTCGGCAGCGGGAGCGGGAAGTTCGACCCAACGATCACAGACGTAGATGCCGACGGCGGAGTAATACGTCTCCGTCGCGACGTCCGCGGCAGTGAGCTCACGGTCGGTCTGGCGTGCATAGGCGATGAGCGCGGCACCGAGTGCGAGAACGACGACGACTGCGGTGGGAAACACCGATCCACCGGACACGCGCACGCCGCGACCGGCGCCACGGCGACCCTTGGCGGCGAGACGGGCGATCTTGTTGGCCGACGACGAACTCACGAGTGTCAAAGGCTACCGCGAGCCGAGCGAATCACCCGTTCGTAGGCCCGCGCCACAGCCTGCGGAGTTGCGTGCAGCTCGACCCACCTGCGACCACCGGTGCCCATTTCCTGCGCGCGCTGCGGGTCGGCGATGAGGGCGCGCACCGCGGTGACGAGTGACCGCGAATCCTCCGGTACGACCCACGTACCGGCCCCCGCCTCGCGCACGAGCCGATCGATCGCGGAATCGGCATCGACCGCAGCGACGACGGGTCGCGCCGCGGCGAGGATCGAATATGTCTTCGACGGAACGCTCACGGCTCCGAGCCCGGCGCGCAACGTGACGACGTGCACGTCGGCGGTGGCGAGAACCTCACCGAGTCGCTCGGCGGGTTGGTAGTCACCGAAGACGACATTGCGCAGTCCCGCCGCACGTTCGCGCAACGCCGCGCGCGCGGCACCGTCGCCGTTGATCACGACGTCGACGTCGGGCATCTCTCGCGCGAGATCGACGAGCGAATCGAGCGCCTGGGAGAACCCGACGTTGCCCGCGTACATGACGACGGGGCGGTCACCGAGTCCGAGTTCGCGGCGGTACGCAGTGAGTCGGTTCTGCGGCGTGATCGCGACCGTGTCGACGAAGTTGCCGATGACGACGACGCGGGACCGCAACTCGGCGGGCAACTTCGCGCGCACATTGTCGGCGAGACCATCGGACAATACGACGACCGCCGCGCTGCGCCGGTAGGTGAACCTCTCGAGCGCCGATGCCGCGGCAATGAGTGCCCGGCTGCGCACCGCACCCGTGGCGATGACCGCGTCGGGGAAGACGTCCTGCACGTTGAACACGAGCCTCGAACGACGCACCACGGCGGCAATCCACCCGGCGAGGCCGAGAGTGAGGGGCGGTGACATCGCGACGACGGCATCGACGCGACCGCGACCTCCGATGCGCGCCGCATGGAAAGCGGCGAGCACGCTGAACACGACGAAACCGAGTGCACGACCGACGATGTTCGATTTCGACTTCGTCGACAGTGGGTGCAACCGGCGGATGCTGCCCCACTCCGTGCGCTCCGTGCGCCACAGCCGTCCGCGCCATGCGTCTTCGACGCGATGACGGCGGTACCACGGCAGCGCGGTGACGACGTGCACCTCGTGTCCTGCCGCCGTCCACTCCGCGACGATCCGGGCCATCACCACGCCGGTCGGCGCGATGTCCGGTGCGAAATGCGGACACACGACGACGATGCGCAAGCGATCTGCTGTCGAATCAGTCATGGTCGCATTCTTCGAGGTGGGCTGCGTCATGCGAGGACCCGATGGTATGCACGAAGGAGATCCTCACCCGATGCGCGCGTGGTGAAGTCGGCGGCGCGACGTCGACCGCGCTCGACGAGTTCCGTGCGCCGTCGGGCAACCACGTCGAGTACGTCGGACCACGCATCGACGCGCAGCGGTCGCACGACACCGGCGTCGGCAACGACTTCGACGAGCGCCGGTTGATCGGAGCAAATGACGGGCGCGCCGAGTGCCATCGCCTCGAGCACCGGCGCACCGAACCCCTCGTAGCGACTGGGAAACACGAGCGCCGTCGCCATGCGCAGCAGGCCGTCGCGGTCGGCGGGCGACACGCGGCCGGTGAACGTCACACGGGAGTCGAGGCCGAGCGCAGTGCACCGTGCGCGCAACGCGTGCTCGGCACGACCCGCACCGCCGGCACAGACGAGGTGCACCTCGCGACCGCGCCACGGTCCGGCGAAGAGATCGAGGAGAAAGTCGTGGTTCTTGTGCGGATGCGTGATGGCCGGAAAGACGACAACCTCACGCGCGGTGAGTACGAAACGACGCCGCAGTTCGGCTTCGGCCGTGGCGTGCGCACCGAGATCGGGCTCGACACCGTGCCGCACGACGGAGAGATTCCCCACGGGTACACCGAGCATGCGGACGACCGTGTCGGCGACGAACCGTGTCGGCGTCACTATGTGCGTCGCACGGTGTGCCGAGCGCGGGACCCTGCGCCCCAACCACGCGCGCTTCACCGTCGAGAAGTACTCGGGGAACTCGGTGTACTGCAGATCATGGATGGTGAGCACCCTCGGCGACGATCCGACCCACGGCGACGTTCCACCGGCATCGTGCACGAGGTCGACATGACGCGTCTGCGCAGCGAGCCAGGTGGATTCGACGGCGATGCGCACCGGCCGACGCGAGCAGTCCGACGGCGCCTCGACGACGCGCCATGCATCGGCAAGTTCGGGATGCGCACGGGAAAATCCGCGCGGTGCATGAACGGAAACGTCGAGACCGGCTTTCGCTTCGGGCACTTCGGCGAGGCCGAGCAGTTGGCGAACGAGATACTCCTCGGAGCCGCCGACTTTGCCCGGTCGGCACCACAACATGTTCACGGCAACCGCGCGTGGTCGGTTCACAGGCGCGACTTTCCGCGCACGGCAATGACGTCGCGGTACGCCCGCGCGGTGAGCTCCGCCGTCGCATCCCACGTCGCACCGCGGGCGCGTTGCAATCCGAGTTGCGACAACTCGTGGCGCCGCGACATCGCATCGGCGATTCCCGCGGCAATCGATTCGGCATCGTGCGGATCGACGAGCACGGCCGCGCCACCCGCCACCTCCTCCGTCGAGGTGCCCCGACTCGTGACGACTGGCGTGCCCTGCCCCATCGCCTCGAGGATCGGCAGACCGAAGCCCTCGAGCAGCGACGGGTAACACAGGACGAGAGCCTCGGCGTAGAGCGCCGCGAGATCGTCCTCGGCGACGTGTCCGACCATGACGACGTTCGCCGAACGCGACAGTCGCGCGCGCGTCGCTTCGTCACCCCACCCCGCCGCACCCGCGACGACGAGCGGCGGTGCGTCGGCACCGAGGACGTCGAGTGCATCGAGCAATCCGGAGAGGTTCTTGCGCGGCTCGAGAGTTCCGACGAAGAGAAGGAACTCCGCCGGCAGCCGGAGGCGCTCGCGCACCGTGCGTCGCACGTCGACCCGCGCCGGCTTCACGTCGACCCCGAGCGGAACGAGTCGCAGACGGGCGTCGTCGAAGCCGGCGTCGCGACAATCGTGCATCGTTGCGCGCGACGAACACAGCAGCATGTCGGCGACGTCGCGCAACTGGGCGAGGCTGCGCTCAAAGACGTCGACGCCACGCTTCGTGAAGAACTCGGGGTGGTGACGAAAAGCGAGATCGTGCACCGTGACGACGAGCGGCACGTCGGGGCCGACGGCGAAGGGAATGATCGTCGTGCAGTGCACGACATCGAGACCGGCGGCGACCTTGTCGACGCGAGGCCAGCCGAAACGCAGTGACGTCTCGACGAGCAACGGACCGCCGACGGGCAGGTGACGCAACGGAACTCGCGGCTCGTATCCGGCGGTCGGTTCGTCGCGGTGACGTCCGACGATGCCAAGTACGTCGATATCGTCGCGGCGGGCGAGAGCGTGCGCGGTCTCGAGTGCGGCAACGGCGGTACCACCGGGCGATTCGCGCCAGCACTGCTCGAGCGTCAGCCCCACCCGAACACGGTTCACGGCTCCCATTCTGACCGCGGACGTACGATGGATGAACGATGTCGAATGACACCACGTATTGGCAGTCACGCACCGTTCTCGTCACCGGGGGCAACGGGTTCCTCGGTCGACACGTAGTCGAGGCGTTCCGGCGCAAGGGAGCGAACGTCGTAGCGCCGCGTCGTAGCGCCGCCGATCTCACCCGACCCGGTGTTGCCGACGCACTGTTCACCGAACACTCCCCCTCGCACGTAGTGCATCTCGCCGCCCGCGTCGGGGGTATCGGTTACAACATGGTCGAACCGGCGCCGCTGTACCTCGACAACCTCATGATGGGAACACACGTCATCGAAGCGGCTCGGCGCTGCAACGTGGACAAAACCGTCGTGCTCGGAACGGTGTGCAGCTACCCGAAATTCACGCCGGTCCCCTTCCGTGAGGAATCGTTGTGGGACGGCTATCCCGAGGAGACGAACGCACCGTACGGGATCGCGAAGAAGGCGCTGCTCGTGCATGCACAGGTGAATGCTGCGCAGTACGGACAGCGCTTCGCGTTCGTCATACCGACGAACCTCTACGGGCCCGGCGACAAGTTCCACGAGTCGGTGTCGCACGTCATTCCCGCACTCATCAAGAAGTGCGTCGAGGCGAAGGAACGCGGCGACGCACAGGTCTCGGTGTGGGGCACCGGTACGGCGAGTCGGGACTATCTCTACGTTGCCGACGCGGCCGAGGCGATCGTTGCCGCCGCCGAGCGCCACGACGGCACCGAGCCGCTCAATCTCGGCAACGACCGCGAGATCACCATCCGCGAAACTGCCGAGACGATCGCCAAGGTCGTCGGCTTCACCGGTGAACTCGTATGGGACACGAGCAAGCCCGACGGTCAACCGCGTCGTCGCGTCGATGCATCGCGTGCCGCGAGAATCCTCGGCTGGAAGGCGAACACCGATTTCACGACCGGTCTGCGCGCCACCGTCGAGTGGTACCTCGCCCACCGCGCCGAGGCCGACGCCGCCCCGCAATGAACGCGTTCCCGCCGCCCAATCCCCGCGACGCGGTGAACCCGGGGGTGGGATTCCAGTTCCGCCCGCCGTCGCGCCGCTTCCGCAGCCGCTCGCCGTTCCTCGTGACGAACGCGCTCATCTCCGTCAATCTCGGCATCTTTCTGTGGCTGACGCTCGACGAGATCGGTTCGGCGGTGCTCGGCACGACGACCGGCGACCGCGTGCTCGACTTTGTCATCGCCCGACCGTTCCTCGAGCAGGGCGAATGGTGGCGACTCGTGTCGGCCGGATTCGTGCACTTCGGCCTGCTCCACGTCGGGCTGAACATGTTCCTCCTTTACCAACTCGGGCGTCTCATCGAGCCGGTCATCGGACCGTTGCGCTTCGGCCTGCTGTACGGCGCGTCCCTGCTCGGCGGTTCGCTCGGCGCACTCATCGTCTCGCCGTACGCGGCGACGGGTGGCGCATCGGGTGCGGTGTTCGGAGTCATGGCGGCGAGCGTCGTCGGTGTCGGTCAGCGCGGGGTCAACCCGCTGCGCACCGGACTCGGCGTCACGTTCTTCATCAACGTTCTGCTCACGCTCGCGATTCCGGGAATCTCCGTCGGCGGACACTTCGGCGGAGCGATCATCGGTGCGATTGTCGGCGTGCTCGTACTTGCACCCCGCTCGTGGCACGTGCCGTCGTGGGCGCAGATCCTCGTGCCGATCGTCGCCGGCGCATCGTGCATCGCGATCGCCTTCGGGATCGTCGGCGCATGACGAACACGATGATGTCGATGCTTGGTGGTGCGACCGACACCCGCGAATCGATCGACACGCGCACCGGCGAACCGAGCGTCGCCCACATCGTGAAGACCGACGGTGACGAATCGGCCGCCGCCGCCGTGCTGCGCGCCCGCATCGAGGGAACACCCGTCGAAGCGTTGTGCGGACATCGTTGGGTTCCGTCGCGCGATCCGGGTCGCCTGCCCATGTGCCAGGCGTGCCGCGAGATCTACGAGGCGTACCGCGCCTTCAACGACGGACTCAACGAAACCCCCGGCGAGTGATGCCTAGCGGTAATCGCGCGACGCCACCGCATACGACACGCGCAACTCCTCGAACTTCTCCGCACGAAGGTTCACCGCACCGTCGGCAACCTCGAGACTCCCCCACACGATGACCGCCTGCGCGGCACCGAGCACGTCGGAGTGACGCCGCCAGCAGCCCTGGGAACACACGACGTTCACCATGCCGGTTTCGTCCTCGACGTTGAGGAACGTGACACCGTTCGCGGTGGGTGGTCGCTGACGGTGCGTGATGACACCCGCGACGGCGACGCGCACACCGTGCCCGGCACACAACGCATCGGCGATCACCTTCACCTTGCGCGCATCCAACGAGTCGCGCACGAAGATGGTCGGATGCCCGTCGGGCGACACGCCCGTCGACCACAAGTCGGCCGCTGCCTCCTCCACCGGCGCCATGCCGGGCAACGGTGGGGTGAGCGTGGCGGCGGTGCCGGCGAGACGATCGGGGCGCTCGTGAATGACGAGCCCGGCCTTCCACATGCCGGCGCGGCGACCGACACCGAAGCACTCCTCGAACGCACCCGCCGTCGCGAGTGCTTCGAGTTGACGTTGCGACAGTTGCGGCACGCGCCGCACGAAATCGGCGATGTCGGCGAACGGTCGTGCCGCTTCGATGCGCTGTGCGAGTTCGGCACCGATACCGCGCACTTGCGCGACACCGAGTCGCACGGCGAGCCCGCATGCCGATGCGTGATCGACGAAGAGTGAGGTGCGCGCACGGGACGCGTTGAGGTCGGGGGTGCGCACGACGACACCATGGCGGCGCGCGTCACGCACGAGGGTGTGGGGCGACCAGAAACCCATCGGTTGCGAGTCGAGCAACGCGGCACAGAAGATCGCCGGCTCGTGGAATTTGAACCATGCCGACGCGTAGACGAGATGGGCGAAGCTCACCGCGTGACTCTCGGGGAACCCGTAATGCGCAAACGCCTCCATCTTCGCGATGATCTGCTCGGCGACGTCGGGACCGATACCCCTCGCCGACATCCCCGCGCGCAACCGGTCGCGCAACCGCGCCATCCGCGCCCGCGAACGCTTCGCACCCATCGCCTGGCGCAACTCGTCGGCGTGCGCCGGCGAGAAACCGGCGACGTCGATCGCCATCTGCATGAGTTGCTCCTGGAACAACGGCACGCCGAGGGTCTTTTTCAGGCTGTTCTCGAGGAGCGGGTGCAGGTACGTGACGGGTTCGCGACCGTTGCGGCGGCGGATGTACGGGTGCACCGACCCGCCCTGGATCGGTCCCGGCCGGATGAGTGCCACCTCGACGACGAGGTCGTAGAAGTTGCGCGGCGCGAGGCGCGGCAGCGTCGACATCTGGGCGCGCGACTCCACCTGGAAGACCCCCACCGTGTCGGCGCGCGACAGCATCGCGTACACCTCGGGTTCCTGCGGCAACGCACCGAGATCGATGGCACGACCGCGATGCTCGGCATGCAGGTCGATGGCGCGGTGCAGCGCCGACAACATCCCCAACCCGAGGAGATCGAACTTCACGAGACCGACGGCGGCGCAGTCCTCCTTGTCCCACTGCAACACGCTGCGCCCGGGCATCGTCGCCCACTCGACCGGACATACCTCGGCGACGGGACGGTCGCAAATGACGATGCCACCGGAATGAATGCCGAGATGTCGCGGGGTGTCCTGCACAGCCGCGGCGAGTCGCACCAGTTCGGCGGGCACGCCTGCGGTGTCGTGACGGGTGACGGGATCCCACGAGTCGAATCGCCGCGCGAAGGCGTCCTGCGCGGCGGGATCGTGACCGAGCGCACGGGCCATGTCGCGCACGGCCGAACGCGCCCGGTACGTAACGACGTTGGCGACCTGCGCCGCGTGGAGACGTCCGTATTTTTCGAAGACGTAGGCGATCACCTCGTCGCGGCGACCGCTTTCGATGTCGATGTCGATGTCGGGCGGACCGTCGCGCTCGGTCGACAGGAAACGCTCGAACAACAAACCGAGCCCGACGGCATCGACGTTGGTGATGCCGAGACAGAAGCACACCGCGCTGTTCGCCGCGCTACCCCGCCCCTGGCAGAGGATGTCGTTGCGCCGGCAGAACTCGACGATGTCCCACACGACGAGGAAGTACCCCGCGAAACCGAGTGCATCGATGACGCCGAGTTCGTGGTCGAGCGTGCGCCAGGCACGTGCCGCCAACGAACCGTCGTCGTGATCGGGTCGCGCACCGTAACGACGCCGCGAACCTGCCTCGACGAGGTGACGCAGGTACGAATCTTCGTCGTGTCCGATCGGGCAACGGAACGGCGGCAGTCGCGGCGCAATGAGTGCGAGATCGAACGCTGCGTCGTCGGCGATGACCGCGCTGTATTCGACGACTCCCGGATATCGACGGAAGCGGCGCACCTGCTCGGCAGGTGAACGGACGAACGCCGCGCCCGACGGGGGAAGGTACGGATCGACGACGTCGAGCGAACTGCGCCGGCGTACCGCAGCGACGGCGCAGGCAACGGCATGGTCGCCGGCGCGGGCGTACGACACGTCGTTCGTCGCGACGCACTCGAGCCCCGCACGTGCGGCCAATGCGACGAGTGCATCGTTGCGCACGGAGTCGAGCGGATCGGCGTGATCCCACAACTCGACGACGACGCGATCGGCGCCGAAGCGCGACACGATCTCGCCGAGCACGCGATGCGCGGCGGCGGGACCGGTGTTGACGAGGGCGTCGGGAACCGCGCCGCCGTGTCCCGCGGTGAGCACCCAGCACTCACCGGCCACGGTGACGGCGAGATCGTCGAGATCGACGTGCGGATGCGACTTGCGTCCACGCAACTGCGCCGCGGTGATCGCCATCGACAAGGCGCGGTATCCCGCCGGACCGCGTGCGAGCACGACGACGTCGCCGCGCACTGGACCGTGCGTGAGGGTGAGTTGCGCACCGAACACCGTGCGCAACGACACGTCGCGGGCGGCACGGGCGAAACGCACCGCGCCGTACAGACCGTGCCGATCGGTGAGTGCAAGTGCGCCGAGCCCGCGGTGCACCGCCTCGGCGACGAGTTCGTCGGGTGACGACGCTCCCTCGAGGAACGAGAAGTGCGATCGGCAGTGCAACTCGGCATACGACTGCGCAGACACGCCGTCACGATAGCGAACGTATGTTCGCCCCTTGCCGGGGCCGAATTCATTGGGCGTTCGTTACCCGATTATCTGCGTGCTCGTTCGTGTCGTCACCACGATGACGACGCGGGTCGGCGGCTCACACACCGAGAATGCGCCGCGCGGCACGCAACCCGCCGAGCAACCCGGCATCGGCAATCGCCTCGGCCTCGTCCCAGCCGAACCACCGCGCGTTCGGACTCTCCCCCGGCGCGGGTTGGGGATCATCGCCGGGAGCGTGGACGAGCCAGCGCAGATCGAAGTGACGGTGTCCGCGCGGACCGGGATGCACGTCGAGATGGATGAGCAGCGGCCCCGTCGCGGGATGGGCGACGTCGAGCCCGGTTTCTTCGCGCGCCTCGCGCAACGTCGCCTCGGGAAGCGTCTCGCCGCGTTCGACGTGACCGCCGGGTTGCAACCACAGACCGAGTCGTTTGTGTTCGTGGAGCACGACGCCGCGGTCACCGACGACGATGCACGACGCCGTCACGTGGATCGGATCGGCATGCTCGTCGAACGGCGCATGCAGACCGGGGACCACGGCGAGAAACTCGTCGATCGACTCCCGCTCGCGCGCATCGACGGGATCGTGCTGCGCCAACCATGCGCACAACTCCCCGACCGCGGTACGTGCGTCTTCGTTCCAACGATCGTTCGCCACCGGGTTGGACACGGAGAGTCACCGTAGTGCATGCATCACGCGTAACGACCGACGAGATGCCATGCTCGGGCCATGCGCGCAGCAAGGATCGCCGTCACATGCGGCTCGCCGTCGTCACCTTTCGTGCGCATGACGATTTGCACGTACGCGAGTCGCCGCGCGCGCAGGGCATCCCACCAGCGCTCCTCAATCGGCCACGGCCCGGCCCACTCGACGACCTCGTGGCGACGACCGGCGATGATCACCGTATGCGGCGGAGCACTCAGCTCGTGGCGTGCATCGACGGCAACGTCGACGTCGTCGGCGGCGAGCACCTCGATGATCGGTGCGCGGGGGCGGTGCACGATCGCCGGCAGCGGTGACGGTACCGCACCCCTCCACCGCGGCACACCGACCGTGTCACGTTCGAGATGGGCGACGGCCACGTCGAGTCGCACGTCGCCGCCGAGATCGACGATGTCGTAGCGCACGGCCGGATCACGACCGCCGCGGTCGTGCACGACGGCGATGCTGTGCGCACCGTTCAACGCACTCAAGCGGGCGACCGCCGCACCTGCGGCACGCCCGCCGGGTTCGTCGTCGTTCCACAACGTGCGTTGGGTGCCGCGCAGCGGGCCCACGTCGCACGGCGTCACCATGATCGTGCGCACACCGTCTCTCACTCCGCCGGCGGCGATCCACGCGTCGAGTTGCACCGCGACGGCGCGACGCGCCTCTCGGGTCGTCCATCCCTCGGCGCGGTACCACGTGCGCTCGCTGCGCTCGTCATCGTCGGCATCGAACGACACACTCATCCGGCTGCACGACCAACCCCGTGCGGCGAGATTCGCGAGCACGTCGTCGACGAGTCGCTCGGCTTCGTTGAGCACGATGTCCCGCGAGCGCAGCACCACTTCGCAATCGAGACGACTCCCGCACTCGGGCGGCACGGTGACGGGCAGGACGATGTGCCGGTCGCGTCCGGTGGCGAGGCGGTACAACTCGACACCCCAGCCGCCGAAACGCATCGCCAACGCTTTTTCCCCCAGTTGGGCGACGTCACCCCAGCGGTACAACCCGAGTCGCTCGAGCATGCCGACGGTGTCGGCACCATCACGACGAACGATGTCGTCGACGGTCGATGCGGCACCGATGACCGCCGTGCACTCGAGCAACGAACGCACGGAACTGCATTGCACGACCGATACCGATTCGCCGGGTTCGATGATGCACGGCTCACCCGTGTTCCAGGCCCGCCGCGCAGCGAGTGCGGCGGCGAACCGCCCCTCACCTACCCCGATGCCGACGTCAATTCCGATGCCGGTATCGATGCCATGAAGTGCGTCGCGAATCGCACCATCGAGTCGCGCGACCAAACGCTCCATGCCACCCGCGCGTCGCGCCGCACCTCCGATCCCGCACACGAGAAGCCCCGGTTCGACGACTTCAATGTCGGCGACGTCGCGACCGACCGCACGCACGACCGACTCGAATGCGACGTGCGGTGCGGTGCCCAGACGTGCGGCGAACGTCGACCAGTTGCGACACCACACGACAGCGAGCTGCGCCGGTGCCCGCTCGGTCTGCGACGCCTGCTCACGCAACGACCTCATGCAACGACCTCATGCAACGACAAGGTCGTGCGTGGATCCCACGGGCACGCGACGCCCGGCAACCCGCACGCGCACGTGACGCTCGCGCAGATGGCCCGCGCCGTGCTGCGCGCCGTTCCACCGTGTCGTCGCCGTCGTGCACGACACGTCGGGCGGATCGCCGCATGCACCCAACGTGACGAGCACCCCGCGCCGCACCTGCAACCGCGAACGCAAGCGGCGCATGTCGGCAGCGGCGACACCGTCGGGAACCGCAGCGAGGACGAGATCGAATCCTTCGATGACCGTCGCCATCGTGGCGGCCCATCGCCGCGCGTCACGGGGCGTCGACACGAAGACGAGACGGTGCAGCGCCACACCGGCATCGCGCGCCGCGGCGATGCCGAGATCGGGCACACCGACGACAGCGAGCCACGATCCGTCGTGCGTCGCTGCACCGAGCACACCGAGGGCAACCGTCAGCGCCGCATCGCCGTCGCAGGAGAGAACGCGACCGCGCACGAGACCATCGGGAAACAGAACGTCGAACGGTGCCGCCACCGGCAACGCCGCCGGGGCCGTCAGTTGCGCAGCAGAAAGAAGAGGAACCATGCCCTCACCATAGCGAACGTATGTTCGCCCTTTCCCGGGCGCCCGGCCTCAGGCGAGGTGGAGCAAGCCGTAGACGAGCGACTCTTCGAGCGCGCGCCACGAGGCCTCGATGATGTTCGACGACACGCCGATCGTCGTCCACGTGCGGTCGCCGTCGGTGGCGTCGATGAGCACGCGGGTGACGGCACCGGTGGCCGATGACGAATCGAGGATGCGCACCTTGAAGTCGGTGAGGTGCACACGGCCGAGTTGCGGGTAGCGGCTGAGCAACGATGCACGCAGCGCCGTGTCGATCGCGTTGATCGGACCGTTCCCCTCGGCGGTGTGCACTTCGCGCTCCTCGCCGATCCACACCTTGACGGTGGCCTCGGTGGTGAACTCGCCGCTCGCCGACTCGTCGGTGATGACGCGCATCGACTCGACCTTGAAGAACGACTGTTCCCAGCCCGCCGCACGGCGCATGAGCAACTCGAGCGACGCATCGGCCGCCTCGAAGTGGTAGCCCTCGAACTCGAGGCGCTTCAGTTCGTCGAGGATGTTGCCGACGACCGGACCGTCGACGTTGACGCCGATCTCCTTCGCCTTCATGAGGATGGTCGCACGACCGGCCATCTCCGACACGAGGAATCGCGTGCCGTTGCCGACGAGCTCGGGCGCGACGTGTTCGTAGGCGTCCTTCGCCCGGGCGATCGCCGACACGTGCAGACCCGCCTTGTGGGCGAACGCCGAGGCGCCGACATACGGCGCCTGCGGGTTGAGCGGACGATTGAGAACCTCGGCGACGTGGTTGCTCACCGCGGTCAGACGATCGAGGTGACCGTCGGGCAGACAGGTGAAGCCCATCTTCAGCTGCAGGTTCGGAATGACGGTGGTGAGGTTGGTGTTGCCGGTGCGCTCACCGAGACCGTTGAGCGTTCCCTGCACGTGGCGCGCACCGCTGCGCACCGCGGCGAGCGAGTTCGCCACGGCGCAACCCGTGTCGTCGTGGCAATGGATGCCGATGATCGCCGCGCCGGCAATGTGGCGCGACACGTCGGCAACGATCGATTCGATCTCGTGCGGCAGCGAGCCGCCGTTGGTGTCGCAGAGAACGAGGTGCGACGCACCCTTCATCACCGCGGCTTCGAGCACGCGCAGCGCGAACTCGGGGTTGCGCTTGTAGCCGTCGAAGAAGTGCTCCATGTCGACGAGTACGCGGCGGTCGTTGCCGACGAGGAAGCCGACCGAATCGGCGACCATCGCGACGCCCTCGTCGAGGGTGGTCTGCAGCGCCTCGGTGACGTGGTAGTCCCAACTCTTCGCGACGATGCACACGGCCTGCGTCTGTGCGGCGATGAGGTTGCGCAACGTGGCGTCGTCGTCGACGCGACCCATCGGGCGACGGGTGCTGCCGAAGGCGACGAGCATCGAGTTGCGCAAAGACAACTCGGTGCGCGCGCGGAGGAAGAACTCCTCGTCCTTCGGGTTTGCGCCCGGCCAGCCGCCCTCGATGTAGTGCACGCCGAGGTGGTCGAGTTGTTCGGCGATGCGCAACTTGTCGTTGACGCTCGCCGACACGCCCTCGACCTGCATGCCGTCGCGCAGGGTCGTGTCGAACACCTCGACGACGGAGGTCATGTCCGCTGCGGTCGTTGCCATCGTCGTCACCCGACCTAGCGAACCAGCTCGCACCAATGGGCGTAACGGGCGTCCTGGCGACGCACCGCCTTGGCGTACGTCGTGGCGATCGCCTTCGTCTTCGGGCCGGGGCACGGAATCTTGCGCTCGTCGATTTCCTTCACCGAGCCGACCTCGGCGGCGGTGCCGCACACGAACACTTCCTCGGCGATGTAGAGGTCGCTGCGCGCAATGTTGTCGACGCGCACGTCGAAACCATGGTCGCGGGCGATCGTCATCACCGAGTTCTGGGTGATGCCCTCGAGTGCGCCCGCCGACAGCGGCGGCGTGAGGATGATGCCGTTGCGCACGGCGAAGATGTTCTCACCCGTGCACTCGGCGACGAGACCGTTCGGTGCGAGCATGATCGCCTCGTCGTAACCGGCCTTCAGCGCCTCGACCTTGGCAAGCGACGAGTTGACGTAGTTGCCGACCGTCTTTGCCGCGGGCGGCATGATGTTGTGGTCGTGGCGGGTCCACGACGAGATCTTCATGCGCACGCCCTTGTCGACGGCGTCGTCACCGAGGTACGCGTTCCACGGCCAGCAGGCGATGGCGACGTCGACTTTGCACGGCAGGGTGCTCAAGCCCATCTCGCCGTATCCGTAGTACGCGATCGGGCGCACGTAACACGACGGCAAACCGGTCGAGGCGACGGTGTCCTTCGACGCCTGGACGAGCTCCTCGACGGTGAACGGAATCTCCATTCCGAGGATGTGCGCGCTGCGGTGCAGACGCTGGATGTGCTCGGTGAGACGGAAGATCGCCGGACCCTCGCTCGTCTCGTAGGCGCGCATTCCCTCGAACACGCCGGTGCCGTAATGCAGGGTGTGCGTGAGGACGTGGATCTTTGCGTCGTCCCAGGCGACGAGCTTGCCATTCATCCAAATTTTCGGCGTGGTCGTGATCGGCATGAGCGTTTTGGTCGCCTTCCTGCCCCGCGCCGGGGCTCTCGATCACGCTATCTGTGCGACATCCCGGGATACCGAAGCGAACGCGGGGACGACGGGTTGAATCGCGGGATTTCGGCGCGAACTACCGGCGCGAGTCGGCGACGATGCGGGCGCAGATGGCGTCGCCCACCTCGACGGTGCGCCCCGCCGGGGCATCGGTGCAGGCGCGGCGCAGCACCGCGGCCGCCCCGTGCTCGCCGAGGTGCTCGAGCATCATCGCCGCCGAGAGGATCGCGGCGACGGGGTTGGCGATGCCCTTGCCGGCGATGTCGGGGGCCGACCCGTGGATCGGCTCGAACATCGACGGACCCATACGCGTCGGGTTGAGGTTGGCCGACGCGGCGACACCGATGCCGCCGCTCACCGCGCCACCGAGGTCGGTGAGGATGTCGCCGAAGAGGTTGTCCGTCACGACGACGTCGTAGCGGTGCGGATCCTGCACGAAGTAGATGCACGCGGCATCGACGTGGTTGTACGCCGTGGCGACGTCGGGATAGTCGGCGGCAACGATGTCGAAGGTTCGCTGCCACAGGTCGCCGGCGAAGGTGAGCACGTTGGTCTTGTGCACGTGAGTGACGTGCTTGCGTTCGCGGGTGCGCGCGAGGTCGAAGGCGTAGCGCACGCAACGTTCGACACCGAAACGCGTGTTCACGCTGCCCTGCGTCGCCACCTCGTGCGGCGTGCCTTTGCGCAACAACCCACCCTCACCGAGGTACGACCCTTCGGTGTTCTCGCGGATGACGATGAAGTCGTGGCCCCGCTCGTGACCGGGCGCGACACCGACGAAGGGACGGTGGTTGACGAACAAGTCGAGACCGAAGCGCATCTTCAGCAACAATCCGCGCTCTATGACTCCCGGTGGCACGTCGGGCGTTCCCACCGCGCCGAGGAGAATCGCATCGAAACCGCGCAGGTCGTTCAGCGTTTCGTCGGAGAGAACTTCACCGTCGCGCAGATACCGCGCACCGCCAAGATCGAAGTACACGGTGTCGAGTACCACTCCCGCCGCGGCAATCGCCTTCAACGCCTCGGCGATCACCTCCGGTCCGATTCCGTCGCCGCCGATGACTGCCACTCGATGTGCTCGTGCCACGACGTCAAGCGTACGCACGCAGAACATCTCCGCTCGGGTCCCGGGCTGCAGCGCAGCACCGCTAGCGTTTCGCGCATGCCAACGCACCAGCTCTCGCGCGGCGCCTTCGATCGTTTGAGCGCCGAACTGAAGGATCTCACGACGCGCGGTCGCATCGAAGTCGCCGGCAAGATCGAGCGGGCACGCGAACTCGGTGACCTCAAGGAAAACGGCGATTACCACGCCGCCAAGGACGAACAGGGCCACATGGAGGGGCGCATCCGCCAGCTCGAATCGATCCTCGAGAACGCCGAGATCATCGAACCCGTCGCCGACGGCCGCGTCGGTGTCGGCGTCGTCGTCACCATCCTCTACGACGGTGATCCCGAGTCGATGGCCGAGAAATACGTCATCGGCCACGTCGAGGAAAAGCCCTCCGACCCGAAGGTGAGCGTCATGAGCCCCACGTCCCCCGTCGGTTCCGCGTTGCTCGGCGCATCGGCCAACGACACCGTGTCCTTCGTCGCTCCGAACGGCAAGACGCTGTCGGTGCGCGTCCTGTCCGTCGACGTCCCGTCCTGACGGCGGTCGACGAACCGCAACGGGTCGCACAGCCATGCCGATCGTGCGCACGACGCCCGCATCGGGCGGCTTTCCGCCGGGACACGACGTCGAGTTGACGGGACGCGGCACGACGTTCGTGCGCGAAGTCCCCGGGCCGGCGAACGCACCTGTGCTCATCGCACTGCACGGCTGGACCGCATCAGCCGATCTCAACTGGTATCCGTGTTACTCCGCGTTCGGCGAACACTTCCGGATGCTCGCACCCGACCTGCGCGGACACTCGCGGGGTTTGCGCACGCGATCCCGATTCCGCCTCGAGGATTGTGCCGACGACGTCGTGGCGTTGGCCGATGAATTCGGCGTCGAGTCGTTCTACGTCGTCGGCTATTCGATGGGTGGCACCATCGCGCAGTTGCTTGCCCGACGGCATCCGCAGCGCGTGCGCGGCATGGTGCTTGCGGCCACCGCTGGGTACTTCGCCGCTTCGAACATCGAGCGGCGCAATTTCCTCGGCATGACGGTGCTCGCCCGCATCTCGCGCCTCGTCGGCTCGCAGATGCGAACGTGGGTCACCGAGCGGGCGTTCCTGCAGAAGCGCACGGCGGAGATGGCCGAGTGGGCAGTGCGCCAGATGGGTCGGCACGACTGGCGGATGATCCTCGAAGCAGGCGGCGCGATCGGCGACTTCGATTCACGGCAATGGGCGTCGTCGTTGCAGGTACCGACGGCGGTGCTCGTAACGACCGACGATTCGGTCGTTACGCCGTCACGCCAAGAAGAACTCGTCACAAGCGTGCGAGCCGCACACGTCGCACGCCTCGCCGCAGGTCACGATGCGGTGTGGTCGCGACGCGAAGAGTGCGCACGACTGCTCGTCGACCTCGCACTTGACGTGCACCGCAGCCGCTCAGTCACGCCATAACTCAGTCACGCCATAAATGGTTGATCGCGTCGGCGAGTGAGCCGCGGCCGTCGCCGGCATCGGTGATCACCTCGTCGGGCGAGTCGGCAAAGCGCAGCACCGACCCGGCACCCGCGTCGCATACGACCGAGACGAGCCGCACGCGCCGGCGCTGCGGATGCTCGCTCGGCGCGCGCTCGTCATCGCCGTCACCGGCGACGGGGGCGGCCCATCCACACGTGAGCACCGCCGCGGCATCGTAGAACCGCACGACGCTGGCCGCGGGGTTCGCGAGCAACGAATACACATCGGGATGCTCGGCAATGTACGACAGGCGCAACGCCCCGTCGACGTTGCGCTCGACACCGCGCGGATCGACGACGCTGATGCCGTACAACCGCGCGCGCGGCACGTCGAAACCGGGCAGGGAGAGGTGGAGGCTGTGCTCGACGCACGATGCCACGGCAATGGGTGTGAGGGAAGTTGTCGCCATGCCGAGGCTGTGTGCACCCGATCAGGTTGAATGGCAGGGTGACCGAACGTCTGACGTTGCCCCAGACGGTGTGGGATCGCCATGTTGTCCACCGCGCTGCCGACGGCACCGACCTGCTCTACGTCGACTTGCACCTCATTCACGAGGTGACGAGCCCGCAGGCCTTCGACGGACTGCGCATGTCGGGACGCACCGTGCGCCGCCCCGAGCTCACCGTCGCCACCGAGGACCACAACGTGCCGACCCTCGACATCCACCTCCCCGTCGCCGATCCGACGTCGGCGAAGCAACTCGAGGTGATGCGCCGCAACGCCGCCGAGTTCGGCATCACGCTGTACAAGATGGGCGACGCCGGTCAGGGCATCGTCCACGTCATCGGTCCCGAACAGGGTCGTACGCAACCCGGCATGACGATCGTGTGCGGCGACAGCCACACTGCAACGCACGGTGCCTTCGGTGCACTCGCCTTCGGCATCGGTACGTCCGAAGTCGAACACGTTCTCGCCACGCAAACTCTTCCGCAGGCCCGCCCGCGATGGATGGGCGTCACCGTCGATGGCGATCTGCCCGCCGGCGTCACCGCCAAGGACGTCATCCTCGCGATCATCGGTCACATCGGCACCGGTGGCGGCATCGGCCACGTCATCGAATACCGCGGCTCGACTATTCGCAGTCTCTCGATGGAAGGTCGCATGACGATCTGCAACATGTCGATCGAGGCGGGTGCGCGTGCCGGCCTCGTTGCTCCCGACGACACGACGTTCGCCTACCTCGAGGGTCGCCCGTATGCGCCGAAAGGTGCCGCGTGGGAACGCGCACTCGACGACTGGCGCACGCTCGTCACCGACGACGGTGCCGCCTTCGACCGCGACGTGCGCATCGATGCAACGACGCTCTCCCCGCACGTCACGTGGGGCACGAATCCCGCGCAGGTCGCCACGATCGACGGCCGCGTACCGTCGCCCGACGACTTCGACGACTCCACGACGCGCAGCACCGTTGCCCGCGCGCTCGAATACATGGGTCTGCAACCCGGCACGGCGATCCGCGACATCAACGTCGACACCGTGTTCATCGGCTCGTGCACGAACAGCCGCATCGAAGACCTCCGCGCCGCCGCCGCCGTGCTGCGCGGTCGCACGGTGAGCGTGAAGCGCGCCATGGTCGTGCCAGGCAGTCACGTCGTGAAGGCCCAGGCCGAAAAAGAGGGTCTGCACGAGGTGTTCCGCAAGGCTGGTCTCGAATGGCGCGAGCCCGGTTGCTCGATGTGCCTCGCGATGAATCCCGACAAGCTCGCCCCCGGAGAACGGGCCGCGAGCACGAGCAACCGCAACTTCGAGGGTCGCCAAGGTCGCGGCGGACGCACGCACCTCGTCTCGCCCGCCGTCGCCGCCGCCACCGCGGTCGTCGGTCACTTCGCCACGCCGGATGACTTGTCGTGACGGGGCGCGAAGCGATGGCGACCCGCAACGACACGTCATGCATCAAGGGGGTCTTGTCGTGAAGGCCGTGCGCATCGTCACCGGTCGCGGCCTGCCATTGCGCCGCAGCGACGTCGACACCGACCAGATCATCCCCGCCGAATGGTTGAAGCGCGTCGAGCGCACCGGATTCGAAAAGGGACTCTTCGCCACGTGGCGCGACGACCGCAACTTCGTGCTCAACGACGAGCGCTACGCCGGCGCCACCATCCTCGTCGCCGGACCGAGCTTCGGTGTCGGCTCGTCGCGCGAACACGCGGTGTGGGCGCTGCAGCAGCACGGCTTCGATGCCGTCATCGCACCGAGTTTCAGCGACATCTTCCGCAACAACTGTACGAAAAACGGTCTCGTCCCCGTCGCGCTCTCGAACGACGACGTCGAGGCACTGTGGCGGGCGATCGAGGCGGACCCGAAGACCGAGATTGTCGTCGACGTCGACACACTGCGCGTCGAGATTCCCGCCCGCGATTTCTCCGCGGCGTTCGATCTCGCACCCGCCGTGCGCACGCGATTCCTCGAGGGGCTCGACGACATCGGGATCACCCTCACCCACGCCGCCGACATCGACGCCTACGAGGCGCGACGTCCGACGTGGCTCACTGCGCGCTAAAGAAACTCGCCAGATCCGCGAGACGCGGATCGTTCGAAAACACTTCGATCGGCGGCTGCGGCTCGAGGCGCAGACCGCGCTGAATGATTCGACACGTCGTGTGCTGGTTGTACTCGGCAAGCGTCACGGCCCATCCGTCACGTCCGGCGCGCGCCGTGCGTCCCGAACGATGGAGGTACGTCTTCACGTCGATCGGCGGCACGTAGTGCACGACGCACGCGACGTCGTCGATGTCGATGCCGCGGGCCGCGACGTCGGTGGCGACGAGCACCGACAGATCGCCGTTGGTGAACCTCTCGAGTGATCGCTCGCGCGCCGCCTGCGACATGTCACCGTGCAGAGCCGAGGCCCGTACCCACAACTTCTCGAGGTTCGTGGCGACCTTGTCGCACATCCGCTTCGTGTCGCAGAATACGACCGTCTTACCTGCGCCGGCGGCGAGTGCCGCGACGACGCGGTCCTTGTCCATGTGGTGCACCGCGAGGAACAGGTGGCGCATCGTTCCGACGGTGGCCGTCGGGGTGTCGATCGATACTTCGACGGGTTCGCGCATGTACCGGCGCACGAGGTTCGCCACCTGGCCGTCGAGGGTGGCGGAGAAGAGCATCGTTTGGTGCTCGGCGGTGACGTGTCGCAGGATCCACTCGACCTGGGGCATGAAGCCCTCGTCGGCCATGCGGTCGGCCTCGTCGAGCACGACGATCGACACGGCGTCGAGACGCACCTCGCCCGCCTTGATGAGATCGATGAGGCGCAGCGGCGTGGCGACGACGATCTCCACTCCGTCTCGTAGGGCGTCGATCTGGTCGTCGCGCGACGCCCCGCCGTACACCGGCAACACGCGGCGCTGGCCGTGCTTGGCGATCGGCTCGAGCACCTCGGCGACCTGCAGGGCGAGTTCGCGGGTCGGCACGAGCACGAGGCCGAGCGGTGCCCGCGGGGCGGCAGCGCTCGTCAGGCGGGCGAGCAACGGCACGCCAAACGCGAGCGTTTTGCCGGATCCGGTGCGGGCACGACCACACACGTCGTCGCCGCGCAACGCGACGGGGATCGCCTCGACCTGGATGGCAAACGGGGCCTCGAAGCCCGCTGCGGCGAGTCCGGCGGAGATATCGGCGGGGACTCCGAGCGCTGCGAACGAGGTGCCGGCGCCAGTCATGAGCGCTTCAGCGTACTGCTCGACGACGGATTCAAACTGACTCGCGAATCAGTATCGGCTGACACATCAGGCAGTAGACGCAGACAGGTGAAATCTGTATGGTGACGAACTGCAATTGTCCGACCCGACAAGGAGGTGCCAGATGGAATCCATGCAACACAACAACGAGAGTCCGCTGGGCACTACCACGGGCATCGTTGACAATGCGGCTGCGTCGTCGATCAACGGTCGTAAGGGCCCGTCGTACGACTGGCAGTCGCTGCTCGTTCCCGCCGAGCCCGTGTTCGAAGCGTCGTTGCAGATGATCCTCGCCGAGGAATCCGCACGCACTGCCACCGCGTCGCGCGCCGCGCGACGTCGGTCGTGACCGTCGACCTCGCCAGGGTCGGATCCCGCTTCACCGGCCGAGTCCTGGTACTCGGCTGCGGCGGCATCTCCCGGGCCGTCGTGCCGCTGCTGCTGCGCGACATGAAGCTCGACCCGACGAGAATCCGTGTCGTCGATTTCACCGACTACCGCTCGTACATCGCCGATTCCATCGCCAAGGGCGTCACGTTCGAGATCGGTCGCGTCACGCGGGACAACCTCGACAGCTTCCTCGGTGAGCGCGTCGGTGCGGGTGACATCCTGCTCGACCTCGCCTGGAACATCGACTGCCCGACGATCCTGCAGTGGTGCCGTGACCACGGCGTGCGCTATCTCAACACGAGCGTCGAGCTGTGGGACCCGTAC
This sequence comes from uncultured Bifidobacterium sp., assembly GCA_964540395.1. Taxonomy (GTDB): domain Bacteria; phylum Actinomycetota; class Acidimicrobiia; order Acidimicrobiales; family Ilumatobacteraceae; genus F1-60-MAGs027. The sequence goes on from CAZIME010000007.1 coordinate 43,102, forward strand.
TACGACATGCACTCGACGCATCCGCTCGACCGCACGCTGTACGTGCGCCACCAGAACATCCGCCGGATGGTCGAGTCGTGGCCCGACAACGCCGGCGCCACGGCGGTGCTCGAACACGGTGCCAACCCCGGACTCGTCAGCCACTTCGTGAAACGGGCCATCGGCGAGATCGCCGAGGCGATGCTGCGCGACGGGCGTGCCGGCAGTTCGGCGAAGTTCATCGAAGGCGCACTTGCCGAGAGCCGCTACAACACCCTCGCGATGCTCACCGGCGTGAAGGTCGTGCACATCTCGGAGCGCGATACCCAGATCACGAACGAACCCAAGCGCGTCGACGAATTCGTCAACACGTGGTCGATCGAGGGCTTCTACGAAGAGGGCGTGGCACCGGCCGAACTCGGCTGGGGAACCCACGAGCGCTGGCTGCCGCACAACGCCCACGTTCACGACGACGACGGCCCCTGCAACCAGATCGCCATCGCCCAGCCGGGCATGGAGACCTGGGTGCGCTCGTGGGTGCCCGCCGGCGAGATTCTCGGCATGATCATCCGCCACGGCGAGGCGTACACGATGAGCGACCACCTCACCGTGTGGAACGAGGACGGCACGGCGAAATACCGCCCGACGGTCCACTACGCCTACTGCCCCACCGATGCCGCGATCATGAGCGTGCACGAGTTGCGGATGCGCAACTGGAAGATGCAGTCGCAGCAGCGCCTGCTCACCGACGAAATCGTCTCCGGTCGTGACGAACTCGGCGTGCTCGTCATGGGCCACGACTACAAGTCGTGGTGGACGGGTTCGCTGCTCAGCATCGACGAGGCGCGTGCCATCCTGCCCGGCCAAAATGCAACGACACTCCAGGTCGCCTGCTCGGTGCTCGCCGCGACGGCATGGATGATCGAGAACCCGAACGCCGGCGTGTGCGTGCCCGACGACCTTCCGTGGTCGTACGTGCTCGATATCGCGTACCCGTACCTCGGTACGTTCCACTCGGGGCCCGTCGACTGGGACCCGCTCACCCACCGCAACGATCTCTTCCCCGGGTTCGGCAACGGACCGCTGCGTATCGACCCGAGCGATCCGTGGCAGTTCGCCAACTTCATCATCCCGTCGCCGCGCGCGGTGTGACGTTCGCCGGCACGCGCCGGTGAGCGATTCGTTGCACGAGCGCACGCGTTTCGCCGTACACGTGTACACGCATCACGCCACGTGGTGACGCGCTGCAGGACGTTGTGATGGTGGCCGACGCCGCTACCCTGACGTCCGTGATTGCAACAACAGGCGTCCTTCTTCTTATGTAGCGACGTCGGCCACATATCCGTCGACGTCGACAAACTCCCGAGCCGAAAGGCCGGGAGTTTTTCTTTTGTACCGACACCGCTTCGATCCGTCCGAAAACGACATTCACACACGAGGAGACACACATGACACCGACACCGACACCGACACACACCGCCATCGAGTCCCCCGCTCGCGGGTCGAGCGCCATGCAGTTCGAGAAGTACGAACGCCGGATTCCTCTCGTACTCACCGATCGCACGTGGCCGAACCGAACGATCGACCGCGCACCGACGTGGTGCTCCGTCGACCTGCGCGACGGCAACCAGGCACTCATCGATCCGATGGACCCGCAGCGCAAGCTGCGCCTGTTCCGGCGCCTCGTACAGATGGGATTCCGCGAGATCGAGGTGGGCTTTCCGTCGGCCAGCCAACCCGATTTCGATTTCGTGCGGATGCTCATCGAGGGTGGCCATATTCCCGATGACGTCACCATCCAGGTGCTCGTGCAGTCCCGCGAGGAACTCATCCGCCGCACCTACGCGTCGCTGCGCGGGGCCCCGTCGGCGATCATGCACTTCTACAACTCGGTGAACCCGCTGCAGCGCCGAGTCGTCTTCGGAATGGACAAGAGCCAGGTCATCGACCTCGCCGTCGATGCCGCCCGCCTGTGTCGATCGCTCGAATCGGAGCTGCC
>CAZIME010000008.1:0-44516 GCA_964540395.1 uncultured Bifidobacterium sp.
AGCTCATGTGGTTGTCCGACGATGCGACGATCTCGATTCTCTACGTGCCGGAGAGCACCGATCCGCCGATGCCATCGATCCCCTCAGCGATCGTCACCGTCTCGAAAGTCGGCGGATAACGAAGAAGATGAATCGGCTCCGCGGGACACCCCCGCGGAGCCGATGTTCGAACTGCATGCGCCCCGTTCCACGGGACGTGGTGATCGTCGACTGAAGCTCAGCCGACCTGGAATGCCGGCGACGTCCAGCTGCCGACCGACGTTCCGGTCGGTGACAGTGCCGTCACCGTCACGTTCCAGATACCACTTCGAGCCTGTGCAACGTTCGCACGCAACACCCCTGCTGCAGCGGGAACGCTGAGCGCACGCGTGACGGTGCCGCCATTCACGCGGGTGAACGCCACCGTGTAGCGCGCGACCGCAGCATTGGTCGTCGTGCCCTGGGTGCCGATCGCGACGAGCACGAGTCGGTTCGCACGTGTGGCGATGCGCACACCACAGGCGAAGTTTGCCGAGGGCAGGCTCGCCTGCGGTGTCAGAACGTTGACGATGCTGCGACCGGCGATGTTCACCGCCGGACAGTTGGTCGCCGTGGCGGGGACGGTTGTCGTCGTAGCGGTCGTTCCGGTGATCGTGACGGTGACGGTTGCGGTTGCCGACACGCTGCCGTCCTGCGCCGTGATCGTGTGCGTCGCAGTCGCCTGAGCGGCAGTCGGCGTACCCGAGATCACTCCCGTCGTCGTATTCAGTATGAGCCCTGCGGGAAGCGCCGGGCTGATCGAGAATTCCTTGACGCCACCGAAATCCGTGTCGGAGAAGGTGCGCGTTGCCGTGATCGCCGTACCCACCGAGCCGGTCACCGTTTGCGTGGCCGGAGAAATGGTCGGGCCGGTTGCACCGACGGCGAGCACGGTGATGCTCACGCGCGCGGTGGCCGACGACGTTCCGTCGCTCGCAGTCACGGTGTATGCCGTCGTTGCAGACGTGGCGGTCGGGGTTCCCGAGATGATGCCTGTTGCTGCCGCAATCGACAATCCGGCGGGCAACGCGGGTGACACCGTGAACGTCCGCGAAGCACCGAGTCCCGTCGCGGTGTACGCGGTGGTCGGCGTGATCGCCGTTCCGACGCGGGCCATGACGACCTGCGGTGTCGGCGTGAGTGCAGTCGTCGCGGTCACCGTGAGCGTGATCGTTGCCGTCGCCGACACGACTCCGTCCGATGCAGTCACCGTGTGTACGGTGCGCGCTTGGGCGGCCGTCGGGGTTCCCGACACGACACCCGTCGTGGTATTGAAGCTCAAGCCGGCGGGCAGACCCGGGACGATGGAAAACGACTTCGTACGGGTGAACTCGGCGTCGGTGTACGCCGTAGTCGCGGTAATCGCCGTTCCCACCGTCGCGGTGATGGTTTGTGTGGCGGGTGAAATGCTCGGTGCCGCCGACACGCTCGATGATCCGAGCGGTGCGGTGACGACTCCCGCGAGTGCCAGGGCACCGGCGACGGCAAGCCTTTTGACGATGGTCATTCGTGAGGACATGGGGTCTCTCCTTGTTCGGGGGGTGACGCGGATCTCGGCCGCAATCGGCAAAGGATCTGCTTCGGGGTTCTCATGAAGGTAGGACAGCCGCGCGCCGACGTGGTGTATTTCGTCGACGTATTTCGCGCGTGATTCCCATTGTCCGTGCGTGACTACGGTGTGGAGTGCACATGTCACATCACGTCATCGCCGGCGCGGGGACGATCGGAACGCTCATTGCACAAAAACTTACCGAGCGGGGAATTTCTTGTGTGCTTGTGTCACGCACTCGGCGTGCAACGTCACCGGTAGGAGTTGGCGTCGCGACTCTCGACGTTGCCGATACCACTGCACTGCGAGAGATCTGTCGGGGTGCCGACGCTCTGTACAACTGCATCAATCCGCCCTACGACCGTTGGCCGACGTTGTGGCCGGTGCTGCACGATTCCTTTCTCTCCGCAGCCGAGTCATCCGGCGCGGTGTTGTGCACGCTCGGCAACGTGTATGCCTACGGCCGTGTCGACGAACCGATGACACCCGACATGCCAACGAGGGCCCGATTCGTCAACGGCCGTGTTCGAGCGGACATGTGGGCGAGTGCACTCGACGCCCACCGTTCAGGACGGCTGCGGGCGACCGAGGTGAGAGCCTCGAATTTCATCGGACCTCACGCACAGAGCGCGGTCGGTGCGAGCGTCATACCGGTGTTGTTGCGCGGGGAAAGACCGCTGGTGAGGGGCAGGGCAGATCGTCTGCACAGTTTCACCTACATCGACGACATCGCGAACACGATGATCGAGTGCGCGATCAATCCCCGTGCGTGGGGACGTCCGTGGCACGCACCAAACAACCCGCCCGTGACCCAGCAGGATCTGCTCGACGCCATTGCCGATGCAGCCGGGGTACCGCGACGCAGGGCGCGCACCGAACCGGGATGGCTGAACTTCGTGCGCAGCATGCGCACTCCGGTCGCACGAGAGATGCGCAAGATCCGCTTTCACTTCACCGACGAATTCGTCGTCGATGATCGGGACACGCGCAATGAACTGAACTGCCATCCCACCGACTGGGCCACGGTGGTTCGGGTCACTGCGGGGTGGTATCGATCCACCTTCGGAGTTAACTCGTAGGAACCGAGTGCATGCCCGGGTGGCGGGCAATGAGCGACGCGACGATACACACGACCAGGGCGTGGGGCAAGGCGTCGGCGCCGAACAACTCGAATGCCATCACGGCACATGCGAGCGGCACGTGCGCAGCCGCACCGAAGACGGCGACGAAACCGAAGGCAGATGCGGCAACGACCGACAGCCCGAGCGTCGCCGCAACGGCGGACCCGAACGTGGCACCCATCACGAACAGCGGCGTCACTTCCCCACCGATGAACCCCGAGCCGACCGTGAACGCAGTGAACGCGAGCTTCAGTGCGGAAGCGGATGGACCGAATACTTCTCCCGAGAGAGCGCGCTCGGCGAGTTGAGTTGACAAACCGAGCGACTCCGGGCCGAACGCAGCAGTGAGTGCAATGATGACGAAGCCTCCGATGGCGACCTGTCGCACGGGACCCCCTGCGATCCGACCGAGTATCCGGCGCACGGTGCGCGCCGACCTGACGTAGGCAGTCGCAACGATTCCGGCGCCGAGCCCGAGCACGACACACGCAGCCATCGTGGATGGGTCGAGACCCAACGACACCTCCGGCATCTCGCCGTGCCGGTAGCCGAGTGATCGCACGACGGCGTCGCCAACCCACGCAGCAACGACGGACGGAACGATGATCGACCAGCGGAGTCGCCAGCGCGCATTCACCTCGACGGCGAAGACGGCACCGGCGAACGGAGTTCCGAAGACTGCGCCGAATCCCGCAGCCAGTGCGACTCCGAGCAGCATCCGCCGATCCTGCTCGCTCAACCGCAGCCGACGACCCATCACATCGGTGAGTGCGGCCGACATCTGCAGTGCGGTTCCTTCGCGTCCCGCCGAGCCACCGAACAGATGAGTGATCCACGTTCCCACGACGACGATCGGTGCAAGCGCGACGGGAATCCCCGCGTCAACCTTTTCGAGCTGACGGAAGATGAGGCCGGAGCCGCCGACGGAACGCTCCGACGTGCGTCGCACGACCCACAGAGTGATGATGCCCGCGACAGGCAATCCGAGCACGAGCCACTGCTGCGCCATGCGCACCTCGGTGACTGCGTCGAGGACGACGAGAAACACCCATGCTCCGAGTCCGGTGACGATTCCCGACGGTACTGCGAGAAACGTCACCCTGCCGTAACGACGCGGGATGGAACTCATCGCGTCACCGACCGTAGTCGGCGTCGTTCGGTGTCAGGCCGTCGGCCCGACCATCGCAGCGATTTGCCCGAACGGGATCACTCCGGTTCGGTGAAGGACAGGTCTTCCGGAAAACGTGGATCTTCTACGGAAAGCTCGTCGTAATAATCCATGTTCAGGAACTCCTCCTCGCACACGGGACACATGGTCCAGTCGTCGTCACCGAAGACGAGCGGTGTTCCGCAATAGTCGCACGGCGCACCCTCTTCACTGACATCGACACCCATACCACGACTGTGACACCTGGGTGTCGCGCAGATGACGTGCGTCAGTTGATGCGCAGGCGATTCAATACATGGCGGAGAAAACGTTCGTACGATTCGTTCGTCACACCCTCGTCCCCGAGAAGGTCGTTCTGCACCCAGTTCTGGTTGAAGATGAAATGGGTGAACAGCCGAAAATCGAAGCGGACACCTTCGGGAAGACGGCCGACTATTGCGCTGGACAGCTCCCCGAGTCGCGCCCTGTAGCGACACATGTGTCGCTGCAACTGCTCTCGCAACACGGGGTTGTGCGCCGATGCAGCAAACAGCTCAGCACGCAGGGTATTGCGCCTCTCCGATCCGGGGAAGTGAGGTTTCGGAACGATAGCAACGACGTCGTCGAGGGTCCACTTCGCCGTATTCGCGAGACGCTCCTCGGCTGCGCGGAACATTCGGTCATAGTCCTCGAGATAGAAGCGTTCGAGTGCGGCTGCGAGGAGACCATCCCGATCGTTGAAGTAGCGATAGATGAGCGCAACGCTGCAGCCGGCTCTTTCCGCCACGTCGAGCACACGCAGGCCAAGGATCCCGGACTCAACGATTTCTTGGCGGGCCGCGCGCAGGATGCGTTCGTCGAAGGGAGCGTCGCCATTGCCAACGCCGGACTTCGTCAGCGAGTTCGGCACGAGGTCATTGTGTCAGAACGCCGGCGCGAGAGGTGCGCGTGACTCTTGTCGAAAAAGTTTTTACTTGGCCTCACTCTTCATGGAGTGGCTTGGCAAGTTTCAGTGTCGCCAAGTTGCGCGGCTTCTGCAATCCCGCGAGGGCAACGTCGAAATCCGGCAATGCGTATACCTCTCCGTCATCGGTGATCATGACGAAGCGATCGAGTTGGGCAAGGAAAGTACGGTCGTGGCTGACGGCGATGACCGTTCCCTCGAATCCGTCCAGCGCTTTTTCAAGTGACTCGGACGACTCGATGTCGAGGTTGTCCGTCGGTTCGTCGAGCAACAGCACGTTGTGTCCCTCAATCTCCAGACGCAGGATCTCCAGACGCGCCTTCTGTCCGCCCGACAGCGTCTCGAACTTTTGACGGGCGTTGTTGCGCAAACCATAGCGAGCGAGTGTCTTCATCGCTTTTTCCTCGTCGGTGATGCGGTCACGCACGATGTCGATGCACTCACGGCCGAGGAAATCTGGGCGATCGTTGACCTGGGTGAAGACACCGACGGAGGTACGTGGGCCGAAAGAGATCGCACCCGTTGTCGGTGCGAGTTCTCCCGACAGCACCTTCAGCAGATGCGTCTTGCCGGTGCCATTCGGACCGATGAGCCCGAGTCGCTCGCCGTGCAACACCTCTTCGCTGAAGGGCCGGAACAACTCGTTGACCGATACCCCGTGCAACTGCGCAACTCGGCGCGCTGCATCGGCGCCCCGTAGACGCACGTAGATCTGCTGGTCGGGAACCGGCGGCGGCGGCGGCCCGGCGGCAACGAATTTCTCCCACCGCGTTTCTGCAGCGTTGGCTTTGGTCGCATTCTTGAAGTTCTGTGCGGCACGTTGCTTCATGATCTTCATGTGGTGGAAGAGCCGACGCTCTTCCTCATGCCAACGCTTCAGGTGATCGCCGAGTAGTTCCTGGCGCTTTTCTCGTGCTTCGGGAAAGGTGGCGAACGAGCCGCCGTGCACCCAGCAACCCGCCCCTTCGACGGCGATTACTTTCGTTGAGCACCGCTCGAGAAGGGTGCGATCGTGGCTCACCATGAGGATCGTCGACTTGCACGCGCGCAACTGTTCCTCGAGCCATTCGCGGGTGGGGATGTCGAGGTAGTTGTCAGGCTCGTCGAGCAACAGCACGTCTGCACCGGATGTGAGCAGCAGGTCGAGAACGAGGCGCTTGCGCTCTCCTCCCGACAGTTCCGATACGAGGCGAGTGGACACGTCGTCAATGGGTGTCTTCACGCTTCGCTGGGCGGAGGCCTGCCATTGGGCCTCGAGTTCGTAGCCGCCTCGATCCCCCCAGTTCGACAGCGCACTCGCGTATCCCATTCCATCGTCGTCACCCGATGCCATGGCCTTCTCCGCGGCGATGAGTGCACGACCGGCGTCGCGCAACGCCGTCGGCGCCACCTCGATGAGCATTTCGCGAAGAGTGTCGTCGGGGCGTGACATTCCGACGTCCTGGGTCATGTACAGCATCGATCCACCGATCGAGAACTCACCCGCGTCGGCTTCGATCTGGCCGGAAAGGATCCTCAGGATGGTGCTCTTGCCGACTCCGTTAGCGCCGACGATGGCTGCATGCTCACCGGGACCGACACGGAAGTTGACGTCGAAAAACAACTGATCGCCGCCCGGCGGGCCGTACTCCAACTCGCTGACGATGATGCTCGACACGGTCGTCCATTCTGTCGGCAAGCCGACCGAACTCGGTCGACAACGCGCACTTTTGTGCGCTCGGGAACTCCGGATTACTTCGGCTGGGGCAGCACCCGGAGATAACTCTTCAGAGTCTTCCAACCCTGCGGAAACAACTTCTTGGCCTCGTCGTCGGTAACCGCCGCACCGATGATGACGTCGTCTCCGTTCTTCCAGTTGGCGGGGGTGGCGACCTTGTGCTTCGCCGTGAGTTGCAGCGAGTCGATGACGCGCAGAATCTCGTCGAAATTGCGACCCGTCGATGCCGGATACGTGATGCTCAGCTTCACCTTCTTGTCCGGACCGATGACGAAGACGCTGCGGACGGTGAGTGTGTCGTTGGCATTGGGATGGATCATGTCGTACAGATCGCTCACTTTGCGCTCCGGGTCACCGATCATCGGGAAGTTCACCGCGGTGCCTTGTGTTTCCGCAATGTCGCCCTCCCACTTCTCGTGCGAATCGACGGAATCGACCGACAAGCCGATGACCTTCACGTTGCGCTTGTCGAACTCCGGCTTTATCCGTGCGACATAACCCAACTCGGTCGTGCACACCGGGGTGAAGTCCTTCGGATGGCTGAACAGGATCCCCCACGAATCACCGAGCCATTCGTGGAAACTGATTCGACCCTCGGTCGTTTCGGCAACGAAATCGGGGGCGGTATCTCCGAGGCGGATGGCCATGACGTGCTCCTTTGACTCAACCCCGATTCAAGCAATTGACGACCGTCTTTGTCAAGTTTGACAACGATCGCCGGCCCGCTCCCACTCGCAGTGACGCAATTCCTGCGGGTAAGGTCGCCCGTCGTTGCAGGGCGGCCGGCCCCGCGAACCAATGGTGGAGATGACGGGATCATGGACAGCGGAATCCTGAAGAACCTCACGGATCCAACGATCCTCTTCTTCTTTCTCGGACTTCTCGTCGGAATCATCCGCTCGAACTTGGAGATCCCGGCGCCGGTCACGAAGTTTCTCTCTCTGTACCTCCTCATGGCGATCGGTTTCAAGGGAGGTCAGGCGCTCGGAAAGACGGGGGTCTCCGGCGACGCAACGCGGGTGATCGGCGCAGCCCTGCTCCTGGCCCTGATCATTCCGGCACTCTGGTTCGCATTCTTGCGCAAGAAGGTCAATCCGTTCGATGCCGCTGCGATAGCCGCCACGTACGGCTCCGTGAGTGCAGTGACATTCGTAGTCGCATCACAGTACGTCGCGAGCCGTGGAGACGAAGTGGGTGGCTATCTCACCGTGGCACTCGTGCTCATGGAATCGCCCGCAATCATCATGGCAGTGTTCTTGGCGACCCTCGTGCGGTCGCGGCTGCAGAACTCGACGGGCGATGGCACAGGCGATCCGTCAACGAGCCGACGTGTCACGTTGGCGGCGATTGACGCGAACACGATCGTCCCCGAAGCGGCGCACCAAGCCGGTCATCGCAGCCCCGAAGAGTCGGGCCACCGGGATCCTCAGGCACCGCTTGCCATTCGCGAAGTCCTGCGGGAAGCGTTCACCGACGGCGCGCACCTTCTCCTTCTCGGCTCGATGCTCATCGGTGCATTGAGCGGTGACACGGGCGGAACCGTCATGGCACCGTTCATCGACGGGATATTCAAGGGCCTGCTTTCGTTCTTCTTGCTGGAGATGGGACTCCTCGTGGCGCGACAGTTGCGCGAGGTGCGCGACGTCGGTCCGTTTCTCATTGCCTTCGGACTTCTCGTTCCGTTCGTCAATGCATCACTTGCAGCCGCGCTGGGGTGGGGTCTCGGGCTGTCCGTCGGGGATCTCACGATGTTGTGCACCCTGGCGGCGAGCGGGAGCTACATCGTGGTCCCTGCCGTCATTCGTTATGCCATTCCTGAGGCGCGACCGAGCCGATACTTCACGCTCGCCCTCGGCATTACGTTTCCCCTCAACGTCGCCGTGGGCATTCCCCTGTACTACGCCGTTGCCCGAACACTCGCGGGCTGACATCGCACGCACAGCTGCGGACTCGGGTGCGACCGAACACGCACGTGCACTACGCGCTCGGCGATGACCTACTCTGAGCCACTGTGAACTCATTGCTGCCGCGGTTGACGGTGGTCGTTTTCGCCGTGGTCGTCGGTGCGTGTGCGAACTCCGCCACACGAGACGACGCAACCAGCGACGAGAGTTCGTTTCTCGCACCGCTCGACGGCGGCACGACGAGTGTCAACTCGCTGCCGGCAGCCGAGGTCGCTGCCATCGTGGCACTCGGAGCAACGGACGCGGCGCGCCCGGCCGATGAGCATCACCACCACCATCACGGGGGTTCCCACTCACCGACTGAGGTGAGTGCATCGGAGCAACCCCTGCTCGACGCCGAGATCACCGAGGCACGTGCAGCAATCGGCGACCTCGACACGATCGAAGAGGCGGCGGCACGCGGTTACGTTCTCGCCACGTCACCCTCCCCCGGTATCGGTACCCACTGGGTCCGCTGGTCCCGGATTCTCGAACCGTTCGCGCCCGATGCACCGTCGATGCTGCTGTTCGACCACACCAAGTCTCCGCCGGTGCTCGTCGGCTATTCGTACGCAGTGCAGTCCGCGCAGGAGCCGCAGGGATTCACGGGTGCATCCGACATTTGGCATCGCCACGCGGGGCTGTGCGTTGCGCTCAGTGGTTGGGTCATCCGCGAACGTTCCGCCGGACCCGACGATTGCGCCGGCTCATACATCGCAGGAGGCGACTTCTGGATGCTTCATGCGTGGATCGTTCCCGGCTGGGAGAACCGCGACGGAACGTTCGCTCCCGCAAACGAGAAACTGTGCCCCCCGAAGAGCGGGCCCGATTTTCTCTTGTGTGAAACCTGAACCGTCCGCTTCTTCGACTTCTTCAATGACGAGTCTGTTAACCGCGCCCGTCATCCACCACGGTCACCGTACAAGACACACCCGCACGCAGTGGTTCGTCGGGACCGAGATCGGCAACGATCGTTTCACCCTCCTGTGACCGCACCGTGTAGCGGTGCGTCGCTCCGAGAAACTCGACCCGCATCACGATGTGCGGGCCACCCGCAGTCACGCGAAGTTGATGCGGACGCACGAGAGTGTCGCTGCCGTCCGGTGAACGTACGTAGGACGCGACGGCGAGAAAATCGGCCACGAATCGGGTCGCCGGCGCGTCGTATGCAACCCGCGGAGGCGCACACTGCAGGATCCGTCCCTCGTCCATCACGGCCACACGGTCACCGAGCGTCATCGCCTCGTGACGGTCATGGGTGACGAGGATCGCTGCCGTATTCCTCTTCGCAAGAATCGCCTTCACTTCCCAGCCGAGCTCCTCGCGCAATACCTCGTCGAGTGCACCGAACGGTTCGTCGAGGAGAACCACGTCGGGGTGCGGGGCGAGTGCCCGCGCGAGTGCCACGCGCTGCTGCTCACCTCCCGACAACTGGTGCGGCCAGCGACGCGCAAGGTGGGAGAGTTTCACGAGGTCCAACATCTCCGCGACGCGCCCGGCGCGATCGCCGCGCGACAGGTGACGCAACCCGAATGCAATGTTTCGTTCGACGCGAAGATGGGCGAACAGCGCGTTGTCCTGGAATACGAGACCGACCCGGCGTTTCTCCGGCGCGAGGGTCGTCACGTCCCGTCCGCCGAGGTGCAGCGTGCCGCCGTCGAGTGCCTCGAGTCCGGCGACGGCGCGCAACAGGGTTGTCTTTCCGCAACCGCTCGGGCCGACGAGCGTCACGAGTTCACCGGGAAGAACGGACAGGTCGACCCCGTCGAGTACGACCTTGGTGCCGAGTGTGCGGCGAAAACCGGTGATGCGGACCGCAGGCTCGCTCATGACGCGAACTCTCCCCCGCGTTCGAGCGCCGCGATCAACACCCCAACGCCGACCATGCCGAGTGCGACTATGAGCAACGACGGCACGGCTGCCTGCGACCACAAACTCTCCGACGTTGCCTGCCAGACCCACACTGCGAGCGTGTCGACACCGAATGGCCTCAGCAGCAGGGTGATCGGCAACTCCTTCACCATGTCGACACCGAGTAACGCCGTCGCTGCGAGCAATCCGTACCGCGCCGCGGGAATCTCCACCGTTATCGCTGCCCGCACCGGACCCGAGCCGAGCACGCGAGCACTCTCCCGTGCCGACGGTGTCAACCGATCGAGGCTCGCCTCGACCCCCTGGTAACTCACCGCAAAGAACCGTGTCACGAGGGCGAAGACGAGACCGGCGGCCGAACCGACGACGAGAAACCCGCCGGGCAACCAGCCGCGACGATCGAGTGCGGCGAGCGCCACGACGGCCCCGACTGCTACGACGGGTCCGGGCATCGCATATCCCACCGTTGCGAGGCGGCCGACGATGCGCGCAACTCGACCGCGGTGGGCCACGACGAGTGCGAGCGTCGTGCCGACGACGATGCACAGAATCGTCGCGATCCCGGCGAGCCTCAAGGTGTTCGTTGCATGGTGCACGACACCGCCCGCAACCGTCACGGCCCGCCCCGCGCGTGCGGATTGGATCGTCCAGTCGACGAGACGCACGAGCGGTGTGACGACGGAAATCGAGAGAACGGCGATCGATGCTGCAAGGGCGAGCAATGACGCCCGCGGCGACAATGCGCGCGGCACGAGCGGAGTTTCACCGGCGCGACGGGCGCGACGGGCGCCGCGGCGGAGCAAGCGTTCGCCGGCAACGAGGAGGAGTGCCGCACCCGTGAGTGCACTGGCGAGCTCGGCTGCAGCGGCACGATCACCGGTGTCGAACCATACGCGCATTACACCATCGGCGAGAGTGCTCACGTTGAACAATCGAACGGTTCCGATGTCGGTGAGAACTTCCATCGTGACGAGCGCCGCCCCCGCCGCGATTGCCGGACGTGCAGCCGGCACCGCGACACGGACGAATGCTGCGAGCGGGCCGCTGCCCAGGCTGCGCGCGGCGGCGAGGGTGTCGGAACTTTGCTCGGCGAAGGCAGCCCGGGCGAACAGGTACACGTACGGATACAAGGACACGACGAGCACTGCCGCACACAGCCACATCGACCGCACACCTCTTGCTCCGACGGCGTTCGACAACGTGTCGAGCCAGACGAAGCCGCCGACATACCCGGGTACGGCAAGAGGCAAAACGAGCAGCCACGACACCACACGGCGACCGGTGAAATCGTATGCACTGACGAGCCATGCAAGGCTCGTCCCGACGGCGACCGTCCCGACGACGACGGCGGTGACCAATAACGCGGTGTCGGTGATCATTCCCGGAAGGCGGGTATTCCACAGTTGCACCCACACGTCACGCGCGGGATCGACGAGCGACCACGCGAGCACGACGACCGGGCTGGCAAACACCGCCACGATCGCACCAATCACCGCCCAACCGAGCACGGCACTCGGAAGTCGCGGTGACGGCGTGCGGATCATTGCCGCCTACTTGTATCCGGCAGCAGCGAGCAGTTCAACCGCCATCGGATTCAACCGACCGAGTTCGCGCACGGATCCAACATCGGCAACGAATGGTCCGAATCCGGCGATGATGTCACCGGGCTGCACGTTCGGGTTCGCAGGAAATTCGTGATTCGCATCACTGAAAGACTTCTGACCGTCGGTGGCCAACCACTCGAGAAGTGCCACTGCTTCGGCACGGTTCGTCGACGCCGCCGTCACTGCAGCGGCACTGACGTTGAGGTGCGCGCCGGCTCCCGACTGTTCGGGCCAGGTGAGCACCACCGGGAAGGCGGGATCCTCCGCAAGCAGTCGACCCAGGTAGTAGCTGTTCGTCAAAGCCACGTCACAGTCGCCGTTAGCAATCGCCTTGAGAATGTCCGTATCGGAGTTGATGTACAGCGGGTCGTTGGCCACCCAGGCATTAACGATTTCCCGGGCACGTGCGTCACCGCGCGTATTGATGAGGCTCGCAACGAGCGACTGGGTGTAGGGGTGCGTGCTCGGACGCAGGCACAAACGACCCTTCCACTGCGGATCACCGACGGCGTCGTACGTCGTTGGCGGCGTGTCGACGCGGTCCTTCGACGACATGATCACCCGTAGGCGACGACTCAGCGCGAACCACGTGTTGTCGGGGCTGCGCAATTCGGCGGGAATCGCTTCGCGCAAAGCGGCACTGTCGACCGGCGAGAGCAGACCGGAGGCAGCGGCCAGTTCGACGTTGGCCGCATCGGCAACCATGATGAGATCGGCCGGCGAATTGTCGCCCTCGGCGGCAAGCCGTTCGCGTAACTCAGGATCGGATCCCGTCGTGAACCGCACGGTGATGCCGGTGGCGGCGGTGAATTCGTCGAAGACCGGTTCGATTCCATAGTGCCGTCCGGTGTACACCGTCACCTGGCGCGTTGTTTCCGTTGCACCAGCGTCCTGCGGTTCTGAACTCGCGCTGCAGCCCGCCACGAACGATGCCGCCAGCACCGCACCGAGCACCGCTGTACGGCGTCGACGTCGAACCGTGAACTGCATCGTGTCATCGGCGGATGTCTGCGCTTCCGCTCTTTGCGTTTGAGCCATGAGGACACGCTATCAAGTGTTGTTAGGGATGCCTAACAGATCCTTGCCGGTATCGCTCTCCCACCAACTGGCTAGACAGGCACCATGGAAATCGAGATGATCGTGGAGATCCCACAGGGATCGCGCAACAAGTACGAGATGGACCACACGACCGGCGCGATCTGGCTCGACCGCACCTTGTTTACGGCCACCCAGTACCCCCTCGACTACGGGTTCTTCCCGCACACTCTCGGCGAGGACGGCGATCCTCTCGATGCCCTCATCTTGTTGCCACAGGCGACGTTCCCGGGCTGCCACGTGTGGGCGCGTCCGATCGGGGTGTTTTGGATGGCCGACGAAAAAGGTCCGGATGCCAAGGTGCTGTGCGTACCGTCGCGCGATGCACGGTATGCGGACCATCGCGATCTCAAGGATGCACCCGACTTTCTCCTCGCAGAAATCGCAAACTTCTTCGAGGTGTACAAACTCATCGAGCCGGGCAAGAAATCAACCGTCGGAGAGTGGGCAAACTGCGCGGCCGCCGAAGCCGAAATCGCCGCTGCCCTCCAGCGCTACACGCACTGACGTCACGGTGATGAACACCGAGCGACGCGCCAAATGGCGCCCCCGGCAGGAATCGAACCTTCGACCTGCGGTTTAGGCAGCCGTCGCTTGACGTTGCACTACCTTCGACTTCATGACCAATTCAATTCGTATCCAATCAGGATTCCTCTCGATCCTCCTGATAGCGACTGCTGCGTGTGGTAGCGGGAGCGACGAATCCAACGTCAACTCCAACACTCCGGCTGCCGATCAGAAGATCGTCGCTGCATCAAGTTGTGAGAATCTCGGTGAGCAGGCGGAAGCCGACGGCTACCTGCTCGAGTGCACCGCCACCGACAATGGTTCGTTTTGGATTGCCAAGGGGCCAATCGGACAGGATCCCAATAGCGACAACGGGTCGGAGTCCGGTTCTACCGCGACGCTCGGCGCTTCGTGTGATGCCCAGTCGGAGCTGACGTGGACCGTGATTGGAGTCGTCGTCTGTGACGGTGGCAAGTACCGATTCGCAGTGCCCGATGACTTTCCGCCCACACCGTCGGGGGGCTACACGAGTCGGCCGGATTGGTACCCCACTTTGACCCAGATCCTGGGTGCCGGACGCCCAGAACCAACGTGTGCGGCGTCAACGGTGAAGTTCACACACCCGGTGGTTCCACTCGATCAGCTCACGACCACAATTCCTTACGGTGCGATGCTCGGAGATCACATCACGCCAATCGACCACGCCTACCTTGGAATCAAGTCGCTCGAAAAACCCAAGACGCAACGGACGGAAGGTGACTACATCGCCGTAACCGCGCCGGCTGACGGCATCGTCACCGAGCTGAGTTCACTCGGCGCGCCGTGGACGAACCGCGTCACCATCGATCATGGTTGCGGTGTGTACACGGTGTACATGGTGCTGAACCGCCCCTCTGGTGTTCTCGCCAATGCATACGAAGAGATGCTCGCCAAGGGCGGCTACCTGCCGCTGGACCTGCCGATCAAGGCAGGAGACGTGTTTGGCCAGCAGCGCGACAACGCCCTCGACTTCAATGTGTTCGATGGCAGTCAGTGGCTAAGCGGATTCGCCTCACCGGCGTCGTACCTCACCGGCGACACTTGGAAGCCGTACACCGCTGACTACCTCCCATTCTTCTCCGGCGCAATCCGCACGGCGATGGAGAGCTCTCTCCAGCGAACCTCGTCTCCACGAGTAGGGAAGATTGATCATGACGTGATTGGCACTGCTGCCGGCAATTGGTTCCTTGATGGAACCTTCGGCTACGGAGGAAAGCCAGTGGATCTTTACCGCAATGCGACTGAACCGATACCAGGTGGCCCCGTGGAAGGGAAGAACTCGTATGCATGGAGCCATCTGTCAATTGCACCGCACGAGGTGGACACTGAGCAATGGGTGTTTTCGATTGGCTGGTTCACCGATCCCAAGGGTGACTTCCCCCAGATGCTGCTCGACATTCCGGCCGGCAAGCCTGCACCGTCGCAGTTGACCTCGGCAGTTGGTCCAGTCATCTACGACCTTTACCAACTTGGCTACAGCTACAAGAAACCTGCGGGATCTGAGGCATCGGCCCCAGTTGGTTACAAGCTCCAACGCGGACAATCCAAGGGTCGTGTGATCCTGCAGGTAAACGCTGACGGTACCCTCTCCCTGGAAGTTGGCACCGAGTTCACTTCAGCAAAACGCACATACCGTCGATGATTCATTGGCGCCCCCGGCAGGAATCGAACCTGCGACCTGCGGTTTAGGAAACCGCTGCTCTATCCAACTGAGCTACGGGAGCCTGCGGCCTCAGATTACCGCCACGACATCAACGACCTTCGAGTACCAGCAGTCGATTCATCAATGCTTCGGGTGAACCATCCAGCAACTCAAGATCCGCCGGTCGGAGCACGAGGGTGAGTTGCTCATTCCGGCGCGCCAAGATGCAGGGGAACGAACCTTCCGCAACGGAGAGCACGTCGGGCGGTGCATCGTTGCGATGAAACGTCACGAACGGCACGTGCAAGCGCTCGCGGCACAGCTTCCACTCGGCTTTTTCGGTGAAGACACCGTGGGTGATGTCACACAGCGAACAATGCCGCCGACCGAGGCGGGCGCCGATCCAATACGACACTTCCCCGATGATCGTGGAGTCGGCGTCGTAGATACCGATGTATTCCGTCACGCTTTGATCCACGATGTGAGCGTACGTGCAGCAGGCGGTATGGCATAGCCGTCCGGTACGGCGAATCAGCGGGTTTCGAAATCGACGGTCACCGTGGCGACCACGGTCTTCTCGATGCTTGCCGTGTCGTAGTAGCCACCCGATTCGACGTCGGTTGCATCGGCTGCGGTGACCTGGAACGGACCGCTGTTCACACCGCGCACCGAGCCCACCGTGCCGTTGACCGCCTTGATGAGGGTTTCGGCGCGGTTCTGCGCGTCGACCATCGCTTCGGACAGCAATTCGGGTCGCAACGTGGCGAGACTCGCGAGGTAGTACTCCGGCCCGCCCGTCGACACTTGCACCCCGGCGGCAAGCACTTCTCCGAGGTTGCTCGACAATTCCGCAACCTTGTCGACGTCATCGAGACGCAACGTGACTTCGCGCGACGCTTCATACGACAACACGACACCGGTGGCGTTGCCGGCGATGTACTCCTTGTTCGCGAACGTCGACACCGAGCCGAGCGTCACCGCGTCGGCCGGCACAGAGTTGGCGGTGAAGAATTGATTCATCGCTTCCACGCCGGCGGCGACCCCCGCGAGAGCGTCGGCCGGTGTCGCACCCGAATTCGTGATAGTCAACTTCCACACGGCGCGATCGGCTTTCACGTTGCGCTGTGCGGTACCGCGCACGGTGACGACGCCGTCGTTGCGGTTCTCGATACCCACGCCGACCCGCCCGAGACCCCAGGCAAGTGCCGCCGCTGTCGCCACGCTTGCGACGACAATCGCCGCAAGGACGCCTCGTGATTCGGTACGTGACTCAGCCATAGGGCTGATGCTAGGTCTGGCTACGAATTTGACCCGGTGACGCGAATACTTCAGCACAGCCGCAGTAAGCGGCCACTTACTCGCCGGTGAACGCTCGGAGGCGCAAGACAATGTCGCTCAACGGAGGGCTCTTCGCCGCAACGTGCATCACCAACGCGAAGACATCGTCGTTCGAGACATGAGAGACACTTCGACCATTGATTTCGAGAAACACTGCCGTCGCCACCCAGCCCAGTCGCTTGTTGCCATCAACCAGGGAATGATTCGACACGAGTGATTGCAGCAGTGCTGCTGCCTTTTCCGTCAGAGACGGATAGGCATCGCTGTCTCCAAGCGTGGTTTGGGGTCTGGCAACGGCCGCCCCGAGTAGTCCGATGTCACAAATCGGTGGCGGATCACCGAACAACTTCGAGCAAATGGCGAGTACGTCGTCGAGATCGAGGAACTCAACAGGTTCGGTCATCGACCCAGACGGTCAATTGCATCGGCATGCACCGACACGATGAGATCCGTTGCTCGAGCCACGCGAGCGCGATGATCGGACCGAACGACGAATTCCCGAATCGCCTGTCGGGCAGCATCTTGCATTGACACACCGTTCGCTGCGGCAACGGCCCGCAGGTTGTCGTGCTCTTCATCGGTGAGGCGCAGGGTCATGGCCATATCGACATGGTATCGGTTTGATACCGCCGCTCCCGTCCCCGTCCGGTCGTTGATCAGTGCCCTTCCCGGGGCGACCTATGGTGTCGGAAACGACGGATACGGGGGTATGCCGTGAGTGGAAATGTTCGGTCAACGAATCCGTTGCTGTCCAGCCCCAACCGACTGAAGCTCGGGGTGTTCGGCGTCAACGTGAGCGGCGGTTGCTCGATGACCGACATGCCCGAGGTGCTGAAAATCGAATGGGACGAGTCGGTACGCATCGCAAAAGCTGCCGAGGCAGCAGGTATCGAAGCGATCATTCCCGTTGCGCGTTGGAAGGGCATGGGCGGCAAGGTCAACTTCAACCACCGCAACTTCGAAACCTTTACGTGGGCAGCCGGGCTCGCCGCGGTGACGTCGAAGATCGGAGTCTTTGCCACGTTCCACGTGCCGACCGTTCACCCGGTACGAGCGGCAAAGGAAGTGGCGACGATCGACCACATTTCCGGTGGCCGGTTTGCGCTCAACCTCGTCGCCGGATGGAATGAAGACGAGATGCGCATGTTCGGCGCACCGCAACTCCCCCACGACGAGCGCTACGACGTCGCCGACGAATGGATCTCGCTGTGCAAGCAGTTGTGGTCGCGCACCGACGAATTCGACTGGAAGGGCAAGTACTTCGACAGCCCGAAGGTGTACTCCGAACCCAAGCCCGTGCAGCGACCGAACCCGGTGCTCATGAGCGCCGGCAACAGCGAACGCGGTCAGCACTTCGCGGCCAAGCACACCGACCTCAACTTCGTCGTCGGCGGCGACATAGAGAGCGTGGGGAAGATCGCACGAAACGTGAAGAAGCTCGCCCGCGACACCTACGGTCGCGACATCCAGGTGTTCGGCCAGGGATACATCGTGTGCCGCGATACCGAGGAGGAGGCGATCGCCTACCGCGACAACTACGTGAACACGAAGGGCGACTGGGAGGGTGTCGAGAACCTGCTCAACGTGCTGGTGCCGAACTCACAGAGCGCACTCGGCGACGGATGGCGATCCATGGCGGCGAATCTCATCGCCGGTTACGGAGCGATTCCCCTCGTCGGAACGCCCGATCAGGTCGTCGCCGGCATGTCGGCATTCGCCGAAGCGGGACTCGACGGCATCTCCATCAGTTGGGTCGACTATCACTACGGGCTGCAGCAGTTCAACGATGTGCTGCGCCCGAAGCTCGTGAAGGCGGGACTACGCGCGTCGTGATGCTCAGCTCGGCGGGTGCGGAAGCATCCCGATGAGCGTGTGCGAGAACGCACCGTCGACGTCGATCACCTGACCGCTCACATAGCGCGCGTCGTCGGAGAGCAGGAATGCCGCCACCGCGGCGACGTCGTCGGGCTGACCCAGCCGCCCCAGGGGCACCATCGCGCGACGCTTCTCCGCGAGCTCCGGCACCGAGTACACCTCCTGTGCGATCGACGTGACGATGAGCCCGGGCGCGAGCGCATTGACGCGCACGCCCTTCGGCCCCCACTCGACGGCGGCCTGGCGGGTGAACGCCGCAACTCCTGCTTTCGTTGCCGAGTACATACCACCGGTGAGCGCCGACAATCGCGCGGCAACCGATGCGAGATTGACGATCGCGCCCTGCGTCGCGACGAGGTGCGGGAGTGCGATGCGCGAAAGCCGAACGACTGCGCGCAAGTTCGTCGAGAACGTCTGGTCGATGAGGTCGTCGGGCAGCACTTCGAGTCGCGCCCGACGGATGATGCCGGCGTTGTTCACCAGTGCATGCAACCCACCGAATGCGGCGACCGATTCGGCGATGATTCGGTCGGCATCGCGGTCGACGTCGCCGGCGACGGCTACGCCGCCGATGCGATCGGCGACTTTCCGTGCGGTGTCGGCGTGAAGGTCGTTGACGATTACTTTCCACCCGCGGGCGGCGAGCTCGACGGCGATCCCTTCACCGATACCCGTGCCACCGCCGGTGACGAGAACCGATTTCGCCGTCATCAGTCGCTCCTCGGGTGCGGAAGGAGCCCGATGAGCGTGTGCGAGAACGCACCGTCGACTTCGATGATCTGACCGCTCACGTACTCGGCGTCATCCGAGAGGAGGAACGCCACGACGGTGCCGATGTTCTCCGGTTTGCCGATCTTCTTCAACGGAATCATTGCCCGGCGCTTCTCGTACGTCTCGGGTACCGAATACACCGCCTCTGCCATCGCGGTGCGAATGAGCCCCGGCGCGACGGCGTTGACGCGCACGCCCTTCGGACCCCACTCCGCCGCCGCCTGTCGGGTGAAGGCCGATACGCCCGCCTTCGATGCCGAATACAGACCACCACCGACTTGCGCTATCTCGGCGGCGATCGACGAGATGTTGACGATTGATCCGCCGCTCTTTTCGAGATGCGGAAGCGCGAAACGTGACAGCCGCACCGTGGCGCGCAGATTGACGGAGAACGTGCGGTCGAGGTGCTCATCGGGAACCGACTCGAGCATCGAGCGCATGATGATGCCGGCGTTGTTCACGAGGCCGTGCAACGACCCGCACTGCTTCACGCTCTCGGCGATGAGCCGCTCGGCATCCTTGTCGACGTCGCCGGGCAGGGCGATTCCACCCACCGCTTTCGCGACCGCCTCCGCCTTGACGCCATCGACGTCGTTGACGACGACGTGCCAGCCGCGCCCGGCGAGCACGTGCACGATTCCTTCACCGATGCCCGAGCCACCGCCCGTCACCAGTACGTGTTTGTCCGCCATGCCTTCTCCATTCCTCGTTTCGTTTACAACTCGCGTCCGATGCGGAAGCCGTCCCAAATCGCATCGATCGCGCGCCGCGGTGCCAAGCTGTCACCGACGAGGTGCACCTCAATGCCGAGCTCCTCGAGTGGTGCTCGCAACGCATCGTTGGCGACCCCGTACCACGACGCAACGACCGCATCGACGTTGTCGATGATTTCGGTCGCCCTGCTCCAGCCGTGCACGAGCGTGACATCGCGCGCGCCGATCGACACGAGGCTGCGGTATTCGAGGATGTTCACTCTTGCTGCTGCCAGTCGGCGCAACAGCGTGGGCTTGCTGAAAATGTCGATCTCCGCGCCGGCCGGTGTCGGCGACACGACGGTGACGCGATGCCCGCGCGAGGCGAGACACTCGGCGGTCGTCAACGACTTCCAATCGGCTTCACCGCAGTCGACGAGGACGACGTGATTCCCGGTGACACCGTCATGGATTGCCTGCGGCACTGTAACGACATGCGGTTGGTCGGCACCCGGTACCGCGGGCAGGCCGGGCGTTGCCCCCGTTGCCACGATGACGACATCGGGCACGAGCGCACGGATCGTGTCGACGGTTCCCTCGACTCCAGTGAGGATCTTCACCCCGAGTCGTTGGCATTCGTCGCGCAACCACGTGACGCTTCCGGCGAACTCGGCGCGGTACGGCATGGTCGCCGCGGCCGTGAGCACCATTCCCCCGGTCTGCTTCGACTTCTCGAGCAGCGTCACTTGATGACCGCGCAACGCGGCCGTCTCCGCCGCCTTCAAACCGCCCGGTCCACCGCCCACAACGACGACGTGGCGCGGCGACGTGGTGCGCTGCATGGTGCCGATGCCCATCGTGCGCTCGTAACCGACTGCGGGGTTGACGAGACAGGCGATGGTCGTGCCGCGGTGCGGGCCGCCGCGGCAGCCGACGTTGCACGAGATGCACTCGCGGATCCGCTCGCGGTTTCCGCTCAACGCTTTGTTCGTCCACTCGGGGTCGGCGATGAGCGGTCGCACGACGCACACGAGATCGGCGACACCCGTCGACAGGATGTCCTCGGCGTTGTCGGGGGTGACGATGCGTCCGACGCTCATGACGGGAACGCCGCGCGCCACTTTGCGGATCGCGCCGGCGTTTTCGACGAACGGGCGGCGCGGAAAGCTCATGTCGGGGATCATCGTCTCGATCGATGCGTAGTTGCTCACGCTCACGCTCACGTAGTCGACCTGCACCTGGCTCAAGATGAGATCCACTGCCTCGATTGCTTCGTCGAGCTCGATGCCACCCGGCACGAACTCGTCGGAGGTGACACGGATGCCGACGGGAACGTCACCCACCGCCTTGCGCACCGCCTCGAACACCTCGAGCGGGAAACGGCAGCGGTTCTTCAGCGAGCCGCCGTACTCGTCGTCGCGCTTGTTCGAAAACGGGGAGATGAACGACGCGAGCAGATAGCCGTGCGCCATGTACACCTCGAGCCCGTCGAAGCCGGCGGCGATGTAGCGCTTGGCTGCCGACGCGTAAGCGTCGACCATCTCGGCGATTTCGCGGGTGGTCATGGCGTGCGGAACGATGCGGCTCGACGGATCGACCACCGGCGACGGTGCCCACAGTTCGCGATGCGACGCCCACGAGTGACCCTGTCGGCCGAGGTGCGAGAGCTGACCGAAGATGTGAGCGCCGTGCTCATGTACTGCGTCGGCGACGAGACGGTACGACTGCACCATCGAGTCGTTCCACACTTGGTTGATGCCGGGGAAGGTCATTCCCGTGGGATGCACGATGCCCGAACCCTGGATGACGAGACCGACACCACCCTTTGCGCGCTCGCCGAGATAGTCGGCTTGCCGTTGTGAAAGCCCGTGCTCGTGCCATTCGACAAAGCGACTGCCGTGGCCCGCCATGACGACGCGGTTGCGTAAGGTGACGCTGCCGACGCGACACGGAGTGCCGAGCGTCGGATACTGCGTCACGAAAGTCCCCCAACTTCCGGTGGCCGTGCCACCAACGCGCAACTTAGTGCGTGTCGTTGCGGTACGACAAGTCGGTGCGTTCGCGAACGCCCTGCTCGAACGTTCCGATCTTCACCGGGAACGACGCCGTCGCACTGAGGTCCGTCGCGATCGACCAGTCGTGCATGACGACGCGACGCTTGATCCGCCACACGCCGTCGCGTTTCTCGAAACGGTCGATGTAACGACCGAAGAACTGGTCCAGCCACTGCTTGCCATCGGCGTCCTGTCGTCGCAGGTACGCCATCGTGTAGGTCTCACCCTTGGCGATCGACGCCGATTCGAACTCGATGAGCGAGTTGCCGATGGTATGGCTCGTGATGATCGCCCTCTCGGTGAGCGAACGCACGATGAACTCACCGAAATCGGGACCGGGACCCTTCCAGTGTCCGTGATCGTCCCAACTGTCATCGTGGTAGCACGAGTCGATGAGCTCGCGATCGAGTCGGTCGACGCCGCGGCAGTAACGCAGCAACAGGAGATGGATGTCGCGGCGTGCGGCGAGTTCGTCGAGAAGATCCACGGGCATCGGTCTGGTCTAGCAGGCCGCTCGACTCAGCCCGGCGGGACGCCGTGCCGTTTGGCGACCGACTGACGATCGACGGGATCGGCGGCGGCGAAGCGGGCGATCACTTCGTTGCGCAGATACGGAAAGTCGACCACTGCATCGATGACGAGTTCGCTCGCGAGACGGGCGAGGTCGACGTCGGCCTCGTACTCGGCTCGCTTTTCGGCGACGAACGCGGCGCGCTCGGCGGGATCCTTGATCGCGGCGATGTGGTTCGCGTACACCGCGTTGACGGCCGGCTCGGGGCCCATGACGGCGATCTTCGCCGTCGGCAGCGCGATCGTTGCGATCGGGTCGAACGATGGACCGCACATCGCGTACAGACCGGCACCGTAGGCCTTGCGCACGACGACGCAGATCTTCGGGACCGTCGCGTCGGTGATCGCCGTGATCATCTTCGCGCCGTGGCGAATGATCCCCTGACGCTCGACCTGCGTGCCGATCATGAACCCCGGGACGTCGGCGAGGAATACCAGCGGAATGTTGAAGGCATCGCACAGCCACACGAATCGCGCCGCTTTGTCGGCCGAGTCGATGAACAACACACCACCCTTCTGTTGCGGATTGTTCGCGACGATGCCGACCGTATTGCCGTTCAGCCGGCCGAATCCGACGATGAGCTCCGTCGCCCAGTCGGGCTTCACCTCGAAGAACGAACCGTCGTCGACGAATGCATCGACGAATCGGTGCATGTCGTAACCGGCCGCCTCCTGCTCGGGAAGCAGCGATCGGGTCATTTCGCGTGCGGGGGCGGCAGGGGCGAACGATGGCGGCGTGTCGCGCCAGTTCAGCGGCATGTACGAGAAGTAGGCCTTGGCCTGCTCGATTGCGTCGACGTCGTCGCGGGCGAGGTTGTCAGCGCATCCCGACACCGACGTGTGCATGCGGGCACCACCCATCTCTTCGAGCGTCACCTTCTCACCGATCACTTCTTCGGCCATCCGCGGCGAACCGAGATACATCGAGGCATTGCCGTCAACCATGAACACGACGTCGCAGAACGAAGGAATGTACGCACCACCCGCCGCCGACGGACCGAACAGGCAACAGATCTGCGGAACCTTGCCCGAGAGACGCACTTGATTGGCAAAGATGCGACCGGCGCCGCGACGCCCGGGGAACATCTCGACCTGGTCGGTGATCCGGGCGCCCGCCGAGTCGATGAGCCAGAAGACCGGCAATTCGTGCTTCAGCGCAACTTCGGTGGCGCGGATGATCTTTTCGACCGTGCGCGCGCCCCACGATCCGGCCTTCACCGTGTTGTCGTTGGCAACGACGACGACGGGGCGACCCTCGACGTGACCGATACCGGTGACGACACCGTCGGCGGGGAGATCGGTGGCGATCGTGTTCGCGAGCAACCCGTCCTCGACGAAAGTCCCCTCGTCGACGAGAGCGGCAATGCGGTCGCGCACGAAGAGTTGGTTCTTCGCAGCGAGCTTGTCGCGGTTTTTCTCGAAGTTGCCGCTGACCGCACGAGCAATACGCCCGGCGATCGCAGATTCGGCCGATTGTCCCGGGGCTATGGTTGCCCCATGGGGACCATCGACATCATCGACGTGCACGCTCACATCCTACTTCCGGGGGTCATGGGCACTTGCGGTAACGCCGGACCCGAGATGGGTGTGCGCGCCGACGGCACGCCGTTCTTCCGCGCGGGTGAATACGTGCTCGAGAACGTGAAGTTCACGAACAGTCCCTTTTCAGAACCGTCGATGCGCGTCGAAAAGATGGCGCAACTCGGCATCAAGAAGCAACTCGTATCGCCGAATCCGATCACGTACTTTTACCACCAGCCGGCGAAGGACGCGGTGCCGTTCAACCTCGCCCACAACGACGAAGTCGCGCGCATCTGTGCGGAGCATCCCACGCTCATCGGTGCCGCCGCACTGCCGTTGCAGGACGTCGACGCCTCGTGCCGCGAGTTGCACCGTGCGGTGAAGGATCTCGGCATGGTGTGCTCCTACATCGGCACCGACGTTGCAGGTCTTCCGCTCTCCGATTCGCGCTTCGAACAATTGTGGACCGAACACGAGAAACTCGGCGTTCCCGTCGTCATTCACCCTGCGCCGCGCGGCTCGTTCCAGCCGGCCGGTCCGTTCTTCGACAAGTGGGATCTCGACGTCATCTACGGCTTTGCGATGGACGAGGGTCTCGCCGTTGCGCACTTGTTGTTCGGCGGCGTGCTCGATCGCCACCCGAAACTCCACGTACACGTTGCCCACGGCGGCGGGTTCGCGCCGTACCAAAAGGGCCGGCTCATCGCCGCTCTCGAGAAGCGGCCGTGGGGCAAGGGTCTGTTGCAGCGTCCGTTCGACGAGCAGTGGAAACAGTTGAGCTGGGACACCGCGGTGCACCGCCTCGATGCACTGCAGTTCCTCGTCGACACCGAGGGTGTCGACCGCGTTCTTCTCGGTTCGAACTTCGCCGGTTGGGACGTCGAGGACGGCTACCAGGACATGATCAATGCGCTCACTCTGCCGAGCGGCGGAGTCGAGGCGATTCTTGGCGGCAACGCCAAACGCATCTTCAAGCTGTAGCAGCGAGCGGTGCATCGCGGCGCACCCACTTCGTGCTCCAGAAAAACAGCATCGAGAGCGCTGCGCACACGCCGCAATACGCCCACGCCCACGGGTATCCGACGCGGTCGGCGATGAAACCGAAGCTCACCGGAGCCGCGAGTGCACCGAGGTAGTAGCCCGTCATCGTGAGGCCCGAACCGCGACCCGCGGCCCCGGGGCACAAGTCGATGATCAGCGCATGCATCGTGCCGATCGCGGCGAGCTGGGTGACGATGGCAAACGCAATCCCGATGACGACGACGCCGATCCACAGGTTCTCACCGGCGGTGATGACGAACTGAGCAACCGACAGCGTGAAGGTGAGACCCATGAGGAAGATACGCCGCGACGACAGACCGAGACGATCCGACATGCGACCGAGCAGAACCATGTTCACCGCACCCATGAGGCTCGCCACGCCGACGACGGAGCCCGCCTGGAACTTGCCCACTCCCATGTCCTCGACGAGGAACGAAATCGACCATGAATACACCGGCTGGCTACCGATGAGCAGGAAGAACGCGGCGATCGGCACGCGCCAAAAACCCTTCGGGGGCTTGCGGCCGACTTCCCCGCGCTTGATGCTCGTCACGTTCGGCACGATGACCAGCGCGGCGAAAAACGCGACGACGGCAACGATGCCGCAAGCGATCAGAGGCACCCGCCACGAAAACGCCTGACCGACGACGGGGGCAAAGAACGCACCGAACGACACGAGCAACGGAACACCCATCGTCTTCGCGTTCGACGCTGCACCGCGCTTCTCGAGCGGAACGACGTTCGCGAGCGCCACGTTCGTGCCGGTGTTGATCGGCGCGTAACAGGCGCCGCCGAGGATCGAAACGAGCAACAAGGTCCAGTACGAACTCGATCCGGCGGCGACGAAGACCATCACTGCGAGCACGCCGATGGCCGTGGCGACGACACGCTTGGCCGACACCCGATCGGCGATGAAGCCGCTGAGGATTGACATCACTCCGGTGGCGCCGAAGTATGCGCTGACGAGCAGCCCGGCCCGGGCACGATCGACGCCGAAGAACTCGCGGATCTCGGGGGCGAGAAAGCCGTAGAGAAAACCCAGCGATGCGCCGACGCCTACGGCGAGTGCCGTCATGCCGACGACGACATTCGCGCCGAATCGATCCGCGCTCGCGCGCGGTTGAACGACGGCGGTCATCGCTCCCCCTTCCCCCGGCGCCGAGAGTAGTACCGGGCGAACACAGCGACCGAGTGGGTTACCATGCGCCAATGCCACGTGTACTCGTCACCGGCGGTGGCTCCGGAATCGGAGCAGGCACCGCATCACTTCTCACCGAAAAAGGTTGGAGCGTCGTGCGCGCCGATCTTCGGGCGTCCGGCGACGTCGTCGCACTCGATGTCGCGAACGAACCCGACTGGGAGCGTACGTTGCGCGACCACGGCCCGTTCGACGCGCTCGTCAACTGTGCGGGTGTGCGCACGCGGCATTCGATCACCGACCTCACGCTCGAGGAGTGGGATCGCGTCGTGCGGATCAACCTCACGGGTTCTTTCCTCGCCGTCAAGCACTTCGCCCGTCACTGCCTTGCCGACGGACGTGCCGGGGCCGTCGTGAACATCGCGTCAGTGAACAGTTTTGGGGCCGTGCCGGGTCAACCGCATTATGTCGCGTCGAAGGCCGGCGTGGCGATGCTCACGAAAGCCGCCGCACTCGAGCTGGCCACCCAGAAGATCCGCGTCAACGCCATCGCACCCGGTCCGATCGTCACGCCGATGCTCGCCGAGCGTCTCAACGAACCGGGTGGCCGCGAGTGGCTCGAAGAGAAGGTACCGATGGGCCGTCTCGGTGAGGTCGAGGATTGCGCACGCGGCATCGCATTCCTTCTCTCCGACGAAGCGAGTTACATCACCGGGGTGACGCTGCCGATCGACGGCGGCTGGCTCACCCGCTGAGCGGATCGGCTACGTTCGGCTCATGCCACTGGCCAACGAGCGGCTGTACCACGCAGCGTGGGTCGTCACTGACCTTGCTGCAGCGATGAAGTCATTCGGCGCGACTGGCCTGCAGTGGACGAAGCCCGCCGTGCGCAATCTCGTGGTCGGACGCCCCGATCACGAGCCGACGCCGTTCTCGATCAACGTCACCTATTCGTGCGACGGTCCGCTGCACGTCGAGCTCATCGAGGCAAAGCCCGGGTCGCCGTGGGTGCCCGAGTCGCATGGTCGCATGCATCACCTCGGCTGGTGGGTTGCCGACCTGCGTGGCACGATCGCCGAGTTGCAGCGTGAGAATCACGTGCTCGAGTCGTGGATGGTTGGCGACGACGGAGGACCGGCGCGATTCGCGTACCTTCGCGCATCGGGTGGACAGCGCATCGAAATCGTCGACGAGGCAGTGAAGCCGAACCTCGAAGCGTGGTGGCGCGGCGAAGAATACCTGTGACACGGCCCTGCGTTGTCGGGGGATCACGTACGTGGCGAGTCGAGCTCCCACCGACAGCGGCCGTCGGGTGACGTCGGCGGCGTGACGCGCCACGAACCCTTCCCCACCGCAGCGATCGTGTTCATGCACCGCGCACAGTAACGCGGCACTCCGGCGGGGACGCCGGGCACTTCACCCTCCTTCACTTTGGTGACGCCGGGGTTGTTGCGCCAGTGGACGAGACCCGACCCGCACTTGTGTTCGAAAACGACCACGTCACCGTCGCGTGATACCGCACCCGTCGAGTTGTGCGTGCGCAGAAGTGCCGCCACCGACTCGGCCGACGGCGTCGCGGATACGAGTTGATCGACACCAACCGATGTGCGTTCGTGGATACGGTTCAACAGCGGTGCAAGGTCGGCACCGTTGTCGACGGCGTCGTCGATGCATGCCGCGATGATCGCGATGAGTCGGTCGTGCAGACCCTGCCAACGCCGTTGTGCGTCTTGCACGAGGGCGAGCACCTCGGGTTCGCGACCCGCGAGCAACGTCTCTACTTGCGAGGCCACCGGTGTGAGATGAAGCGCGTCGTCCATCGGAATTCCCCCGTTCACGTCGTGATGCGCGTGTGGTAGGACACTAGCCATGCAGACACATTCGACCGACGTGCTCGTCGTCGGTGCGGGACCCGGCGGAAT
Organism: uncultured Bifidobacterium sp.; assembly: GCA_964540395.1. Lineage (GTDB taxonomy): Bacteria > Actinomycetota > Acidimicrobiia > Acidimicrobiales > Ilumatobacteraceae > F1-60-MAGs027. Next base: position 28,141 of record CAZIME010000008.1, read on the forward strand.
GAGTGCAGCAGTTGCCGCGGCACGGCGCGGGGCGAAGGTGACGGTCATCGAGGCACTGAACGAAATAGGCGGCAACGCGATCTGGTCGACGGGATACATGGCGTTCGTCGACACCGACTTCCAGCGCAAACAGGGTGTCGCGGATTCCGTGGAGAAGTTCATGCGCGACGCACGCGCCGAGGTCGAGTTGCAGCGCGACCGCTACGGCATCATCTGGGACGAGTACATGACCCGCGTGTACGCCGAGCGTTCGGCCGAAACGTACGACTTCCTCGTGCAATACGGGGTGGAGTTCGGTCGCTTCATCCAGCGTCCCTTGCAGCACACGACCGACCGCATGCTCAACGTCGTCGATACGTTCGGCATTCAGCGCGCATACCTGCGGGCCTTCGAGGAACTCGATGTGAAGGTGGTGTACGAAACGCGGGCCAAATCTCTCGTGCGTGACGGCGAACGCGTCACCGGTGTCGTCGCCGAAGGCCCCGACGGCACCGTGCAATGGAACGCAGCGCGCGGCGTCGTTCTCTCCACGGGTGGATACCAGTCGAATCCCGAGTTGCGCATGCGTTACCAGCCCGAGCACCTTGCGCGCACGCCGTATCTCGGGGTGCACACGTGCCAGGGCGACGGTCACCTCATGGGTCAGATGATGGGTGGCGATCTCATCAACATGACGATGATCCAGCCGCTCGTCATCGTCGGCTCCGCACTCGTCGAGGACTCGATCGCCGTGAACGTGAAGGGCGAACGCTTCCACGACGAAGCCGGCCCCTACGACGATCGCGTCAACGCGTTGCTGCAACAGCCGGATCGCATCGGCTACTACGTGTTCGACCACGACACGTTCACCCGCAAGCAGCATCTCGTCAACCAGATGCCCGCGCCGTACGCGGTCGCACAGGACGTGCCCGAACTTGCGCGACTCATCGGCTGCGACGCATCCACGCTGCAGCGCACGATCGATGGGTGGAACACGACCGTGACGTCGAGTCCGCAGAAGGATGCGCGGTTCAACCGCGTCGTGTTCAACGCCGACGGCCACGGTGTGGTCACCGCGCCGTACTACTGCAGCCGCATGACGCTCGGCACGAACTTTCCGTCGGGTGGTTTCCGTACGACGACGGCGATGGTCGTCGTCGACGTCATGGGCCGCATGGTGCCGGGGCTCTACGCCGCCGGTGACACCGTGGGCGGAGTCAATCCGTGCCTTGGTCTCGGTGGAATCCACATCTGCTCGGGCCTCACGCTGGGCACTGTGGCGGGTGAGTCGGTCGCCGACGGCGTTGTCGGCGAGGTGCACGAACTCGTGCGCCACGAGCCGCTCCCCCGCCCGAAACTCACCGTCACCCAACCGACGATGGCGATCGTCGACCTGAAGGAAGAAGACGAGTAATCACCCCGTCGGTGCGCAACCGCACCGACGAATCGCGGTGAGCGTTTACGCCTTGGCGCGGGCTGCGGCCTGGCGGCGGAATGCCTCGTCGGCAACCGGGAAGTTGTAGATCCGCGATGCGTTGCGGTACGTCAACTTCTCGATCGTCTTCTCGGGCAACCAACCGAGCTGCTTGCCGAGGTACGACTGCGTGTCGGGCCACGTCGAGTCGGCGTGCGGGTAGTCGCACTCGACCATCACGTTGTCCTCGCCAATGCGCTCGATCATCTCAAAGCCGGCCGTGTCGTCAAGCGCGCAGAAGAAGAAGTTGCGCTGCAGGACCTCGTTCGGGTGCAGGTCCTCGTTGATCCAGCCACCCGTGAAGTCCTTGTAACGGAAGCAGTGCTCGATGCGGTCCATGAGTGCGGGCACCCAGCCGACACCACCCTCGGAGATGGCGACCTTCAACTTCGGGAACCGCACGGCCACCTTCGAGAACAGCCAGTCGACGACGGCGATCGTCGAGCCGACCCAGAACAACGTGGCAACGACGTCGGCCGGTGCGTCCTTCGAGCCGGTGACCAGATGCGACGCCGAGCCGACGTGCAACGACACGACCGTTCCGGTCTCTTCGCACGCCTGCAAGATCGGATCCCAGTGACCGCTGTGAATGCTCGGCAAACCGAGACGCTCGGGGATTTCGGGGAACGAGAGCGAGCGGAAGCCGCGTGCCGCGTTCTTGCGAATCTCCTCGGCGGCGATGACCGGATCCTTCAACCACGTCACCTGCTGCGGAATGAAACGATCGGGATATTTCGCGCACCACGCCTCGAGGTGCCAGTCGTTCCACGCGCGCACGGCGGCGAGACCCAACTCGGGATCCTTTGCTTCGGCGAATCGCGTGCCGGCGAAACCGGCGACCATCGACGGGAAGCACAGCGAAGCCCAGATGCCGCCGGCATCCATGTCCTTCACGCGCTGGTCGACGTCGTAACAGCCCTTGCGCATGTAATCGAAGCGCGCTGGCTCCATCGAATACTCCGCCGGCGGGCGACCGATGACGGCGTTCGTTCCGACGTTCGGAATGATGCGATCTTCGAACAACCACGACTCGGCACCTTCGGGGGTCTCGATGATCTTCGGTGCGCGCTCGGCGAGGTGTTTGGGGAATCGCCCCACGAAGGCGTCACGTGGCTCGACGATGTGGTCGTCGACCGACACGACGACGTAGTTGAACGGACGCGGTTCGGGATCGGGAAGGAAGGTGACCGTTCCGTTGCGGCCGAGACCGACCCCCAGGTTGAGGTTTTCCAGTGTCGTCATGATGATTCCCCTTCATCCGTGCGCCGGATTCGCACCCGACGCTGATTCCGAATATACCCCTGTTCGGCAAGGTGATCGACTGGTACAGTCCGAAGTGACATCCACACGGTTCGGGGGGGGACCACGATGACACTGCACGAACTTCGTCCGATGCGCCAGCGCTACACCGAGGAGTCCATCCACTTCAAGATCGCGGCAGCGCGACGCATGCTCTTCCGCGCCGGCCTTGACAGCCAGGTCGGTGGTCACGTCAGCGTCAGGGTTCCGGGCGAAAATGCCTTCTGGACCACCCCGTTCCAGTACTTCGACGAAACACTTCCCGAGCACGTGTCGAAGGTAAGCTTCGACCTCGAAGTACTAGAAGCCGGAACACTTCCCGCGTCGCCGGGTATCAACTTCCACGCCTCGATCATGAAGGCGCGCCCCGACGTCAATTGCACGATCCACACACATGCGCGCAGCATCTCAACGCTTGCAACGACCGGTGCGAAGTACGACGTGTACTACGTGTACGGCTGCATGTTCGCCGACCTCGTCACGAGTTTCGTCGACGACCCGTCACTCACCCCCGACGCCGAGGGTGAGGCCATTGCCAAGGCACTCGGCAAGAACAAGATCGCACTCATGCCGCACCACGGGTCGGTGCACTGCGGTGACACTCTCGAGAACACCGTCGCCGAGACCATCGCGTTCGGCATGGCATGTGACTACCAGCTCGATGCGATGCGCTATGGCGGCCAACCGATGGATCCGCAGTCGGCACGCTCGTACAAAGACGCGTATTACAAGTACGGCTTCCGCGAGCAGATGTGGTTGGCGAACTACCGCCGTCTGCGTCTCAGCGATCCCGATTTGTTCGCTGCACTCGACCAGTAATCACGCCGGAAGATCCGGGGCGGTCGCTCACGCCACCCTGCAGGATGGCGTGCGTCAGGTGACGGGAAGACCGAGCGCTCGGGCGATGACGAGACGCTGGATCTCGCTCGTGCCCTCGCCGATCTCGAGGATCTTCGCGTCGCGGTAGAACCGCGCAACGGCAACTTCCTCGGTGAAGCCCATGCCGCCGAAGACCTGCGTGGCGACGCGCGTCGCGTCGACCGCGGCTTCGGTGGTGTACAGCTTCGCGATCGCCGCCACATCCTTGAACGGCTTACCCGTGTCCTTGAGGTGCGCCGCCTTGTACACGAGGTTGCGTGAGTTCTCCACCTTCACGGCGAGATCGCTGAGCGCGAACGCGAGGCTCTGGAACCGACCGATCGGACCGCCGAACGCCTGGCGTGACTTCGCGTACTCGACCGACATCTCCAAGCAGGCGCGGGTGAGACCGAGGGCGAGCGCCGATATCGCGATGCGGCCGTCGTCAAGGATCGCGAGGAAGTTGCCGAACCCGCGACCCGGTTCGCCGAGGAGTGCGTCCTCGGGCAACACACAGTCGACGAACGTGAGGCCGTGCGTGTCGCTCGCATGCCATCCCAACTTGCGGTAGGCGGGCTCGACGATGAGTCCGGGAGTTCCCGCAGGGACGAGGAACGACGAAATCTTGCCGTCTTCGGTGCGCGCGGTGACCGTGATGACGCTCGTCATCTCGGTACCCGAATTCGTGATGAAGGCCTTCGAGCCGTTGAGGGTCCACGTGCGCGCCTTTGCATCAAAGACCGCGCGAGTGCGCGTCGCACCGGCATCGCTGCCGCCGTCGGGTTCGGTGAGACCGAACGCGCCGAGCGTGCGACCGGCGACGAGATCGGGCAACCAACGGGCCTTTTGTGCTTCCGAGCCGAAGGTGAAGATGGGATTGATGCCCAGTCCGACACCTGCCGACAACGTGATACCGACCGACTGGTCGACGCGACCGAGTTCCTCGATGGCGATGCACAAAGACGTGAAGTCGCCGTCCGCACCACCCCACTTCTCGGGATAGACGAGACCGAAGAGACCCATCTCGCCCATCTTCTTCACGAGATCGAGCGGAAACTCGTGGCGCTCATCCCACCCTGCCGCGTGCGGCGCAACTTCGCGATCGGCGAAATCCCGCACGACCTTGCGAAACGCTTCGTGTTCTTCGCTCAATGTGGGAAAGGTTCCGTCGATCACGTGCGAAGCGTACCAATGCACGACTTCACGAGGCCCATCCGAACGCTCGGAGTGTGGATCCAGATCACCGGTCACTGACCAGCCGTTCAATGACCGCGTTTACGAACTCGCTCTGGCAGGCGCAATGACCGACAAGTACCCTGAGAGCAACGAAGCGACACCGCGACACAGGAGGTTGCAATGTCAGCCCACGACGAAACCCTGGCCAAGGCGACAGCCGCGCAAGGAGCGGCATCGCAGTCGCCCGCGACGCTCCTCAAGGGTGGCAACGTCCTCGATGGCTCGGGAGCCGCCGTGGCGAAAAACGTCGACGTACTCATGGTCGGCAACATGATCACCGCCGTCGGTCCGAACCTGGCGGTCGATCCGGCCCTCGCGAAGAACCTCTCCACCGTCGACTGCACCGGCCTCACGGTGATGCCGGGCATCATCGACGCCCACGTGCACGTCACGCTCGGCGAACCTGCATCGAATGACGAGTTGTTCAACCATCGCGAGCCGGCATCGGCAGCGCTTCTCGCCGCATACAACCTGAAGAAGGTGCTGAAGGCGGGCGTCACGTCCATGCTCGACGTCGACGGCTTGTTCAACATCGGACCCGCACTGCGCGACAGCGTCAACGCCGGAATCATCGAGGGACCGAACATGCGCTCGGGAACCTACGCATTGATGACCGCAGTCGGCGGCACGGCGGGTCGTCTCATCCCCGACCAGGGCACTGCCGGCTACGCCGAAGTCGTGCGCGACAAGGATGAGATGGTTCGCGTCGTGCGCCGCCAGATCAAGGATGGCGCCGACATCATCAAGATTCACGTCACGGGTTCCGTGACGAGCCGCCGCGGTGAGATCCAGGTGTGGACGCGCGAAGAGTTGAAAGTGGTGTGCGACACCGCGCACAACCTCGGAGTTCCCGTCACTGCGCACTGTCGAGGTGACCAGGCCACACTCGACTGTGCAATTGCCGGTGTCGACATCATCTGGCATGCGTCGAATCTCGGCGAGCAGGCCCTCGAAGCGATCATCGAACGCAAGGTCCACGTCGGCCCGGTGTTCACGTTCCTCGCGAACATCTACGACTACGGCGACAAAGCGGGTGCATCACCGGCGGCGAAGAAGATCTTCGAAGGCGAACTCGAGGACACCGGCAAGAAGTTGCGTCGCGCGTACGAAGCGGGAGTGAAACTGCTGTGCGGTTCGGAGAGCGGCTTCTCGATGACGCCGTGCGGCAGTTGGCACGCCCGCGAGATGGAGGTGTTCGTCCAGCACATGGGCCTCACTCCCCTCGAAGCAATCAAATGCGGAACGATGGACAATGCCGTCGCCGTCGGCGAATACGGCGTCACCGGTGTCATCGCGCCGAAGTACCACGCCGACGTGCTCGTGCTCGACGGTGATCCGAGCAAGAACATCTCGATCCTGGGCGACAAGTCGCGGTTCCGTCACCTGTGGTGCCGCGGCCGCAAGGTCGACCTCACTCCGATGCCCGAGCGCAGCCACCTCCCCGGCGAGAAGATCTCGTCGTGGTCGAGCGTGCCCGTTACTTGGGAGCTAGCACACTCCTGACCTTCTCGCGCCACAAGCCGAGGTCGAGGTAGTCGAGGAACTTCGTGATGACGCCCGCGTCCTCGTCGACGTAGGCGACGCCGTGACACGGCACCGAGTACTCGTTGCCATCGATCCAGAAACGATCGACGCGTTCGAGGTGCGCGCGACCCGGCACGTAGGCCTCGGAGAGGATGTCCCACTGCACCTTGCTGCTTCGATGGAGGATGTTCGCGAACAACGTACGGATCGCATCGTGACCGGCATGCACTTCGTACGGCACGTTCTGGTACGTGGCATCGTGTGAGAAACTGGCGACGACGGCATCGACGTCGCGCGCCTCCACTGCATCGAGAAAACGTCGCACTGCCAATTTGGTCGCGTCACTCATGGAGCAGTACCTTACGACGCAAGGGGGAATCACGTGAAAAACGCACTCGTCACAGGTGCGGCCGGGGGTTTGGGCCGCGTCATCGCCGATCAGCTCGCCGACGAAGGCTGGGCAGTCGGACTTCTCGACCTCAGCGCAGACGCGATCCGCAAGGCGGGTCCGCTGAAGCCGAATTGCGTTGCGATCTCGTGCGACGTCGGCAACCCCGCATCCGTCGAGGCAGCGCTGAACGAATACGGCAAGGCGCCGGATCTGCTGGTGAACAACGCGGGCATCGTGCGCTTCGGACCGCTCATCGATCTTTCACAGGACGATTTCGATCTCGTCATCCGCGTCAACCTCGTCGGCGCCTTCACCATGGCGCAGGCAGTGGCGAAACGGGTCGTCGCCGCGGGATCGCGCAGCGTCATCATCAACGTCACGTCGATGAACGGCATCGTCCCCGGACCGAACAGCGGCGCGTACACGTCGGCGAAGGCCGGCCTTGCGCTGCTCACGAAGCAGATGGCCGTCGAGTGGGGTCCGCTCGGCATCCGCGTCAATGCCATCGCCCCGGGCCTCATGGACGCGGGCATGAGCAACGCGATTCACGCCGACCAGGAAATCCGCCGATCACGCGAGGCGAAGATCCCGGCGCGCCGTCTCGGTCAGGCCACCGACATCTCGAATCTCGTGTCGTTCCTCGCATCCGACAAGGCGTCGTACATCACCGGCGAGAACATCCTCGTCGACGGTGGCATCACGATGAGCGTGCTCACGATGCTCCCTCGGCCGAAATCCGTCGACAAGGTCGGATCGGGCGAATGAGCGCGCGCCGCGCCGTCGTCACCGGTGCGGGACGCGGCATCGGGGCGGTCATCGCCCAACGCCTGGAAGAGGACGGATACGAGGTCGCGCGCCTCGACATCGCCGGCGACGGCGTCATTCGATGCGATGTGACGAACGAGGACGACGTGCGCGCCGCGGCCGAGAAGGTCGGCCCAATCGACGTGCTCGTGAACAACGCCGGAATCTGGCGCTTCACTCCCCTGCGCGACACTTCCTCGGAGGACTTCCTCGACGTCATCAAGGTGAACGTGCTCGGTCCGTTCCAGATGGCCCGCGCATTCGTTGATGGAATGATCGCCCGCGGCGGCGGTTCGATCGTGAACATCGTGTCGATCGCGGGCACGAACGCGAGCCCCTCCGTCGGTTCGTACACACCGTCGAAAGCCGGATTGCTCGCACTCACACGCCTCATGGCCGTCGAGTGGGGTCCGCTCGGCGTGCGCTGCAATGCCGTCGGACCGGGACTCATCCCCACCGAAGGTGCGGGTGTGTACGGCGATCCCGAGGTGAAAGCGGCACGTGCTGCCGCCGTTCCGATCGGTCGTCTCGGCACTCCGCTCGATATCGCCAATGCCGTTGCGTTCTTCGCATCGGAGCAGTCGTCGTACGTGAACGGTCAGGCGTTGTTCGTCGACGGCGGTCTCACGCAGTCACTGATGACGTTTCTGCCGCGACCGAAAGGTGTTGCCGGTCCGCAGTTGAAGAAGTGACGCCCTTCACACCGCGATCATTTTCTCGCGACCTCAACCATGACTATATATATGGTGAGTTGTCGCGCCTTCCGGCGATCGACTGCAACGACGTACTCCGGTAGATGATTCACTGCTTGACAAAGAGTGCCGAGCGAGACAGCGGCGGGCATCCCGAAGGGTTGTCGTACCAGTAGGCGCGACGCGGGTCCAACGCGACGGTGCCCTGCGCCGAACCATTCATGATGTCGTTTGCAACGCTGCTGTGCATGCCGTCGTTGGCGACTGCGGAATTCTCGCACACTGCCCCCAACGCGTGGAATACCTCGTGGAGCGCCAACAGTCCGACCGACCATGAATCGACTTTCGATTCAGAGAACGGAAGGAAGGCGCACATCTCCGACGTGATTCCCGAGAGATTCACAAAGGATGCTTTCGAATTCGAAGCTGAACCGCCGCATAACCCCTTCCCCCCGAACTCGATGCCGCCGTCATAGAAAATGACGTATTGCTTGTCGGGATCGACGCGACCGGCCGTCTTCATCGCCGCATAGATGGTCTGGTCGTTCGGGCACGGCTCGTCGGCACAGGCATCCCCCGCTTTCGGAGTGAGTGCACGTGGAAGTGGAAAGTACATGACGTCGGGTCGACCATTGAACGTGTCGATATGCAGGGTGTTCGTTCCACCGGTCTGTTGCTCAACGAAAGACTTCATCTGGAGCAGAGACTTCTCGATGTCGCCGGTCACGTCATAGCGACGGTCCTGCGACCCGTTGCGCAGTGCGTATACCGCCTTCAATTGGGCTCCGTCGCGTTCGTCTTCGCGGTCGTAGCTCGTTCGCGACTGGGACACTTGCGTATCGCGGTCGAATGGCTCATCGTCCCAGAGCGGATGTCGTGAGATATCACTGTTGCATGGTTCGTACGTAGCAAGCTTGTCGGAGGTGATATGGAAATAGAGATCATGCCGCGGATCCAGCGCTGGGGGAAATGGATTTGGCGGGCCACTGATGAAAGCATCACTCGTCGGATCGTTCACTTCACCGAGATCACGCATGAAGCCACCGCGAATCTCCCAGGCGCGCGACGGGTCCAGCACCCCGGGAATCTTCACCCGCTCACCATCTCTCGGCGATCTTGAGAACTCACAGCCAGGAAGACCGCGCATCCACTGGGCGACATGATCGATGCCGCCGAACACCGTCCTCACCCACGTGGACTGAAGACCCGCCGCTGCGTTGGCCGGGAAGCGACCGGCAACGTCAAGACTTCCACATGATCCACCCGACGAATTTGCAACCGCGAAGCCAATAATCGAGACACCGTCATTGACGGCGTCAATGAGCGAGACGCACTCACGGTCCTGGCCGGTGCGCGCATATACGCCACCAGGTGCCTCGAACACGAGCATGTGCAACTTGCCGCGACGAACGTCTGCGTACGACAGGGGGTCACTGGGATCGGCAACAAGTTCGTTGCCCCATCCCGAATCTGCAAGTACCTGCTGAAAACGCGACAGCCCGTTGTTGAAGGGTTCACGCACGACGAAATAGTCCTTCCACTCCTCTTCCGTCACGGAGAGCGACAGGTATCCGACGTCAATGGCACCTTTGTAGGTATCAAGGCGCAGACCGAAGCCCGCGTTCTGGTTTGCCCACCATTCGTTGATCTGGAAGGCAAAGCGTGAGATCTCACCCGATGCATCCCGCTGGCGATCCGTGGCAAAAGATGGCACGACGTAGATGAACTTCAACTGTGCAGAATTCTGATCATCATCCGGGCGGTCGGTGGTGGTGCGAGGCAAAGGTGTCGTTAGCTGCTCGAACTCATTCGCAAGCGGATCAACCACAACCTCCGCTGCAGACTCATCGATGAGGAACTCGGCACGGGCACCGGAGTTCTTCGCCAGCACTTGACTCGGGATTCGCGAAGGCAGTCCGACGTTCTTATCGCGCCCACTGACGCCGGGCGAAAAGATCGGCAATACCTCCCACACGCGGTTCGTCCCGGACATAGCCGGTAGCTGCGGCACACCCGGCATGACCGCACCGAACCCCGCGAAGACACCGTCGAGAGACCCGCAATCGCCGAAGATCATGGCGGTGACTTTCCAGTCGACGTATGCCGAGTACTTCACACGCTCGGCGTCGTCACTACGCAGTTCGAGGCCGACGGCCAACCCCTCCGGTGCCTCCTCGTCCTTGATTACGAGACCCGCGCGGCAGGTTGCCGGGAGCGGTTGCGGAATCACGACGTCGAGGAAGCCGTAACCGATGCTGATCTCCGGGAAGGCTCCCTCGTTAAGCGTCACACCATGGGTGACGACGGATACGAGTCCGCTGTCGGGATTTACGTGGATGCCTGCGGCACGCAGGGTCAACGCCTCATCCGGATCGCCATTGGTGTCGGTCGCCGACCCGGTGGAGCACGACGCAAGTACGACGGCAGCGACAATCCACCAACGCAAGCCACGGACCATGTGCCGAGGTTAGTGACCCACGATTGGCCCGCGGTCGGCGATGTGCCACGCTGTGTCTGTGCGCGCCAAGACCATGGTTCGTCTACTCGCGTGCCTCGCCGTTGTCGCGACGGGATGTTCGAGGACCGCTATCACGGACACCACATCTTCGAGCGCGCCCGAGCCTTCAACGACGACCACGCTCGTCTTGGCGGCCGACACCCGTGTAACTCCCGCGTCGCTCCTCGACACAGCCGACGCCTGTCGCATTGCCGATGCAACCGATACCCACAGCGCAATGAACAACTCACCATCCACATCGGGATTCCCGCGTCGAGCGATGGCAGCACCCACCACATCGCTGCGGCTGCTCGTAGTCCCGGTTTCCACCCCGGATATTCCTTTCGGTGCCGATGATCACGCTGCATTAGTTGCTGCCATGCCCGAGTTCAAGCGCTACTTCGAAACGGTTTCATACGGGCGCGCGGTAGTGAGCTACGACATCGCCGACCTCTCTGATCATGTTGTTCTCAACCGCACTGCAGAATCGTTTGGCCTCATCCCGGGCGATCGTGCCAGCACCTGGGACTTCGTTCGCGCCGCTGCCCGTGAAGTTCCCGCTCGCTACGACGTGACTTCGTACGACGTCGTTGCATTCGAAGTGGGTGCGAATCCGGCGGCGAATTTCTGGGGCACCGCTATCCCGATGCCCGATGATCCGGTACGAGCAGAGTCGGGCGAGGTCAAGTACGCGACGTTGTCGGGTGGTTGGCAGCCCGCAAGCTGGCGACTCATCGCCCACGAGGTTGCCCATGTGTGGTTGGGCTTCGAAGATCTATACACAACGGAGCCGAATCCCGACTACGACGGAACATTTTGGTTCTGGGATCTCATGAACTCGTACCGCGGTGAAGCGCCCGAGCTCATCTCCTGGCACAGATTTCTTGCCGGCTGGCTGATTGATGATCAGATCCGATGTGTGAGTGAAACAGCACCGAAGACGTCCATCCACTTCCTGTCCCCCGTCCAGGATGCTTCCCCAACGCCGAAAGCGATCGTCCGCCCGTTGGGCAATGGAGCCGTCCTCGTCGTTGAGTCGCGGAGGAAGATGGGCTACGACGTGGCGGAGCCGGGAGTGCTCGTGTACGTGTTCGATACGTCGATTCCCGGTGGGCGCGGGCCCATTATTGCCCGTGGGGAACTCACCCTCGATCCTGCTCGCCGGCCGATTGTTGATCGGTTCGTCATTCCTCTGGGCGACGAACTGACGACCGACGGAGTTCGCGTCACGCTGCTCGCAAGCGACGAATCGGGTGACCTCATTCAATTCGACATCTTGTGATCGTCCTCGAGTTGGTCGGCTCCTGGTGATGTTCTAGGTTCTTCACCCAGGGGGTTGTCATGAAGAGCTTGCAGGGAATGTCGATCATCGTCACCGGCGGTGGATCGGGAATCGGTGAGGCGACGGCGCGACTGTTCGCCGCCGGCGGTGCAAAGGTGACGATCTGCGGACGTCGCGCCGACAAGGTGAAAGCTGTTGCCGAGAGCATCGGTGCGAATTGCGCGTGGGTCGTTGCCGACGTGACGAAAGCCGAGGATCGTGCGGCACTCGTGAAGCGCGCAGTCGAGCACGGTGGAAAGCTCGATGCTCTCGTGTCGAACGCCGGGAACATGGAGCGCACCCCGGTCGAGGAGTGGACCGAGGAGCGCCTGCTCAAGGTGTTCAACGACAACGTCGTCGCCGGAATGATGCTCACGCAGGAGGCGCTGCCCCATTTGGTGAAGTCGCAGGGCGCACTCGTGTTCATCGGCTCGATCTACACCGTGCGTGCGTACCCGGGTGCGGCGCCGTACGCCGCGACGAAGGGCGCACTCGAGGCACTCGTGAAGGTGCTCGCCACCGAGCTTGGCCCGCGCAAGATCCGCGTGAATGCGGTGCGACCGGGTGCCGTGCTCACCGAGATCAACCAGCGTGCCGGCTTGTTCGACGACGAGACCGCGGCCAAGCGACTCGACGGAATGTCGAATCATCATGCACTCGGACGCATCGGGACCCCAACCGAGATCGCCGAGGGCATCGAATACGCGGTGCGCGCCGAATGGGTGACGGGCACGGTCATCGCCGTTGACGGCGGTTTGGGGCTCGGGGTTATCGTGTGACCATGAACGTCCTCACGGTCACCACGTACGACGACGCCAAAGAGGTATACCGCCACAAGGATTTCCGCCAGGCGCTCTATGACGCCGGCGAAGTGGTGATGGGCGACGTCATCATCAACCTCCACGGTGATGAGCACCGCGCCCGCCGCCGCCTGGAAAACCGCCTGTTCCGCCGCGAAACGCTCGTCCACTACGAACGCGACTGGTTCCCCGGGATCATCGAGGAAACCCTCGCGCCGTGGCTCGCCAAGGGTGAAGCCGAACTCGTCGAGTTGTCGCACCAATTGATGATGAACCTCGCCGCGCTCAACGCCGGCCTCGACCGCCCGAAGCGCACTGCCGAAGAGACGAATCGTCTGTACGCGTTCATGATGAAGTTCGTCGAGGGTGCAACTCTCGCTCACACCACCCGAGACCCCGCTGTCGTCACCGCCGAGATCGCCGAGGCAAAGGCGCAGTTCGATGCCGAGTTCCTCGGACCGTCGATGGAGCGCCGACTCGAGCTCATCGCAAAGGACGACGGCTCAGGCGATTCATTGCCGAAGGACATTCTCACGGTGCTGCTGCGCAACGAGGACGCGCTGCACATCCCGCGCGACATCATTCTGAAGGAAATCGCCTTCTTCCTCCTTGCCGGGGCGCACACATCGGCAACCGCTTTCGTGCGCACGCTCGACAACTTGTTCAACTGGGCGAAGGCGCATCCCGCCGACGCACAGCGGGCGCGCACCGACCGCAAGTTCGTCCAGCAGGCGGTGTACGAAACGATCCGCATGTACCCGTCGAGTCCGGTCGCGATGCGCCGCGCCACGAACGACATCACGCTGAAGTCAGGCACGACCGTGAAGCAGGGTGAGACGGTGACGATCGATCTTATGTCGGTGAACCGCGACCCCGCCGTGTACGGCGACGACGCCGCGGGCTTCAATCCGCACCGCACGACGAAGGTCGAGGGTGCGGCCCCGTGGGGACTCTCGTTCGGTCACGGTATGCACGCCTGCATCGGCCAGGAACTTGCCGCCGGTCTGCTCGAGCGCTCCGACGACACCGCCGAGTTCGAGTACGGCCTCGTCAGCGTCGCCGTTCAGGCACTGCTCGACCGCGGTGCGATGCCCGATCCGTCACGTCCGCCGAAGATGGATACGACGACGAAGCGCCCGTACTGGGGCGAGTACCACGTCGTCTTCGCCAAGTAACGACGCCGCAGCGCGGCACCGCACGAGAACCGGGGCGACAACCGCGGAGGACTAACGGCCGGCGGCTGTTAAAGCGCGACGCGCGGTGTCATGGGCCCGACGGGCGACGTCGGCAGGATCGAGTGACGACTGCAGCGCCCGGCTCTGCACCTCGACGGAGATCGGCGCGTCACCGATCGCCCGCAGGAACGGTCCAAGGTCGAGCCCGCCCTCGCCCGGCATCGAGCGCACGAATCGCGCCTCCTCCAACAGCGCCTCGTTGCCGACGGGCGCCACTGTTGGCGCGTCGCACAACTGGGCATGACTGATGAGTCCCTGCGCCGCGGCGAGATCGGCAACCGTTGAGCGCGAGCGATCCATGTGCAGTGCGTCTGGCAGTATGCCGACGGCCGGGTGGTTGAGTTCGCGCACGATCGACACCGCGTCGTCGAGCGTGCGGATCGACGTGAACACCATGAACTCGAGCGAGATGAGCAGGTTGCGCGATGCGGCCTCATCGGCGAGTTCGCCGAGTCGATCGATGGTGGCGGCGCGGTCGGGAAGGTCGCTCACCGTGAGCATCGTTCGCGCCGACAACGCGGACGCGGCATCGAACAGCTGCGCAGTGACAGCGGGATTCTCGTTGCCGATGCGGATGACCTCGATATCGAGGACGGCGAGTCCCGTGTCAGCGAGCACCCGTGACAACTCGGCGAGTTCACCCGGTGCGGCCGGCTCGCGGTCGAAGCGCAAACCGACTCCGGCGAATCCCGCTGTAGCCGCGTTGCGTACCATGTCGGCGCGGGAAGCGGCCGGCGCGGTGGCGGATGCGAGAAAGAGCGGTTCCATCTAAGGTGTGGCCATGAGCATAGGCATCGGGGACGTACCCATCGCCGAGCAACCCACCATTCGACTCGCGTCGTATGCGCAGGCGCGTGAAGCGATGCGCAACCGCAACCTGCGTCAGGGGCTGTACGACGAGGGCAAGGCACTGATGAAGAAGGTGATCGTCAATCTTCATGCCAACGAGCACACCACCCGTCGCCGGCTCGAGAACCGGCTGTTCCGCCGCGAGACGTTCGTGCACTGGGAGAGGAACCTCATTCCCGACAGTGTGATGGCGAGCATCACACCGCACGTCGGTGGTGGTTCGATCGACATGGTCGGTCTTGCGCGCACCACGATGATGCGTATCGCCGCCGATATCGCCGGCATCGATCTCGGGAACGATCCGGCGCGCTTTCCGCGCCTCGCCGGACTGATGGCACGCATGGCCCGCGCGGCAAACGTCAACCACTTCATCGGGGACAAGTCCGAGGTGATCGCCGACGGCAACGACGCCCTCGCCACCTACAAGCAGGAGTTCTTCGACCCTGCGTGCACCGTTCGCAGCGAAGCCGTGCGACGACGTGACGCAGGCGAGATCGGCGACGACGACCTTCCGAAAGATGTACTCACCACCCTGCTCGCCAACCAGCGGAATCTCGAGATCCCGATGCAGCACATCCTCCAGGAGATTGCGTACTACCCCTGGGTCGGATCGCACTCGACGTCGGGCGCGTTCGTCAATCTCATGGATCACGTCTTTGAGTGGCTCGACGCCCGCCCCTCCGACCGGGAGGTGTTCGTCAACGACATCACCCGCCTGCAGCGGCTCGGCTTCGAATCACTGCGCCTGCATCCGGCGAGCCCGGTGTCGGAACGCGTGGCGATGGCCGATGTCACCCTCGCCGACGGCACGCACATTCCCGCCGGCACGCGAGTGATCGTCGAGCTGAAACTCGCGAACCGCGACGAGTCGGTGTTCGGCAGCGACGCCAACGAGTTCAATCCCGATCGCACCGTTCCTGAAGACGTGTCGCTGTGGGGGCTCAGCTTCGGTACGGGTTTCCATGCCTGTGTCGGACAGGAGGTTGCCGGCGGCACCGATCTCGGAGGCGACGACACCGGCGTTCCGTTGCACGGCGCAATTGCGACGATGGCCCAGATTCTCCTGCGCCACGACGTTCGTCGCGACCCCGAACATCCGGCGAAGCGCGACATGCAATCGGTGCGCCAGCACTTCCTCGAATATCCCGTTCTCCTCGGCTGAGAGCGTCGCTCAGCGCGAGAGTGCGGCGAGTGCGGCGCTGCGGGCGACTTCAAACTTCTCGAGGCTGCGCAGCTTCACCTCTTCGTAACCGCGGATGATCGCCGGGGCCTCGAGCAGCTCGAGGCAAGCGTCGATGTTTCCGGTGTTCGCTTGCCGGGAGATCAGGGTGACGTCGTCGGCGTACCGTGCGATGAGCTTGCGTTCGAGACGCCGCATCGAAGTGAACCCAAACGGATCGAGCGGGGTTCCGCGCAG
>CAZIME010000009.1:0-12492 GCA_964540395.1 uncultured Bifidobacterium sp.
AGCGCTTCTACCGCTACGGCCTGCTCGCCAACCCGAAGCTGCGCATCTACAAGCCATGGCTCGACGACACGTTCGTGCGCGAAATGGGCGGACGCGCGGAGATGAGCAAGTTCCTCGCCGAGCGCAAGTTGCCGTACCGCGACAGCGCCGAGAAGGCGTACTCCACCGACGCGAACATCTGGGGCGCCACCCACGAGGCGAAGTCGCTCGAGGAGTTGTCGACGTCGATGCACATCGTGCGCCCGATCATGGGGGTCGC
Organism: uncultured Bifidobacterium sp.; assembly: GCA_964540395.1. Classification (GTDB taxonomy): domain Bacteria; phylum Actinomycetota; class Acidimicrobiia; order Acidimicrobiales; family Ilumatobacteraceae; genus F1-60-MAGs027. The sequence continues at coordinate 260 of CAZIME010000009.1, forward strand.
CCACTGGGATGCTGACGTGCAGATTGCACCCGAGCGGGTGAGCGTGCGATTCGTCGACGGGTGGCCCGTGGCGTTGAACGGTCGCGAGTTCGGCTCGCGGGTCGACTTGGTGCGCGAGGCGAACACCATCGGCGGACGCCACGGACTCGGCATGAGCGACCAAATTGCGAACCGGTTCATGGAGGCGAAGAGTCGCGGCATTTATGAGGCGCCGGGTCTCGCCCTCCTGCGCATCGCGTATGAGCGACTCGTTACCGCGATCCACAACGAGAACACCCTCGAGAACTACGCGACGATGGGCCGGCGCCTCGGGCGACTCCTCTACGAGGGCCGCTGGTTCGATCCGCAGGCACTCATGTTGCGCGAACCGCTGCAACGTTGGGTCGGTTCCCTCGTCACCGGCGAGGTCGTCATCGAACTGCGCCGTGGCGACGACTACACGATCCTCGACACGACGGGTCCGAACATCACATACGCCCCGCAGCGCCTGAGCATGGAGCGCGTCGAGGATGCGGCGTTCGGTCCGCTCGATCGCATCGGGCAGTTGACGATGCGCAATCTCGACATCAGCGATACGCGCACGAAGCTCGACGCATACCGCAACGCGGGAACGATCGAATCGGGCGGACTGCTCGAACTCGAGTAAGGATGGCTGCGCGCTACGAGCGCGCGATCTCCGCAACGAGTGCGGCAATGAGTGCTGCCCGCTCCGGCATGTGCGACACGATGACGTGTTCCGATTGGGCATGCGCACCGCCACCGACGGCTCCGAGACCGTCGAGGGTGCGCACACCGACGGCTGCGGTGAGATTGCCGTCGGACCCACCGCCCACTGCAACACCCTTCAGGTCGGCGATACCGACGCTCGGAGCAACCCTGCGCGCCAGCGCGAACAACTCCGCCGTCATCTCGGCGGGCAGCGGCGGGCGGTTCATGCCGCCCTCGACGCTCACGCGTGCGTCGGGCAACACCGCGGTCAGTGATGCAAATGCAGACTCGATGCGCTCCCGTTCGGCGGCCGATTCGCAGCGCACGTCGACGCTCACCTCTGCGTAGTCGGGAACGACGTTGTCGGCCGTGCCCGCCTTGGCAACGGTCGGAGTAACGGTGGTGCCGAGTGCGGGATTGCCGAACGTGGCGATGCGCCGCACCTGCTCGGCGGCTTCGACGAGTGCGTTCACACCCTTGTGCGGCTCGAGCCCGGCGTGTGCGGCACGACCGTTGATCTTCACGACGAACGTGCCGGTGCCCTTGCGAGCGATCTTCAGTGCACCACCGTCGGCGCTCGGCTCCAGAACGAGGACCGCTCCGCACGCCTTCGCCCGCTCCTCGAGCAACGAACGCGAGGCGTGCGATCCGACCTCTTCATCGCTCGTGATGAGGAACTCGACGCCCTTCACGGCTTCGTGGTTGGGACCGAGTGCGGCAACGCCGTGAATCGCCTGGATGATTCCCGCCTTCATGTCGAACACACCGGGTCCCGTCGCACGCTCGCCGTCGCAGGCGAACGGTCGCGCGGCAACCGTTCCCGCCGGGAACACGGTGTCGTGATGACCGACGATGAGCACGCGCGGTGCTCCCCCTCCGCTCCAGTGCACGTGGGGGCCGCGCGGCGAGTCGATGAGTGTCGCGGGCGATCCGAGTCGCGCACTGAGTATTCCGGACAGCACCTGTGCACTTCGTGTCAGCCGCTCGACGTCCAACGACGGCGACTCCGTCGACACCAGGAGCGCCAGGTCTTCGATGAGATGCGCGCGGTGATCTTCGAGCATTGACCGCACGTGCTCGCCGTCGATCATCGGCACGCTGGTCACGTCACCAGTCTGCCCGAGACGCGATACCGACGGTCGACGAACGCTGACGTTGTACCCGAGAGGCCGTTTCGCGATCGTGCATGAGTCCGGGCGTCGGCGCGGTGCCCGGGGAGGGAATCGAACCCTCACGGCGCTTTCGCACCAGGGGGGTTTAAGCCCCCCGCGTCTACCGTTCCGCCACCCGGGCCGGGGACTGCAACGACGGTCAGGCTACGCGTGCATGCACGACGCCGGGATCGACGACTGCCCACAGCGCAGCACGTATGCGATCGGCGTGCGGCGGCTGCGTGTCGTTCACAGCGACGATTCCTTCGATCATGTCCGCAAGTACGGCAACGAACGGGCGCCCGCGCACGACGACCGACACGATTCCGCCGCTTCCGCCGCCGAAGCGTCGCAGCGTGCGATGCACACCGATGATGCGCGGCGGCGAACGAAACCCGGGGGCAACGAGCCCGAGTCGCCGCGCGGCGGCAGCGAGAAGGCGCGCAGCAGCGACGAAATCGGCCGTTGCCGCTTCGTCGGAGTGGGTGACGAGGCTCTCGCTCATGGGATTGACGAGTATGTCCACGGGGTGTGACGCGGTGCCACCGACGTGCCCAGCTACGGAACCCGCAACGCGGGAACACCGCTTACCTATGCTTGCCCGCCAATGGTCGAGGATGCCGATGCACTGAACCCGATGCAACGCGCGGTGCTCGACGCCCTCGCCCGGTCCCCCGACTGGCGTCCGCTCCCCGCATCGGCGATCGACGAAGTACGCCGGGTACTCCACGAGGGCCTCCTCCCGCTCGCCGATCGCTACACGCAACACCGGTCGCTGTGGCTGAGCAAGTCGAGCCTCGCTGCGGTCCATGCCTGCGAGGCATCCTTCCTCGCCACACGTGACTCCTTCGAATGGAACGCATCGACCGCGACGGGTACGGTTCTGCACAAAGCGATCGAACTCACGATCCACTGGCACGGCGATCCCGTACCAGGCGACGTCGTTGACGAAGCTCTCGCCCGGCTCGCCGACGATCAACGATCGATCGGCGACTTCATCGAATCGATCGGTGCCGCCGAGCGGGCACAGTTGCGGGGCAACGTCGTCGATCTCCTCACGCGCTTCGAAGAGTGCTTCCCGCCGCTGAAATCGTCGTGGCGACCCGTCACCGAAAGCTCGGCCCGCTACGAACTGTTCGACGGCGCAATCGTGCTCGGCTGCCGCAGCGACCTCACTCTCGGAATGCCGGGCGCGAAGGTCATCGTCGACTTCAAGAGCGGCGGAATCCACCCACGGCATCGTGAGGACCTGCGGTTCTACGCACTCGTCGAGGCGATGCGCAGCGGCATGGCGCCGCGACGTCTGGCGACGTATTCATTGTCGGCGGCACGCGCCGACGTCGAAGAGGTCACCGAGGGCGTGCTGCAGGCTGCAGCGCGTCGTGTGATTGCCGCGGCACGGGCGATGACCGAGATCGTTCTCGATGAGCGACCGGCGACGCGACGTCCCGGTGTGCAATGCCGGTGGTGTCCACTGAACACCGAGTGCGAACCCGGCGTTTCCTACCTCGCGGGAGACGTCGAAGACGAGGTCTGACGTGCCGCTGTTAGCGGCGACCCATGTTGGGGCGCTTGCCGTGGTTGGCCTTCGAGCGGCGCAGACGGGCCTTGCGCTTTTTGGTCTTCTTCGACATGGCTGAGCAGGCTATCGGCTCAGGCGCGTCGCCAGCGCGCCCGACCACCCGAGTACGGCACCCCGTCGGTATTCGTCGTCGAGCACACGTATTGCACGGCGCGGTACGTGCCGAGCGCACCGAGCGGAGCGCAGAATGCACCCGGGCGGATGTCGGCGAGTGCACTCGCGTCTCCACCCGGCGATCCGGGAGCGACGGGCACGACAACCGCCGATGGCGTTGTCGTTCGGGCCGCAGCCGATGTCGTCGGTGTCACTGTCGTGGAAACGGCAGGTGATGTCGTCGTCGGTGATGCGGAGGATGTTGGCGTCGCCACACCGGCCTCGCCGGGCGGCGACGTCCACGGCGCAATGCCGAGCCCCGGGCAGCGCGTCGACAACACGTTGTTCACGCGACGCCACTCGCTCTCGTCCATCGACAACGACCATCGCGCCTTGATCGAGATCCAGTCGCCGACGAACGTGCACCAGTACGACGCGAGCTGCGGCATCCAGTTCGACGGATCGCGGTCGCTCTTCACCCGATTCGAGCGCGACGATACCGCGCGCAGTGTTCGCGGATCTGAGGTGTCGTTGGCAAAGGCGACGCGACGCGCATCGCTCCATGCCCACGCACCGGAGTCCCACGCCTCTTTCAGTGCGACGACGTGGTCGATGTCGACGGACGTGCGATCCGACGTCGTGACTCCGTCGTACGGCGAACGCCAGTCGGCCTCGACGACGAAGCAGCGGAATCCATCGACCTGTGCGAACCCGATCGCGTCACGACGCAGGACCTGTTCGCGCGCATCGCATCCGTCACCGTCGATATCGAGCCAGTGCGGGAATGCATCACGGCGGTATCCGGCCGGCCGCTCACGCTCGATGGGAATCGTTGCGAGGACCTCCGCCGCCGAACGCACGAAGAGTCGTCGCACGCTTCCCGCGTCAGCGGACGCTGCGACTTCGGTGCCTCCACCGGCGACGATCGTGACGCTGAGGAGCGCACCGGCCGCGGCGATGCGCCACGTCACAGCGCGATGGCTCCGGCATGGGTGAGTCGTTCATCCTCGTCATCGGCCTCGATGAAGATGCACTCGCCCGGACACACTTCCGCCGCCATCACGACGGCGGCGACGTGACGCTCCTCCACCCGAGCGAGGCTCGACGAGCAACCGGGATCGTTGAGAACCGTTCCCCGCTCGACGACGTAGGCGATTCCGTCCTCCAACTGGGCAAAGACGTCGGGACAATGGTCGACGCACAACCCGTCACCCGTGCACAAGTCCTGGTCGATCCACACGCGCACGGGATCACACTACGAAAGAGCGGCAGCGAACGCCACGGCGAGCAGCACGAAATTCCGCACGGGCTCGCGCCACGACAGTGGACGCACCGCCGCACCGCCGAAGCATGCGCACGGCGGGCGCACCCCGCGACGCAGACGATCGAGGAGAACGACGGTCATCGCTGCGAGCAACACTGCCGCGACGACGGCCGTCGACGTGCGCCACGAGTCGACGGCAACGAGTCCGACCGCGAGGGCGAACTCGACGATGACGAGCGGCCATGCGAGGAACGTCGGCAACTCGAGTCGGCGCAACGATTCCGGCCATTGGCACCCCATGAACACCTTGGCGACGCTCGACCATGCAAACACGACACCGAGGACGATCGCCGCGACGTCACCCGGAGCCGGCATTCGCGCCGCGCCCTACTTCGCCGTGCTCGCCCGGCCCAGACCCCCGCGCACGAACACCATCGGTGCGCGGTCGCCGGATGCCGTCCGCAGCGCCGTAACTCGACCGACGACGAGCAGATGGTCGCCGATGTCGATCGTGGAGTGCACGTCACAATCGATCGATGCGACGGTGCCTGCGATGAGCGGCGAACCGTTTGGTGCATCGTGGGTGACGATGCCCGCAAAGCGCGAGGTGCCGTCGGCGGGTTCCTTCGCGAAGCGCCAGCACAATTCCTGCTGCTCATCGGCGAGAACGTTCACCGCGAAACACCCCGACTCGGCGATACTCGTCCAACTCTTCGAACCGTGCCCCTGGAAGAACCCGACGAGCGGGGGATCAAGCGAAATCGACACGAACGATCCGATCGTCACGCCGGCGGGCGTTCCCCCCGAGTCACGACCGGTGACGACGACGACGCTCGTCGGCACGTGACCGAGAACGCGACGAAACTCCGCCGCGTCGAATTCATCGGGGGCCGTCACGCCAGAGACGATACCGCGAGACGCATTCCCTCCCGGGCGACGACGTTCGGCACGGCGCCGGCGGAATGGGTACGTCCGAGTTCGTCGAGATCCGCGTCGCGTCGCGACGGATCGTGGTGGAACAACGCGAGTCGTCGCGCACCGCTCGTACGGGCGACCCATGCGGCGTACTCGTGCGTCGAGTGGCCCCACGACCTTTTCGCCGCGAATTCGGCGTCGGTGTACTGCGCATCGTGGATGAGCAGGTCGGTGTCTGCGCACACATCACGCGCACCCGCTGCGAGCGTGTACTCGTCGCCGTCAGGCTGCTGGTGGTCGGACAGATACGTCACGCTGACACCCTCGCGGCGTACCCGGAATCCGAGCGTCGGACCGACGTGCGGTACGTAACGACTGCGAACGTGCCATCCGGCGACCTCGAAGTCGTCGTCGCCGATCTCGTGGATGCGAATTGTCGCCGGGAACTCCGCGAGGCGCACGGGGAACGTTGGTGGAGCGAACCGCGCATGCAGCAACTCGGTGACGCTCGAACCGTCGTCCTGGCGCGGCGCATAGATGTCGAGCGTCGTGTCGGCGCTGAGCAACGGCTCGAAGAATGGCAGACCCATGATGTGATCCAGGTGCAGATGCGTGAGCAGGCACACGACGTGCAATGGCCTCCCGACGTCGACGCGAATCCCCGTATACCGAACCCCGGTTCCGAGATCGAAGATGAGCGGCGCAGCATCGTCGGCGTGCACCGAAACGCACGACGTATTGCCGCCGTAACGGGACGTTTCGCTGCAGTGACATGGAGTGGAGCCGCGTACTCCGTGAAATCCGACGGTCAGGGCCGTGTCGATTGCATCTGGACGCATGGCGGTGCGGGGAGTCAGCGTCTCCGACATCGCGCCCGACCCTAAGGTCGCAGTCACCGCAGTTCGTTGCCGATCGGCGGTGACATCCGTCCCAGGTGACGTCATGGATGCACTGCGGGCCGCACAAAGACGGCCATGCGGCCGGAAGGAGACCGCGATTTCCGGCCTACGGCAAGCGACAGGTCTCGCCGTCGGCGACGACGAGACGTTCGCTGACGAGCGCAGCGAGCAACCGCCTAGCCCGCTCAACGTCACCCGACAGCCCCATCACCCGTGCGACGTCACGCCGACGTACGGTTCCCTCGGCAAGCCGTTGCATGAGTCGACCACGCGCCTGGCGATCCGAACCCTCGAAGCGCGGCTGCGGTTTGCTCGTCAACGCGCTCGCCGGTGCGGGATCGGGACCGTCGTCCCACGCGCACCACGTCTCGACGGGGCACGCGTCGCAATCGGCCCGGCGCGCCCGGCACACCGTCGATCCGAGATCCATGAGCGCCTGGTTCCACTCCCACGAGCGTCCCGCGGGCACGAGGGCGTCGGCGATGCGCTGCGCATCGCGCGCACCGAGCGGCGAGTCGAGAAGTCGCGACAACACCCGCGCCACGTTCGTGTCGACGACACCGACGTCGTGAGCCCCGGCGAACGACAACACGGCTCGCGCCGTGTACGCGCCGACCCCCGGCAAGGCGAGGAGCGAATCGAGGTCGAGCGGCACGCGGCCGTTGTGACGATCGACGATCATCCGTGCGGCATCGTGCAGGTTGCGGCACCGGCGCGGATATCCGAGCCCGCTCCACAACGCGAGGGCGTCACCGAGCGGTGCACTGGCGCAGGCAGAGGGCGTGGGGAACCGTTCGACGAAGGCGAGGTACTTCGGCACGACGCGGTCGATGCCGGTCTGCTGTGACATCACCTCGCTGACGAGCACGCACCACGGGTCGCGGGTGCGCCGCCACGGCAGGTCACGCAAGCGCTCTCGTGCCCACTCGAGGAGCGGCTCGATGATCTCGTGGGAGACCGCACGGTCACCGGTGGCTGCAACGACGGTCGCACTCCTCACCGAGTTGCCCCCGCGGGACGACGTATCGGTTCGGCTTACGCGCCCCACACGTCGTTGCCGTCGTACGGCCGAGTACGTGCCGGAGCTGCATCACGCTTCCACACCATGACGCGGCGACGGAAGTAACACACCTCCTTGCCGTCTTGGTTAAAGGCCTTCGTCTCGACGGTGACGACTCCGCGATCGGGTTTCGACGACGACTCCTGCACCGCGAGCACGCGGGTCTCGGCATGAATCGTGTCACCGTGGAACGTCGGGTGCTTGTGCTGCAACGTCTCGACTTCGAGATTGGCGATTGCCGCACCGCTCACGTCGGGGACACTCATGCCGAGTACCAGCGAGTACACGAGGTTGCCGACGACGACGTTGCGCCCCTGCACGCTGTTCTTCGCGAACCAGTCGTTCGTATGCAACGGATGATGGTTCATCGTGATCATGCAGAAGAGATGATCGTCGGCCTCGGTGATCGTCTTGCCGGGCCAGTGACGGTAGATGTCACCGACGACGAAATCTTCCAGGTACCGACCGAACGGCCGCTCGTGCACTGTCATGCACCCAGAGTACGACGCCGACGCGGCGCCGCTCACACGGGAGGAACTTGTCCCTGCTCCCCCGTGTCGTCATATCGGGGCTGTGGATACTTGCCCGTGCGGTCGACGGGCGCGTAACGCTCGATCCACTCGGCTTTGCTTCGCTTCTCCCCCGCGGCCGCGCGCGTCGCCGACGACAATCGACCGAGCGTGCCTTGCACCGTCACCGGCGCGGGAGCCGCCGCGATGCGCAGTGATGCGTAAGCAATTCCACCGACGAGGATCGGCAACCAGTACTGCGCGATGCGGTAACTGAGCACTCCGAGAGTCGCCGCTGCCGACGAGACTCCGAAGCCGACGAGCGTCGGGATGTAGATGCCCTCGACGAGACCGAGTCCACCCGGTGTGATCGGCACCGACGCGATGATGTTGGCGAGTCCGAACGCAATGAGCAGACCGTCGGGAGCGATCGTCGCACCGAAGGCGCGCAGGAACAACCACAATGCGGTCGCATCGAGCAGCCAGTTGGCAATGCTCCAACCAACGACGCGTACGAGCAGGTCGCGCTCGGCGATGAGGCCGCGAATGCGCTCATCGAGGTGGTCGATGAGGTTGCCCGCCGCCTCACCGTCGCGCCCGAAGCGGTTCCACATGCGCACGACGATGCGGCGCAACCGGCCGTTGTCGTCGATGATTCCGAACACGATCGCCGCGGCGACGGTCATGAGAACGACACCTGCAACCGCGGCGGTTCCGTACAGCGGGTTGAGTCCACGGAACGGCAGCGACACGACGAGTGCGAGCCAGAGCAGACAGTTGAGGACGACCGCCGAGCCGATGCCTGCGGTCGCCAGGGCAAAGCCGGCATCGGGCTTGGGAATGCCCGAACTCGTGATGAGTCGAAAGCCGAGCGCCGTGCTCGCCGCCGACCCACCGGGGAGGATGCTGCCGAGGGCACGGGTGCTCAGCTGGATGCGGAAGAGATCGAATCGCGTGAGCCGGTGCGCCTCGGTGCCGAGGGCGGCATGGGTGAGCAGCGTGTAGCAGTACAGCGCGAGGAATTCGAGGACGATGGCGGCGACGAGGAGGCTCGGCTCGATCCGACCGAGGTCGCGCACGGCATTGCGAAAACCGGGGATGAGCGGCAGGACGAAGAAGTAGACGACCAGCGCGAAGATCACCCAGCGCAGGGCCTTCAGCATTTTCCCATCGTACGACGGGACCCGGGGCCGGTGTGCCTCACTACCGTGGGGCCGTGACCAACGCAGCAAACGCACGAGCCGATCTCACGACCGCCGCATCCATCGTCGAACTCGCATCGGGAGTCGTCGAGCGCGCCGTTTCACAACTCGCCGCAACGGGCGGACCCGATGCACAACAGGTTCTCGCCTACGACCTCGCGCACGCCGCATCGGCAGTCGAGACGGCGCGCTCACTCATCGACTACGGCGCAAAGGGCGACGTCGAAGCTGCGCTCACGTGCGCGTTCGTCGCCGACATGGCGCACGATGTCATGTCTCGGGTCTTGTCGCGGGAGGACGTATGGGGAGTTCGGCTCTCGGCATTCGACGCTGCGCGGGATTTCATCGCCACGTACCGCCGACCCACGTTCCTCGCATCGCTCGCCGAATCGCAGGGTCCCCGTCACCTCGACGACGAATATGAAATGGTGCAGGACACGTTCCGCAGCTTCGGGGCGAAAGTGGTCGCACCGCGCGCCGAACACGTGCACCGCCACAACGACGACGTGCCGGAGGAGATCATTTCCGGATTGGCCGAGATCGGAGCTTTCGGCCTCTCGGTGCCGAGTGAGTACGGCGGTTTCAGCGAGGGCGGTGAGGGTGAATACATGGCGAGCGTCATCGCCACCGAGGAACTGTCACGGGCATCCCTGGGCATCGGCGGATCGCTCATCACCCGACCCGAAATTCTCACCCGCGCGCTCGTGAAGGGCGGCACCGAGGCGCAGAAGCAAACCTGGCTGCCGAAGCTGGCGACCACCGAGGTGATGGCCGCGGTTGCGGTCACCGAACCCGACTACGGCAGCGACGTCGCATCACTGAAGACGACGGCGGCGAAGGCGACCCGCGACGGCATCGACGGTTGGGTGATCAACGGCGTGAAGACGTGGTGCACCTTCGGTGCACGCGCCAACGTACTCATGCTGCTTGCGCGCACGAACCCCGATCGCTCGCTCGCCCACCGCGGGCTCAGCCTGTTCATCGTTCCCAAGCCGATCGGTGACGCGCACGGCTTCGTCTTCCAGCAGCCCGGCGGCGGACGCATGGAAGGGCGTCCGATCGACACGATCGGCTATCGCGGCATGCACTCGTACGAGATCGCGATCGAGGACTGGTTCGTTCCTGCCGATCACCTCATCGGCGGCGAGGACGGTCTCGGCAAGGGCTTCTACTTGCAGATGGAAGGTTTCGAGAACGGACGCCTCCAGACGGCCGCCCGCGCAGTCGGACTCATGCAGGCCGCCTACGAGGCCGCGCTCGATTACGCGAACAACCGCAACGTGTTCGGTCGCAACATCGTCGAGTACGAACTCACTCGCGTGAAGCTCGGTCGCATGGCGGCGATCATCCAGGCATCACGTCAGTTCAGCTACGCCGTCGCCAAGCTCATGGGCAAGGGCCAGGGTGCGATGGAAGCGAGCATGGTGAAGGCGTACGTGTGCAAGGCCGCCGAGTGGGTGACTCGCGAAGCGATGCAGATCCACGGTGGCTTCGGCTACGCCGAGGAATACGCCGTCAGTCGCCTGTTCGTCGATGCGCGCGTGCTGTCGATCTTTGAAGGTGCCGACGAAACGCTGTGCCTGAAGGTCATCGCGCGTCGACTCGTCGACGCGCAGTCACGCTGACCGCCTAGGCGGTCACCCAGTCGAGGAGTTCGTGCAACGACGCGACGCGCTCGCAGTCGTAGTTGACGTGGTCGTCGAACGGGTCGTACAGGATCGGAACGACTCCGGCGTTGCGCGCCCCGCCGACGTCGTTGACGAAGGAGTCTCCGACGTACGCAATGCGTGACGGCTCGACGTCGAGCGCGGCGATGGCGTCGGCAAAGATCCGCGGATCGGGCTTGGCGTACCCGACGACGTGCGAGTCGGTGACGATGCGCACGGGCACGCCTGCGCCGGGCCCCACCTGACAGATGCACAGGTTGGCGAGCGTCGCTTCGATCTGTCCGCTCGCGTTCGACACGATTCCGATCGGAACTCCCCGCACGTGCAACTGGCCGAGCGCGGCGACGGACTCGAGCAGCGGAAACCGCCAGTAGTACGGCGAGAACAGCCGGCGCAGGACGGCGACTGCATCGTCGAGCAAATCGGTGCGCACTCCTGCGCTGTCGAGGTACGCGCGACGGTAGTGATCCCACGAGATGCGGTCGATCGACGGATCGGGCCGTATCGACGCCTCACGATCGAGCGCCTCCATGCCGGCGTAATGCGCACGCACGAACCGCGCCGGGTCGGTCGCCGCACCGAACTGCGCGGCTGCGAGCGCACTCGCGGTCGGATCGGGGATGACGAAGATGCCGCCGGCGTCGAAGAGGACTCCGTCGAATCGCCGGGACATGCGACGCCGCTAGGCCGTCTTCGGGGAGCGTGAAAGCCCCGCGCGCTCGCCGCGCGAGATGAACTTCAGCGCCATCTTGCGACTCGCCTCGTCGATCATCTCGTCGCCGAACATCACGGCGCCCTTGCCTTCTCCCTCGGTCGCCTGCGCGTAGGCATCGAGGATCGCGCACGCGCGGTCGAACTGCTCCTGCGTCGGCGAGAACACCTCGTTGAGCACCGTCACCTGATCGGGATGCAAGGCCCACTTGCCGTCATAGCCGAGCGTGCGCGTGCGCTTGCAGTAGTCGCGGAAGCCGTCCGTGTCGCGGATGTACAGATACGGGCCGTCGATGACCTGCAGGCCGTTCGCGCGACCCGCCATGAGGATCTTGTTGAACACGTAGTGGAAGTGGTCGCCTGGGTAATCCGGGATCTGTACACCACCGGTGAGCACCGGCATCTCCATGCTCGCCGCAAAGTCGGCCGGTCCGAAGATGATCGTCTCGAGACGCGGACTTGCGGCGCAGAT
>CAZIME010000009.1:12502-22164 GCA_964540395.1 uncultured Bifidobacterium sp.
ACCTGGCGCAGAAGCATGTCGGTGGCGACGATCTGTGCCGCCGATTCGACCTTCGGGAGCATGATCTCGTCGAGTCGGGCACCGGCGTTACCGACGACCTCGATGATGTCGAATGCCGTCCACTTCGTGCTCCAGTCGTTCACCCGCACGCACAGCACCTTGTCGCCCCAATCGAGCATGCGGATTGCGGTGGCGACGCGGGCGCGCGACGCCTCTTTCTCCTTCGGCGCCACGGCATCTTCGAGATCGAGGAACACCATGTCGGCGGGGATGTTCGGACCCTTGCCGAGCATCTTCTCCGAGGAGCCGGGGATCGACAGGCAGGAGCGGCGGGGCAGGTCGCGGGAGCGTGGGGACATGTCGAGTGAGACTAGATGACGCTGCGCCGCAGCAGCTCGGTCGCAGCCGAACACTCCGCGCGCAAAGCATCGTCGGCATCACTGCTCGCACCCAGTGGGCCGACGACGCGCGCAAGCTCGCGCGCCGACACAACGTCGATGCCAACCCTCCAGTCGTCGATGCCGCGCACCGCGGCGAGCATCGCCGTCCACAACGGGTCGGGAAGGCGGGTTCCCCGCGCGGCAACGAGCGTGACCGGCAACGAACGTCGGGTGGCACACGCGACGACGACCGCGCCGCCTCCGGCGACGAGAACCTCACCCGATCCGCACGCCAGCGCGTCGACGACGACGAGGTCGCTCGCCGCAGCCGCGCCGGCGAGATACTCGATGGGGACGATCTCGGCGGAGGTGTTCGCATCGTGGGCGTGGTCGACGAGCGCCTCACCGTCACCGTGGCTGTCGACGACGAGCAGCGTGAGATCACCGCGGGATGCGACGACCCGGGCGAGCGACGCCGACCAACCGACGGTGAGAACGACCGCCTCGTCGGGCAGGGCCTCGTCGAGATGATCCGCCGTCGCGTCGCGAGCCACCTCGCGCGCAAGTTCGATCGCGCGCGACGCAGGGTCGGGTGCGACGAGCACCTCGGAACACAACCACCACAGGGGTGCCGTCGTCGGGTAGCGCTCGACGACGCGTCGTGCGGCGAGCACGAGCGAGTGTGGATCACCGGACAATTCGGCGAGGGCGTGGGCCGTTTCGCGCACGAGTGCGCTCACCGGTGCACCATCGGCGCGTGCCACGTATCGCAGGCGCTCGATGGGGTGCATCGGCGCCACGTTAGTTCCGGCTTGATACCGTCTCGGGCGTGACAACGACGCCATCCCCCGACATCGTCCTGCACCCTCTGCGCGGTCAGGAACGCCCGCTTCACGAGTGGTTGACCACGTTCCACCTGCTCAGCGTGTCGCTCGACCCGTACACGAACGAGAGTGCATGGATCCTCCCCACCGCACGACGAATCCTCGCGGTCTTCGCGGGATCGAGCGTGCGCACGAGCTTCATCGTCACCGCGAGTGCCGACGAGGCACGCGAGTTCATGGGTCCGCTCGTCGACGAGACCCTCGTATTCGCCGACCCGAGCCGCGCACTCGTACGTGAGCTCGGCGTCACCGTACTCCCCGCGTTCACCTTCCTGCGCATTGACGGTCACGTCGTCGCCAGTGCACAGGGCTGGAACGCGCTCGACTGGCGTCGCGTTGCCGACGAAGTGGCAAAGACCGTGTCCTGGAGTGCACCGCTCATTCCGGCACCCGGCGACCCCGGCGCATTTGCCGGCACCCCGGCTCTCGTCTGATGGCCGCCGCACCGTTCGAGCACGTCGAGCTGCTGCCGCTCGGCAAGGACGACACGCCCTACCGACTCGTCACCCGCGACGGCATCGAGGTCGTGACGACACCGCTCGGCGAGTTCCTCAAGGTCGATCCCGCGGTCATCACCCGATTGACGAGCGAGGCGATGCGCGACATCGCACATTTCCTGCGCCCCGGCCATCTGCAACAACTCGCGAACATCCTCGCCGACCCCGAAGCGAGCGAGAACGACCGCTTCGTCGCCCTCGACCTCCTGCAGAACGCATCGATCGCGGCAGGCGGCGTGTTGCCGATGTGCCAGGACACCGGAACGGCGATCATCAAGGGCAAGAAGGGTCAATACGTCGTCGTCGACGGCGACGACGAACGCGCAATCGCACAGGGCGTCTACGACACGTACCTCACAAGCAATCTTCGCTATAGCCAGCTTGCACCGCTCACGACGTACGACGAAGTGAACACGAACACCAACCTCCCGGCGGAAATCAAGATCGCCGCCGTCCCCGGAGACGAATACAAGTTCCTGTTCATGGCCAAGGGCGGCGGCTCGGCGAACAAGAGCTACCTCTTCCAGGAAACGAAGGCCCTGCTCAACGAAAAGACACTGTTGCCGTGGTTGTTCGAGAAAATGAAGACGCTCGGCACCGCCGCATGTCCGCCGTACCACCTCGCCGTCGTCATCGGCGGAACGTCGGCCGAGTACGCCGTCGAAGTCGCCAAGCTCGCCAGTGCCCGCTACCTCGACTCGCTACCGACCGCGGGCAGCAAGCTCGGTCACGGCTTCCGTGACGTCGATCTCGAGGCGAAGGTGCTAGCGCTCGCGCAGCAGACCGGCATCGGTGCACAGTTCGGCGGCAAGTACTTCTGCCACGATGTGCGCGTCATCCGCCTGCCGCGTCACGGTGCGAGTTGCCCGGTGGCAATGGCGGTGTCGTGCAGCGCGGATCGCCAGGCGCTCGGCAAGATCACCCGCGAGGGCGTCTTTCTCGAACAGCTCGAGACTGACCCCGCACGGTTCATGCCCGACGTCACCGACGAGCAACTGAGCAGCGACGTCGTCGCGATCGATCTGCGCCGTCCGATGACCGAGATTCGCGCCGAATTGTCGAAGTATCCGGTGAAGACGCGTGTCATGCTCAGCGGCCCGATGATCGTCGCCCGCGACATCGCCCACGCGAAACTCAAGGAGCGCCTCGACACCGACGGATCGCTACCCGACTACCTGAAGGACCACTGCGTGTACTACGCCGGACCGGCGAAGACCCCCGAGGGTTACGCGTCGGGTTCGTTCGGTCCGACGACCGCAGGGCGCATGGACTCCTACGTCGCCGACTTCCAGCGCGCCGGCGGAAGCTTCGTCATGCTCGCCAAGGGGAACCGTTCGCGACAGGTCACCGATGCGTGCAAGACGTACGGCGGCTTCTACCTCGGATCGATCGGTGGACCCGCCGCCCGACTCGCACAGGACTGCATCACGAAGGTCGACGTGCTCGAGTACGCCGAACTCGGCATGGAAGCCGTATGGAAGATCGAAGTGAAGGACTTCCCCGCGTTTATCGTGGTGGACGACAAGGGAAACGACTTCTTCGATCTCGTCGATGCCACGCCAGCCACGCCGATCAACGTCCGTCGCTGAGACGTACTCGGCTCTCGAGCGGGGGCGCATCGAGTGCCACCTCTCCGTGTGGACGGGTGTTCGCGGCCGGTGCCAATGGTGTGACGTCGAGATCACGGTGTCGCGTCGCCGCACGTGGTGTTCCGATCGTTGCGCTCGAACCTGGCAACGCAATCACATCTGGCGCTTCGCCCGCGCCGCGGCGAAGCGCCGCGCGAAATACCGCTGCACGCGTCACGGATGCGACGCTGCACGGCGCGACTGCGAGGTGAACCACGTCACGCCGCGCAACGGCGACGGATACGGACCGGGGTGCCATCACCACCTCGATGCCGATCCACGCGGATCCGGCGGGCTCGAGGTGCTGTGTCGGGCGCATCACCGCGAAATCACGTCTGCCCAGGCACGCGAACGTGCCGCGCGGCGGCGCGCACTGCGCGAGTCGGTCGATCCGCAGTGACGACCGTCCGACGGGGCTGATGCACACCCCGATGTCACCGGGTACGCGTCAGCCCGACGAGTCCGCATCGCCGGGGGTCGGCTCGGTGGGAGCCTCCTCGGGCTGAACGTCGGTTGAGGGCGCGTCGGTCGCCGACGGCGGCAACACGTCGCGACGAATTGCCGAGTCGTCGGTGAACCGCGACTCGAGACAGCGCCCGTCGCCGCTCGGTGCGGCATCGAGTGCGCGCGCAACCGTCGCAGCGAGCACCGCGCGACCCGTCTCCGAGAGGTGGATACGGTCACCACCCGTGACTCCGCGCAGTCCCGCAACCGATGCCCAGTCGAGCACGCGAACGTGCTCGAAATCGGCGGCCGTCGCGCGGATGATGTCGTTCACCTCACGCTGCGCGCGACGGAACTCGCCTGTCGTGAGTACGACCGTCGGCAACGGTTCGAGACGCTCGAAAATCCGCCGCATGTTGCGTTCATAGGATTCCGGATTTCCCTCGTAGTTCGTGCCGAGATACACGACCGCGGCATCCCACCCCGCCGACAGCCGGCTCTGCACGACGCGCACACCGAATTCCGAGAAGCGTCCGGCCTCCGCTTCGACCGACACCTGCCAGCCGAGCGGCACGAGCGTCGCGCACATTTCGTTCGCGTAGCGACGTGACGTCGACGCGAGGATCGAGTCGCCGATGAGCAGGACACGATTCCCCGCGGCGATCGGGCCGATTGGTCCACCTTCCGGCAGGGGGAAGTTCACCTCGACACCGTCGGGCAACGTGACGGGGGCCCAGAAGTCGTAACCCGGGAGGCGTCCGATGCCGTCGAGCACGCCGTCGTCGGCGTCACCCGTGACCGTCCCGCACGCTGCGAGCACGACGAGCAATCCCGCGGCGAACGCAGCGACCTTTCCTCGGGTGCGAGCGGATCGAAGTGCACTGCGCGGCATGATGCGGATCAGTCTCGCAGCGCCGATCACCGCCGCGGGACCATCTCCGGCCCGATCGCGGCACGGATCGGTCACGATGCGTGGGCGACGTCCTCGAAGCGGTCGATGCGCCGCAGTGACGTGAAACGCCACCACCACACCCCGACGATGCCGAGAGTGGCGACTCCACCGCCGACGACCGTCGCCTTCACTCCGACGAATTCCGCCGCAACGCCCGACTCGAAGGCACCGAGTTCGTTCGTTGCACCGATGAACACGTTCTCCACGGCGGTGACACGACCGCGCTTGTCGTCGGGGGTGGCGAGCGGGACGATCGACGATCGGATGACGACGCTCACCATGTCGGCCGCGTGGATGACCATCACCGCGAGGAACGCCACCCAGTACGTCCGGGTGAGACCGAGCGCAATCGTTCCGACGCCGAAGATCGCCACGGCAACGAGCAGGATCGGTCCGATTCTCCGGCGCAGCGGACGAATCGACAACGTGACGGCCGTGATCGCAGCTCCGATTCCCGCGGCGGCGCGCAACCACCCGTACGCCACGTCGCCGACGCCGAGTTGTTCCGCAGCGATGACGGGCAACAGCGCCACCGCACCACCGAAGAGCACGGCGAAAAGATCGAGTGCGATCGCCGCGAACAGAATCGGTGTGGCTCGAATGAAGCGCAAGCCCTCCATCGCGGAACGCAACGAAGGGCGTTCACGGGAAGTACCCCGCGCCGCATCGGTCGTCGCACCGACCTTCTCCATTCGCACCCGCGAAACGAGACCGATCGCCGCCGCCACCGCGACCGCACCGGTGCCGTAAGCAACGGACGGGTGCATCGAGTACAGGAATCCCGACGATGCCGGACCGATGATTGCCGCCGCGGTCCACATCGTCGAGTACAGCCCGACCATTTGCGGCAGACGACCCGCGGGCGCGATCATCGCCGCCATCGGCCGCATCGACGGGGCGACGAACGCGCGCGCGGTTCCGTAGAGAACGGCGATGAGAAAGATCGGGAACACCGACGTCGGCGACGTGCTCGCGTACCAGGTGAGCAGGAGTGCCGAGACGAGCTCTCCCGAAATGGCGAGCATTGCCACGTTCTTGCGGTTGAACCGGTCGGCGACCGCCCCGGTGACGAAGACGAGCAAGGCGATCGGTAGGAACTCCGCCAGACCGAGCCAACCGATGTCGAGCTCGCGACGCGTGATGTCGTACACCTGCTTGCCGAGCGTCGTCACCTGAATGGCGAGCCCGACGTAGAGCAGAACCGTGGCGGAGATGAACGGGAGCACCGACGGTGCACGCAACAGACTGAGTACGGAGGACGACCCTTTGTGCTCCGGTTCAGTCACGGCCTTTGTAAGGTAGCCGCCGGGATGGGAACCGAACGGACCTGCTCCGGTGGGTGAGCGCACTGCCGCCGCAAACGTCACCGCATGCGAGCAGGCTGCGCTCGTGCGTCGCGGTGAGGCGTCGTCACGCGAACTGGTCGAGTCGCACCTCGCGCGCATCGAGCAGGTCAACCCGGCGGTGAACGCCGTCAGCCACTTGTGGGCCGAGCGCGCTCTCGAGCGTGCGCGACACATCGACGACTCCGGCGACCGCAGCGCACCGTTCGTCGGCGTGCCGATCCTCCTGAAGGACCTCAACGCGCATTGGGCCGGATACGAGCTGAGTAACGGCAACCTGGCGATGAAGCGGGCGAACTACGTCTCCACGGAAACGACCGCACTCGTCGAGCGCATCCTCGCTGCGGGATTCGTACCGCTCGGCCGCACGACGACGTGCGAGTGGGGAAGCTTGCCGGTCACCGAGTCGCGAGCATGGGGTGCGACCCGCAATCCGTGGGACCCCTCGCGCACGAGCGGCGGCTCGAGCGGCGGCAGTGCCGCCGCCGTCGCTGCAGGCATGGTCGCCGTCGCGCACGCCTCGGACGGCGGAGGGAGCATCCGAATACCCGCCTCGTGCTGCGGGCTCGTCGGACTGAAGCCGAGCCGCGGACGCGTCTCACCTGCGCCGTTACGCGACGACTCCGGCCTCGGTGTCGAATTGTGCGTCTCGCGCGACGTGCGCGACACGGCAGCGATGCTCGATGCCGTAAGTGGGCAGAGTGTCGGCGATTCGATCGTTGCTCCCCGGCCCCCGTACTCGTTCGTCGATGCGCTCACCGCAGCGCTGCCGCAGCTGCGAATCGGCATACTCGATCACGATCCGCTCGGTGAGCCGGTCGATGCCACCTGCGTCGATGCGGTCCGGCGCACGGCGGACATGCTTTCGCGCCTCGGTCACGACGTACGCGACGCGTGGCCCGATGCTCTGGGTGATCCCGACTTTCCGCGACGCTTCATCGCGATGTGGTCAACGAACATGGCACTCGCCCATCGCCAGGTCACCCATCTCATCGGCCGCCAACCCGCCGACGACGAGGTCGAACCGGTGAACCTCGCCCACGCCCGCAACGCCGCGCGAATGAGCGCCCCCGAACTTGCCGAGTCGCAGCACGCCGCACACGAGTTCCGCCGACGCATGGCCCGGTGGTGGCACGACGACGCGGACGTTCTCGTGACGCCGACACTCACGGGACCTCCGCTGCGGATCGGCGAGTTGTGGGAGAGCGATTCGGATCCGCTGGCCGCATCGCGGGCCGCATCACGATGGGTGCGCTTCACCATGCAGTACAACGTCACCGGACAACCGGCGATCAGCCTGCCGATCGGTCGCACTCGTGACGGCCTGCCCGTCGGTGTTCAACTCGTCGCCGCGTGGGGTCGCGAGGATCTCCTGCTCGGCCTCGCGGCCCACCTCGAGCGCCTCGTCGGCTGGAGTCACGACGCCACTTACTGAGCGCTGCGGCCGAACGACGCACCGTCAGCGGTGCACACCTCACGCACGCAGCAAGCATCGAGCGCCGACGCCGACGCGGCCCGTGTGCGTGGGCTACGGTGACGTTCCGGGGGTGCGCAATGAAAGTGACCGTTGACGCGGACGCCTGTCAGGGTCAGCAGATGTGCGCAATTGCCGCACCTGAGGTGTTCGGCAGCGACGAGTGGGGCCATGCGGTCGTACTCATCACCGGGGACGTTCCTGCAGCATTGCGCGACAAGGTTCGCCGCGCACAGGCCAACTGCCCCGAGAACGCCATTCGGATCACCGGCGAATGACGCACCACCCGACGAGACAAGGAAACGGCTGACCACATGACGATCGAAGTGTCGAAGAAGGAGTACGGCCGATCGGTGGCCGGTGTCAACCTCGCGGTGTTCTTCTGGGGGATCACCCCCGTGTTCGTGAAGGCGTCCGACTCGACGTCATCGGCACTGCTTGCCTTCCGCCTGCTGCTCACCACCCCGGTTGCGTTCTGGTTCTTCTTCCGCGAGGGATCGCGAATCACGCCGAAGATCATGACGGTGGCGATCGTGCCGGCGCTCTTCTTCTACATCTCCACGGGCAGCGGCTACGCGGCGTTCCAGCAGACGTCGATCGCGAATGCGATGCTCATCAGCCAGCTCGCTCCCGTCATCGTGCTGTTCGCCGCACCGATCATGTTCAAGGAAAGACTCGATCCGCGCCGCGTGGTTCTCGCCGTCACCGCACTCGGTGGCGCCGTACTCGTCGTCCTTGGCGGCGGCAAGACGGACAACGCCACCCTCGTCGGTGACCTGTGGGCCGTGTCGAACTGCGTGACCTGGGCGATCTACTTCCTCATGGTGAAGCGGCAGCGCGACCTCGGGGCGAAACTGTGGGGCTTCCTCGCTCCGGTGATGTTCTGGACGACGATCTTCGCTTTCATCGGGCCCGTCTTCCTCAGGCAGTCACTTGCCGTCGACACCGTGTTCGACTGGTTGATGGTGCTGTCGGTGGGATTCCTCAGCATGACGGCCCACGCTCTGCTCACCTGGGCACAGCGGAACATGGAGGCGACGTACACGTCGTTGCTCATGCTCGGTATGCCGATCATCTCGGCGACTTCCGCCTACGTCGTGTTCCGCGAAGAACTGTCGGCGTTGCAATTCCTGGGTGGCCTCATTGTCGTCACGTCGCTGGCGCTGGTGACGCTCGTGTCGAGTCGACTCAACCGTCAGATAGCAAGCGTTCCCGACCCCGCCTAAGCGTTGCCACCTGCTCTTCGGCAGTCGCCGAGTCGAGGAACCTGTTCATTACTTCCATGTTGATCGGCGCGGTGGCGGGCACGCGAGCCATGAGTGCATCGACGGGAAACTCGCCGTCACCCGGCACTTCGCGGTAATAGAGACAGTCGTAGATGTAGTTGGAATCGGCTGGCACGAGGGTTCCATCGTTCACCTGCACGTTGTACACGCGCGACCAGTCGACTTCATCGAGTTCGGAGATTCCCTTGCCACGCATGACGTGCCAGAAGTCGACGCAGGTTCCGACGTTCGGGTGACCTGCGGCATCGGCGAGACGCTGTGCGGTCGATGCATCGGGGATCGGCGTCGTCGGGATGAACTCGAGGGCGAGCTTGGTCCCGTACGGTGCGAGTTCGGCGGCGAAGTTGCGCAGCCAGCGGGCGGCGGCGTCGACGTCGAGCGGTTCGCTCTCCCCCTCGACGTGGAACATCGCGATCGTCTGGATCGTGTCGACACCGAAACGTTCGACGAGATGCCGGCACGTACGCGCCTGCTCGTCGTTGCCGATGACGAGAGCTTCAATTTCGGCAATCTTCAGCCCGCGCTCGTCGAGGATGCGCTGCATCCGGTCGTCGTCGTACCCGAGGTCGAGGAGACGCTTGTACTCACCACCCCGGTTGGAGATCGATCCGGCGTTGAGACCGACGGAGTTGAATCCCGCCTCGGCGGCGATTCTCACGCGTTCCTCGAAGTTGGCCTTTCGCAGGCACGAATGTGCGATGAGGACGTTGCGTGTATTCATGGCACTCCCAACGGGATTTGAACCCGTGCCGCCACCTTGAGAGGGTGGTGTCC
>CAZIME010000009.1:22204-43423 GCA_964540395.1 uncultured Bifidobacterium sp.
ACCCTGAATAACAGAACCAGAATCTGCTGTGTTGCCAGTTACACCACTCCCCAGTGGTGCGATCAGTGTACCCAGCGGTCGAGTCGTTCAAATCCCACGAGGCGACCAACCATGACGCCGAGTGCCTCGCGTGCGTTGCGACGGCCCGCATCGACACCCCGCGTGACCCCGGTACGCGTCGCCGACACGTGCACGGTCATGCCCATCTCACGCGCGGAGAGGGCGGCACGCAACATGTGGTACGGATCACTGACGAGCAGCACGTCACGCGCACCCACTCCTTCGATGACGTCGCGTACGCCGCGCAACGACTCGACGGTCGTGCGGCCGAGAGCCTCCGCGAGTATCGCACCGTCGGGAATCCCCCGCTCGACGAGGTAGCGCCGCGCCGAGTCCGCCTCGGTGAATCTGTCCCCCGGCTGCTTGCCTCCGCTGACGACGACGAGTCGTGCACGTCCATCACTCCACAACGCAACGACGTGATCGAGGCGAGCAGTGAACTGCGGCGACGGTCGCCCGTCGTACTGAGCCGCTCCGAGAACGACGATGACGTCGGCGTTACGCGAACTCTCGGCGCGGCCGGTCGCCCACACCTGGTAGAGCGTCACGATGTACGCACAGACGATGCCGGCGAGCACCGCGGTAACGGCGAGCACGACCCGCCGCGCGCGAACTCGCGTCGTCATCGTGCGGTGGCGCGGGCGATTGCTGCGTCGATGCGTTCGAGCACCGTCGGCGCGCCGAGGATCTCCATCGACTCGAACAGCGGCGGACCCACCGTGCGACCGGTGACCGCAATGCGAAGCGGCGCCTGCAACTTGCCGAGTTTCACGTCGTAGTGCACACCAACGTCTTCGACGACTCTTTTCAGGGCATCGGCCGTCCACTCGCAGGCGGCGATCCGCTCGCGCATGTCGCGCAACGTCGGCGCGGCCCACTCGACGGCGAACACCTTGTCGAACGCCGCTTCGTCGAGCGCGGGCGTGTCGAGGAAAAGGAAGTCGATCATCCCGGGCACCTCGGACAGCAGGGCAACCCGTGTCTGCACATGGGGAGCGATGGCGAGGAATCGCACCCTGTCGAACGAATCGGGGGACCACGGCGCGATCGGCGCGCGCAACCACGGTTCGCACGCTGCGACGAACTCCTCCTCCGACATCGCACGGATGTACTCGCCGTTGAAGGCATGCAACTTCTTGATATCAAAGAACGCCGGCGAATGGTTCACTGCTGTGAGCGAGAACTGCTCGACGATTCGTTCGAACGGAACGATCTCGCTGTCGCCCTCGGGTGCCCATCCGAGAGTCATCAGGTAGTTCACCATTGCTTCGGGGAGGACACCCTCGTCTCGGTACTGCTCGATCGCCACCTTGTCCCGGCGCTTCGACAGTTTTTTTCGTGCCTCGTTGACGAGCACGGGAACGTGCGCCCACGCCGGCGGTTCGCTGCCGAGTGCGGTCCACAGGAGTTGCTGCTTCGGTGCATTCGGCAGGTGCTCCTCGGCGCGCACGACGTGGGTGACGCCCTGCGAGATGTCATCGACGACGTTGGCGAGAAGAAACACCGGAGTGCCGTTGCCGCGCAGCAGCACGAAGTCCTCGATCGCCGTGTGCTCGAACGACACCTCGCCGCGCACCGCGTCATTGACGATGACCTTGCCTTCCGGGACCCGGAAGCGCAACACCCGACCGGGTCCGGGTTCGAGTCCCCGATCTCGCGAATAGCCGTCGTAGCCGGGTACGCCGAGTGTCTTTGCCCGCTCCTGGACCTGTTCACCCGTCAAGTCGCAGTAATACGCCATCCCTGATTCGAAGAGACGCTGGGCGGCGGCAACGTGTGCCGCCGCGTTCGCCGACTGGAAGTACGGCCCTTCGAAGTGCGGGTCGTCACCGGAGATGCCGATCCATGCGAGTGCATCGATGATTCCCTGCGTCCACTGCGGTTCGTTGCGTGATTCGTCCGTGTCCTCGATGCGCAGAACGAAAATACCTCCGCTGCGCCGCGCGAGAATCCAGTTGTACAGCGCGGTGCGCGCACCGCCGACGTGGAAGTAACCCGTCGGTGACGGTGCGAAGCGATATCGGGGCGTCACGGACATCGCGCACGCAGACTACCGACGCGAATACCGAGAGGTAGGTTGAGTTCATGGCCCGCGACACCTCGCTTCCCGAACCCGCATCCGCCGAAAGCCACGACGACCCGGGTCACCGCGCTCTTGCCGGCGGCTCTGCGCGCGCCGGGGTGTTCGGTTTCAGTGACGGCCTCGTTACGAACGTGTCGATGATCATCGGTTTCGCCGCCAGCGGAGTCGGTCCCGGTGTCGTGCGCCTCGCCGGCATCGCCTCGGCCGTCGCCGGAGCGGCATCGATGTCCGTCGGCGAGTGGGTGTCGGTGCGTGCGCAGAACGACCTCGTTCGCCGCGAAACTGCGCTGGAACTTCGCGAACTGCTGCACAACACCGGGGCTGAAACGACCGAACTCATCGGCATCTACCGCGCCCACGGCATGTCGAAGGAACAGGCGACGAAGGCCGCCAACGAGGTCATGCAGGACCCGCAACGAGCCCTTCTCGTTCACACCCGCGAGGAGTTCGGCATCGACCCGACTCAGTTGCCGAACCCAGTCTCGGTCGCGGCGATTTCACTCGTCACCTTCCTTCTCGGTGCATTCCTTCCGATCATCCCGTGGATGGTTGGCGGCGGCAACGGCGCACGCATCGCGTCAATCGCCATCGGGCTTTCGGCGGCGGCGATTGCGGGGGGCATCATCGGCCGCCAGGCTCACCGATCCGTCGTGCGCAGTGCATTGCGACAGGTCGCGGTTCTCGTCATCGCAGTCACCGTTACGTTCGCCGTCGGCAGCGTCGTCGGAGTGAACGTCTCGTGACCCGCCAGGCGAACGTCTACGGCGAGCCGCTCATCGCGTGCAGCACCGACCCGATGACGGGATGGTTCCGCAACGGCTGCTGCGAGACCGATGGCAGCGACACCGGCGTGCATACCGTGTGCGCGGTGATGACGGCCGAGTTTCTCGAATTCTCGAAATCAGTGGGCAACGATCTGTCGACCCCGATGCCGCAGTACGGGTTTCCCGGCCTGCGACCGGGCGATCAGTGGTGCCTGTGTGCGGCGCGCTGGCAGGAAGCATTCGAAGCCGGCAAGGCTCCACACGTCCGACTCGCGGCAACCCACGCCCTCACACTCGAGTTCGTCTCGCTCGCCGATCTCGAGCGGTTTGCGCTCGATGTTCGTTGATTAAGCGCCGGTGAGAGCGCGCCACGACCCCGGCATCGCCTTGGCAACGGCATCGGGCGTCATGAGGATGGTCGACTGCGGCACCATGTCGACGATGCGGCGCGCCTCGGCGTAGTGGTGCACGACGTTGGCGACACCTTCGAACAATTCACGCCGCACCGCGACGAGGTCGGCGGGCGGTACGGCGAGCAAGTAACCCCAAATCGTCAATGCGATCGTCATGTCGTGAATGACGGGGGCGCGACCGTAATGTGCGGCGCGGCGCAGTGCGATACCGATGCATCCCTGCACGGCATCGTCAACCGACTCACCGTCGCTGACGACGATCCGCGGACGCAGACGCTCGGCGAGCAGGTAGACGTACCCCTGGTCGGGGCCGGGATGCCCGAGTCGTTCACCGTGCGGCTGGCGCGTGCGGATCGCAGCGGGTCGATCGTTCGTCCACGGCCCCGGCACGAAGTCGGGTGACGAGTACGCGCGAGGTTCGTCGGCGGGAGTGACGGGGGCGTACTTCGGTGCGGCCATCGAGATCAGTGTACAAAACCGGCGCGTGCGCGTCGGTTCCGACGGATCAGCCGCGGCGTTGCTGCAGTCGTTCGATGAGCGCGCGAACGTCGTCGATGCGCGCGTCGGCACCGAGTTCGGCCGCCAACTCGTCGGAGACGACGGCTGCTCCGCCGACGAAGCACGGCACATCCGTCATCGCACGTACCGCGGCAACGGCGGCACGGGCATTGTCGAGAGCGTCAGCGACCGTGACACCAATGCAGACGGCGACGAGGTCGTCGATACCCGCAATTGCGCGGGCGAACGACTCGGCAGGAACGTCGGCTCCGATATCCGAGACACCGAAGCCGCCACAGCGGAGCAAGTCGGCGACCATCGTGATCATCAAACTGTGATGCTCACCCGCCGGCGCGCCGATGACGATGGTTCCTCGCGAGGTGCCGCGATGAGCGAAACGCGGACTCGTGCGACCCATCAGCCGGGCGACGATGTTGCTCGCCCGGTGCTCCTCATGGATCGCGAGCTCGCCGCGCGCCCAGCGCTCACCGATCGAACGCATTGCCGGTGACACGACCTCGGCGTACAGGGAGAACAAGTCGTGACCGCTCGCAAGGGCGTCGTCGAGGACACCCTGTGCCGCTGACTCGTCACCGGCGACGAGTCGCGTCTCGAGACGCTCCGCCCAGCGAGCCTTGGCGCGCCCGCCTCGCTTCGCTCGCGGCACCGCACCGGCCTGAACGGCGTCGCGATCCCGCTCGGCAAGGAACTCCCCGAGATCGGCCCGGGTCACCCGCCATTCGCCACCGTCGCGGTGTGCACGCAGGCGACCCATACGCACCGATCGGTACACCGTCATGTAGTGGACGTTGAGTTCGGCCGCCACCTCGTGGAGGGTGAGCGTCGTCGTCGGCACTCCATCGATTGTTCCCCCGGCACCGGGCGCGCGCCCGACGGAGCGGGCAAAAATCAGCCGACCGTCGGCACCATTCCCGGCTGCCAATGGCGGTACAGCTCCTCGACGACGGAAATGAGGCTCGTCGCATCGACGCCCGGCGCGAGATCGACCGTCACGGTGTTCGAATACACGTGGACGGCGCGTACGGCGCCCTTGGCGAAGAGTCGGCGAGCCAATTCGGCGCCGGGGGTCATGCCCCGGGCCTCGGCGAGCGATGCGTAACGCTCGTGTCCCATCCCGGTAAGCGAGCGATTGAGATCGAAGCGCACCCGTCCGGGTGTCGCGGTCGGACGGAGAGTGACGGCAACTGGTTGACCCACGCGGCGAGCGTACCGCAGTTCCCGCCGTGCGCCCGCACCCGTCGCACTACCCTGTCGCCATGACGCACGTGCCGTCGCTCGACGAGTTCAGTGCAGCCGCGACGGCGTTCCTCGACGCACACGTGCCGCGCAAGGAAGCGACCCGTGCCTTCGTGTGGGGCGAGGGCTCCGACAACGTCGCGATGTTCGAGGAACGCGACCGCGAGGAGGAGGAACGTGTCGTCGCCGAGGCACGACGCTGGCGGACGGCGAAGTTCGACGCCGGCTTCGGCTGGATCACCGGACCCACGGAATTCGGCGGAGCCGGACTCTCCGGCGCATACGAACGCGCATGGAACGCCCTCGAATCTCGTTACCGCACCCCCGCGCAGGGGATCTTCACCATCGGACTCGGCATGGTCGCACCGACGATCCTCGCCCACGGTACCCAACGCGCCAAGGAGACGTACCTGCGCGCCATGTGGCGCGCCGACATCATCGGCTGCCAACTCTTTTCCGAGCCTGGTGCGGGCAGCGACCTCGCATCGCTGCAAACGAAGGCCGAGCGCGACGGTGACGAGTGGGTGATCAGCGGACAGAAGGTGTGGACGTCGGGTGCGCAGTTCAGCGACATCGGTGAAATCGTCTGCCGCAGCGACGTATCCCTGCCCAAGCACAAAGGCATCACCGCATTCGTCGTCGACATGCGGGCTCCGGGAGTCGAGATCCGACCGTTGCGCCAGATGACGGGTGGTGCCTCGTTCAACGAGGTGTTCTTCAACGAGGTGCGCATACCCGACTGGTGCCGACTCGGCGACGTCAACGCCGGGTGGGGCGTTGCGCTCACGACGTTGATGAACGAGCGTGCCGCGATCGGTTCGCTGGGCGGCGGGGACGTGTCGATGTTCGCCCGGGTGCTCGGAATGGTTCGGCACTTCGGTCGTGACCGCGATCCCGTCGTTCGCGACATGCTCGCCGATCTCTACGTGCACAACAAGGTGGCGGCGTACACGAACAAGCGCGCCCTCGACAAGCTTCGCGCCGGACAGACACCGGGCCCCGAGATGTCGATCTCGAAGATGGCCCTCGTCGAGAATCAGCGTCGAATCATCGAACTCGTCAGCCACGTCGCCGGACCGCGCCTGCAGGCCGACGGTGGCGAGTGGGGCACGTGGGCATGGAGCGCGTACCTGCTCGGCGCCCCTGGTCTGCGCATCGCCGGTGGCTCCGACGAGGTGATGCGCAACATCGTCGCCGAGCGCGTTCTCGGTCTACCGAAGGAAACGGGCATCGATTCGACGTCTCCGTTCAGGGACCTGAAGGTCGGCACTCAGCAGTCGAGCTGATTCGCGCGTCACCGCACGTTGCGCGGAATTCCGAGGCGTTCCATGTAACCCCACGACACGCGGTGCTCGCGTGACACGCCGTGGGCGAGCAGTCCCGCCACGTGCTTCGGACACGAATAGCCCTTGTTGGTCGCGAAGGACCAATGGGGCAGGTCGTCGGCGAGACGGCGCATCATCCGATCCCGTGACACTTTCGCCAGGATCGAGGCGGCTGCGATCGACAGCGACGTCGATTCACCGCCGACGAACATGTGCACCTCCGGGACGAGGGGCGTGACGAAGTCCCAGCGGCCGTCGACGAGCGCGACGTGCGGCGTGCAGCCGCGGCCGGAGAGTTCGTCGAGCGCCCGAGACGTGGCGAGTTTCTGGGCGGCACTCATTCCGAGTTCGTCGCATTCGCGGGCCGACGCAAGTCCGAGACTCCAGGCGCTGCACGCGCCGGCCACCGTGTCGAATGCCGCCTCGCGCCTCTTTTCGCTCAACGATTTCGAGTCGCGCGCGGGAACGTCCGATGCAGTCACGTCGGTGCGCAGCACGGCGACGCCGATGACGAGCGGACCGGCCCACGAGCCCTTGCCGACCTCGTCGATGCCGCACACGATGCGTCCAGCGCCGTGGCCGACACCGATCTCGACATCGAGAGAGGGCAGTCGTCGCGTCGTCACGACGCAAAGGCGACGGAGAGCAATGCATCACCGCGGGTACCGGTGACCGTCCACGTCGGATCGAGACGCGGCGCCACGATCGTCACGGGCGCGGGTCCCGTGCTCTCCCACAAGACGGCGAGACGCTCCCCGTGCCAGCGCATTGCGAACGACAACGTGTGTCGCGGACCCGCGCAGACACTCTCGACGTTGCCGTCGACTCCGCGCCAGGAGGCCGGGAAACCGGGCGCGAAGAGTTCGATCGTCGCACCTCCCGACTCGTCGGCCGACACCGCACGCACGCAGCGCTGTTCGACACCCGCAGCGACGTCGATCGCGGTGACGAGGTCGAATCGCTGCGGAGTGGTGAGATCGTGGCCGGCGAGCGGATCGGGCGGAACCGGCGCGACGGCGGTTGTCGCGAGCCGCGCCCACAGTTGTGCCGCGTCGAGTGCGGCCCGCTCCTCGTTCGACGCCCGCAGTGCAAAGGCGGCCTGCTGCAGCGCGCGGTGTGCGCGCCCGTGCGGACCCTGCGTCGAGCGCATCGTGCGACCGATACGCGCCACGGCATCGGCAACCGGAGCGATCCACTCGTCGAGTGACTCCCCCATTCGCGTTCTCTCGGCAAGACCGAGCACGGCGAGATCGGGGGCGACTTCGAGCAGTTCGTCCCACTCGTGACCATGCGCGACGGCGATCCGCGCACGCGCCGCAACGAGCGCCGCTGCGTACGTCGTCGCGGGTATGTCGATGCGACTCGCGGCGTCGCTCGCCGCGATCCAGCCCGATGCGACGCGATCGGCATCGGCAAGACGCCCCGGATCCGTCGTGCCGCGTCCGACGGCGAGGCGCAGCGTGGCACGGTGACCGACCGAGTACGACCGTGCCGATGCCGGCACCGCGGGCACGGCGTCCACGGACCGGGGTTGCTGGCCGGCGCGCGTCGCCGGACCGTCGATGATGAGCGCACACGCACGCGGTGATTCGTTGACGAACTCGAGCACGAGCGTGCCGCCGTCGTCGGCGACCATCCAGGACGTGAGCGACGCATCGCCGCCCGGCAGAGCAATGCGCTGCGTGACGACGGGCGCACCGTCGGCACACGTCACCCGGAGACTCGGTTCGGTCGCCGGGACGTGCAACCGCTCCTCGGACATGACGAACCAGCGCAGCGGTCGTGCCTCGTCGTCGACATGAATCGACGTGTCCGCGGCGACGACGGCACCGCCGCCCGACGCATTCCCGACACCGCGCACACCGAGCCGAATGCCGTGTTCGCTTTCGTGGACGCAGTCGTGGTGATCATGACCGTGATGATCATGGTCGTGATGATCATGGTCGTGATGATCGCGAGCATCACCGGAGCTGCGCCGACGCCCGAACAAGCGACCGGTCCGCACCGATCAGCTCCGTTCCGATTTGATCGCGCGGGTCATCAGGCGGATCATCGCCTCACTCGCCACGACGCGGCCGTCGCATACGTCGGCGACCGCCTCGCAAATGGGCAGTTCGACGGCGACCTTGCGGCCCAGCGCGACGATTGCCGCCGCACTGCGCACGCCCTCGGCGACCATCAGACCGGTCGAGGCGATCGCGTCGGACAACGACGCACCCTCACCGAGGCGCACGCCAACTTTCGTGTTTCGACTCTGCATCGACGAACACGTCGCGACGACGTCGCCGACTCCGGCGAGTCCCGAGAACGTGAGGACATCGGCCCCGAGCGCGACCCCCAGGCGGCTCATCTCGGCGAGTCCACGGGTGATGAGCGTGGCACGGGTGTTGTCACCGAAACCCATGCCGTGAGCGATTCCGGTCGCAATGGCGAGCACGTTCTTCACGACCCCGCCGATCTCACATCCGACGAGGTCGTCGTTCGTGTACACGCGGAACGTCGGCCGCGCAAAGAGGGCCTGCAGTCGGCGCGCGACTTCGTCGTCGGCGCAGGCAACGACGCTCGCGGCGGGCTGACCTTCGGCGATCTCGCGGGCAAGGTTCGGACCGGACAGCGCGGCGACCGGACGATCGGGCAGAACCTCGACGAGTACCTCACTCATGCGTCGACCCGTGCCCCGCTCCAGCCCCTTGGTCACGCTGACGAGCGGAACGTCGTGTCCGACGTACGGCGCCATGACGCGCACGACGTCGCGGAATCCCCCGGACGGCACCGCGACGACGACCGCGTCGGCATCGGCGAGGGTGTCGGCAAAGTCGGACGAGAACCGCAGTTCGGGGTGCAGATCGATTCCCGGCAGGTATGTCTCGTTGCGCCTCGTGCGGCGCATCTCCCCGACGAGCTCGTCGCGGCGCGCCCATAACACGGTCGGCGCATTGTTGGCGACGAGGGACGCAAGCGTCGTGCCCCACGTTCCCGCGCCGATGACGGCAACGCGGGCGAAGGTGGCGTGCACGCCCGAAATCGTAGGCTCAACGCGTGTCGATCACGGACGTCGGGGGCGACACGCTCGTCGTCATCCCGGTGAAGGATTTCAGCGCCGCCAAATCGCGCCTCGACGACACCCTGTCGCCCGTGGACCGCGATCTCTTCGCGCGACATTGCGCACGTCGCGTCGTGCGGGCTGCGCACGGCTACCCGGTTCTCGTCGTCACCGACTCCGACGACGTCGTCGAGTGGGCCCGTTCCCTGGGTGTCGACGTCTGGCGCCAGCACCGGCCGGGGCTCAACGGCGCCGCCGAGGACGGTCGAGACGAGGCCCGTCGCCGGGGTCTCGCCCGTGTCGCGATCGTTCACGCCGACCTGCCCCGTGCCCGCAGCATCGGCGAGGTCGTTTCCCACTCGGCCGACGTCGTCGTCGTCACCGATCACCACGGAACCGGCACGAACGTGATCGTCGTTCCCGCCGGTGCCCCGTTCTCCTTCGCATTCGGCCCCGACAGCCGTGCCCGGCACGTCGCCGAGGCGCGTCGCCTCGGGATGAAGGTCGACTCACTGCACCATGTCGAGTTGTCCCACGACGTCGACGACGCCGCCGATTACGCGCGGATGCTCGCCGCGAACGATCGCACGGATGGCCACGATTGGGCGCCGACACGAAGGACGCCGGGACAAAAGAAATAGCCGAGGGGCTTTCGCCCCCCGGCTATTTGGTACTCCGAACCGAAATACGACTTCGCCCGAAGGCGAGAGTCGTTATTTCTTGGCGGCGGCCTTCTTACGACGGCGACGCTTCGGGGCAGCCTTCTTGCCCTTCTTCGCGGCCTTCTTCGGGGCCTTCTTTGCAGCCTTCTTAGGGGCCTTCTTTGCAGCCTTCTTGCGCTTCTTTGCAGCCATTTCTGTTTCTCCTTGGAGTGTTGGAATTACTTGCGGTTTGGATTCAGTTCGGCCTTCAGCGTGGAGCTGGGGCTGAACTTCATCGCGGTGGAAGCCGCGATCTGGACTGCTTCACCCGTTTGCGGGTTACGTCCAACTCGCGCCTTGCGACTCGACGTGCTGAACGAGCCGAAGCCCGGCCACGACACCTTGTCGCCCTTCTTCGCAGAAGCCACTACCAGATCGAAGAACGCCTGGATGGTGCGATCGGCATCTGCCTTCGACACTCCAGCCTTCTCCGACACTGCGTCGATGAGTTCCTGCTTGGTCATTATCTTTCCTTGCTTTCTCGGAATCGGAGTTCCGTGAACGTCAATCTGATCGCACTTCGCCGCGCAATGCAAGCATTTGACCGTCGGCACGGCCGTCGATGCGTCGCGGCGTCGCGGCATGCACACGACGCCGTCACACAGCCGTCGACGCATCGTTGATCGTCCGACGAATCCCAATTCGTCGGAAAATCATCGTGGTCCACACGCGACGCAGAGTCGCTGCCAAAAGTCGGGGCACGCGACACGATCCGGCCAAACCCATGCGGCACAAGGGCCCCAGCCGCTGCCGCCGGTCGACGTGAGTGCCGAAGTCGTCACTGCATCGTTTCGCACTGCATCATTTCGTCGGACGCGTCGCGTAATCGCAGACGCATCGTCGGACGCGTGTGCGCGTCGGTGACGTTGCGCTTGCAGGTCGGCTCCGACGCCCAGCGCGAACCTCCCGAAAAAAATATCCGCGGAGCGGGGATTTTTGTGCGCCGAATCTCATTTTTCGTTCGCCATCCACCACCGCGGCGGGGGGCGGTGCCATGCTGACGATCGTTGTCTGCACAGCCACTGCGAATCGTTGACACCCGGATCGCGTCGCATGACGATGCGACTACGCATGACACCGGCGTCGACGATGCGAGCGACGACGTCGCCGAAAGTGACGCACACATCCACCGCATCGCGGCTCGCGAGTGCGTCGTACTCGACACCTCGGTGCTCATCGCCGATCCGACGTCGCTGCGTGCGTTCCCCGGTTGCGCCGTCGTCATTCCGCTCACCGTCGTCGAGGAACTCGACGGACTGAAATCGCGCATGGACGACGTCGGGCGCTCTGCGCGAAGCGCCCTGAGAAACATTGAGGAATTGCGCCGCCAGGCGGGGGGTTCGCTGGCCGAACCGATGCCGCTTCCCGGCGACCACACCGGCGCGACGGTGCACATCCAAGTGAACGGAATTGCCCACGACGTACTCACCGATCACGGACTCGATCCGAACGTTGCGGACAACCGGATCATCGGCGCAGCATTGAGCAACGGTGCAACGGCGAGCACGACCCTCGTGTCGAACGATGCCGCATTGCGCATCAAGGCGGCGCACCTCGGTCTCACCGCCGACGAACACCATCCGGTCACCGGAGCTCCCACCGACCGGGCGATGGGGTGGATCACACTCGAGTGTGGCCCCGACTTGCTCGACGACCTGTACCGCGGTGGAACCATCGCCCAGCTCGACGTGCCCGGAGCGGAGGGCCTCTACGACAACAACTTCGCCATCCTGCGCAGCGGCTCCCAGTCGGCACTCACCCGTTGCGTCGACGGCGAGCTCCACCTCCTCGACTCCCAGGCACCCACTGCCTGGGGCCTGCGCGCCCGCAACAAGGAACAGCGATTCGCCCTCGAACTGCTCCTCGATCCCGATATCGCCGTCATCGCCCTCGACGGTCGCGCCGGCACGGGCAAGACGGTGGCGGCCATCGCCGCCGGGCTCGAACAAGTCGTCGAACGTCGGCAGTACGAACGACTTGCCGTATACCGCCCGCTCGTACCCGTCGGGCGTGCCGACGTCGGCTTCCTTCCCGGCGGGCTCGACGAGAAGCTCGACCCGTGGATGTCGGCGATCCACGATGCGATCGTCGCACTGAGCGAGGAGCGCTCGAGTCGCACGGCACGCGGCCTCATCGACGACCTCACACATCGCGGCCAGCTCACTCTCGAGAGCGTCACGTTCCTGCGCGGTCGGTCCCTACAAGGACAGTTCGTCGTCGTCGACGAGGCACAGAACCTCGAGCCAACGACGTTGAAGACGATTCTCACGCGCATCGGCGAGGGAACAAAGGTCGTCTTCACCGGCGACACGAGCCAGATTGACGCGCCGTACATGGGTGAGTCGAACAATGCCCTCGCCGTGCTCATCAGCGCATTTGCGGGGCAGGGGTGCTTCGGTCATGTGACTCTTGCCGCGTGCGAACGCAGCGAGGTCGCAAGCCTCGCGGCCGAGCTGCTCTAGGCCGCGCCACGCGACACGCCGGCTCCGCCGGGGTGTGACGTTCGGCCCTGTGGGTCTTTCCACCTCCGGAAGATCTTGACAAGGCGCCGCCGATCGTTTAGTGTTAAATGCGAGCACAGTCTCCCCCAGCCCGGTGATCCCCCCTCCCAGATGCCCGGGCTGGGGCTGTGCCACCCCCAACAGAAACGAGAACAGAGATGTCACTCATCGAGCGTTCACCGGCCAGCCCGAACGACAGAGATGACGACCGCGACCCTGTCCGGGACGATCTCGACGTTGTCGGGCCGATCGGTTCACTCATCGACTGGACCCAGTTCGCGAACTGCAAGGGCAAGACGTATCTCTTTTTCGCCCCGAAGGCGGAGCGCCCCCAGGCCCGTGCCCGCCGCGAGGCAAAGGCGAAGTCTCTCTGCGACGGCTGCATGGTCAGCGCGGAGTGCCGCGAGTTCGCGCGCAACAATCGCGAATACGGCTACTGGGGCGGTGAGAGCGAGGAAGATCGTCACGTTCTCGGCTTCACCGTTGCGGCGCCGATCGGCATCCGCGGCGCAAAGTACCGCCCGAGCGAAGTCTCGAGTTCGTAGCCGATACCGCGCCGAGGCGCGGCCGGTGCCCACTACTTGACGGGTCAGTCCGGGTTGCCGGAGCGACGTGACTCGCGCAATGCCATGAGTTGCTCGAACACTTCTGGGCGCATCGAAATGAAGATCGCACGTGCCTGCGCGCACAACGTGTCGCCGTGGTGCAGATCGGCCGACACGTGGATCTTGCGCCCCTCGACACGATCACAGCGCGCGCGGAACACGAGCTCGGTGCCGAGCGGCGAGGGAGCGCGGAAATCGACCTCGATGTGCGCTGTCATTCCGGGGTTGCCACTTTCCGCCTGGGCGTAGCCGAGCAGTTCGTCGAACGCCATCGCAAGAAACCCTCCGTGCACGCACCCCGGCGGTCCCTCGAACTGAATCGGGTACGTCACGCGCCCGACGATCTCCGCCGTCATCCCGGATCCGTTGATGACGACGTCCATCGGCGGTGACATCGGGTTGATCCGTCCGACGAGCGGGCTGCGCAACGTGAACTGGCTCGTGCGCGGTGACATCTCCTCGTCGGCGACACTGCGCGGCTCGCGATGTGCCGCGCCTTCGAGCAGATCAACGGCATCGGCAACGGACTGCGTCGCGCGACGGATGTCGGCGGGATCG
Source organism: uncultured Bifidobacterium sp. (assembly GCA_964540395.1). Lineage (GTDB taxonomy): Bacteria > Actinomycetota > Acidimicrobiia > Acidimicrobiales > Ilumatobacteraceae > F1-60-MAGs027. Next base: position 36,013 of record CAZIME010000009.1, read on the forward strand.
GCCACCGACGTGATGATCTCGGCGAGCAAAACTCGCGTCACCCGTGCGAGTGCCTCGAGTTCGGACTCGAGCGGTGACAGCTCGTCGGGCGGACGGTGAAACGTCGCGAAGGCATCGAATCCGGGCACGGAACCCGGGGTCGCATTCGTCATCGCGCCGCAACGTCCATGAGGACGGGAGCATGGTCGCTCGGTTGCTCACCCTTGCGCGCGTTGCGGTCGATCGCCGTCCACGTCGTTCGTGCCGCGACGGACTCGCTGGCAAGCAGTAGATCGATGCGCATCCCCCAACCGCGGTGGAACGAGCCGTTTCGGTAGTCCCACCACGAATACAAGCCCGGCTGCGGATGCGCTTCCCGAACGACGTCGCGCATGCCCCAGTCGAGGATCCGTCCGAGGGCCTCCCGCTCGGGTGCGCTCACATGGGTCTGGCCCTCGAGCGCGGCGGGGTCCCACACGTCGGCATCGGTCGGCGCGACATTGAAGTCGCCGCCGAGGACGAGGTCGGCGCCCGGATCGGCAAGTGCGGCGACGTGATCGCGAAGTTGCCCCATGAAGCGCAACTTGTACAGGTAATGATCGTCGTCGAGTGCACGTCCGTTCGGCACGTAGACGCACACGACGGTGATCCCACCGCACACCGCCGACACGATGCGGGCCTGCGAATCCGGTTCGCCGACGACGAAGTTCGTCCGCGGCGTCTCGAGCCCGACACGCGACAGGATCGCCACTCCGTTCCAGCGCCCCTCACCGAAGTGCACCGATTCGTAGCCGAGCGTGGCGAAGGAATCTGCAGGGAACGCCGTGTCCGCCATCTTCGTTTCCTGGATCATGAGTACATCCGGTTGCACGTCGGCGATCCATTCACTCACACGGGCGAAACGGGCCTTCAGCGAATTGACGTTCCATGTCGCGAGCAGCACGCTCGTACCGTAGCGAAACCGACGCTCAGCGGGCGAAGACGGCGACGAGCGCGGGCGTGAGCACGAGCCCCGGCAGAAGCGATACGAGTCGCACCTTGGTGATTCCTGCGGTGTTCAACCCAATCCCGATGAGTGCGAGACCACCGGCAGCGAACAATTCGGTGCGCATTCGATCGTCGAGTACGGCGTCGATACCGCTCCCGAGCAGGGTGAGACCACCCTGCACGAAGAGTACGGGGATCGCACTGAACGCGACACCGAAGCCCCACGTGGCGGCGAACATGATCGACACAAATCCGTCGAGAAGTCCCTTGATGATGTAGATCTGTGGCGTCTCACCCGTCGCGTCCTGCAAAGCGCCGAGAATCGTCATCGGGCCGATGCAGTAGAGAGCCGATGCCGTGACGAAACCCGTGACGAAGCGCGCAGTGTTGTCGGCCGAGCGTCCCGCGGGATCACGTGCCGGCACCTTGCGTTCCAACCACGCACCGAGCGCGGCTACGCGTTCCTCGAGCCCGAGCGCTTCACCGATGAGGGCACCGAGCGCCATGCCGACGAGCGGGAACACGATGTTGCGGGTGTCCATCGCATCCGAGACTCCGATGACGATGGTGACGAAGGAGAGCACCTGAAGCAGCGTCGTGCGCGCGCGCTCGGGAACGCGGTGCCCGACACCCAGACCGAGCACGCTCCCCCCGACGATCAGGGCGACGTTGATGAGGGTTCCGGCGCCGCGCACCACAGCGACGCTAGTGAGCGAGCGCCTCCACCCACCCGGCACAGAGTTGCGCCACATCGTCGTCGCGGTTGCGCAGGTCGTGGCGGGCCCCGTCGATCCAGCGGTGGTCGACTGCGCCGGGAATCCGAGCGGTCCACGCCGTGAGCTCGTCGGGGGTGGCGAACTCGTCGCGTGTTCCCGACACGAACAGCGTCGGCGTCGCGAGCCGGGTGAAATGAGTAACCCTGAGTACGTCGGGTTTTCCGGGCGGGTGCAGCGGATAAGCAATCGCCATCACACCGGCGACGCGCAAAGGCGGCTGCGTCGGTTCGCTCTCGTTTCGCGCGCCGGAGAATCCCGCTGCGGCGAGCGTGCACATCCGGCCACCCATGGAGCGTCCGCCGATGACGATCTCCGTCGTGTCACAGTCGAGGTCGCGCGCGAGATCGGCGACCGCCTCGCGCACGCACGCAACGAGAATCTCGCCCCCGTCGGGAAACTTCTTTCCCGCCAACCTGTACGGGAAGTCGCGACGACGCACCGTGACACCCCCGAGAGCCCGCTCGACAGCGAGCAGCGACGGATGATCCGCGTTGCTCCCCGATCCGGGAAAGAGAACGACGCCGCGCGCCGACACGGAAGATCGTGCACTCGACCCGGGACTCGTGGCCGGAACCTTACGTCTCGAGCAGGACGCGGCGGGCTTCCCCGAGACGTTCGATCGCCCCGCTCGCCTCGCTCGCTTTTCCGCCGTGATCGGGATGAACGTTGCGCAGTCCGTCGCGATATCTGCGCTGCACTTCACGTCGCGACGGACTCACCGTTCCCGGCGGGAAGCCGAGGATTTCGAGCGCCCATGCACGCGGATCGCCGAGCGCCGAGAGTGAGGTTGCGGCACTCCCCGCGAGATACGCGAGGAACTGTGCATCGAACGGGCCACGCCATCGCATCGCCCGTCGCACCACGGGTGCGAGCGCCTGGCGGGTGGGCACATCGAGTCGCTCGAGGCAGTACAACGCCCCGAGCACCTGTTGCAGAGCGGAACCCTTTACGTCGAAGTCGTAGCGCATCGACCCGGAATCGGGCACGAGTCTGTGCACGCTGCGGGACAACCCGTGACGGTCGACCTGATAGCGGTGGCGCAGGCGCGGCTGGACGACCCGTTCGTTGCGCTCAACCTGGGTGAGGAGACGATGGATGTCGGGTACGACGTCTTCGTCGATCTCGCCGAGATGCGTGGCAACGATGCCGCCGAGCAGGATGCCACCAAGACCGGGCGCCGGCTCGACGGGAAGATGCAGGTTTCCGAGGGCGAGGCGACGCGTCGGTGCACTCACTCGCGAGTGGTACACCTCGACTTCGGCCAACGGCGCGTCGGCAGCGTTCACTCGGGGGACGCTATCGATGCACCGGCGAGTCAGTCGAACTGATCGAGCAGTTCCTCGACGGCGTCGGCGTCATCGATGCCGACGATGAGCGCATCGTCGTCGAACCGGTGGACGATTCCGCGGGCGACGAGGATGGCGGCGAATTCACGGCGCTCGTCGTCGCTCCAGTCGTCGACGTCGAATTCCTCCTCGTCGACGTCGTCCTCTTCGAAGCGGTCGAGAATCGCCTCGACCGCTTCGGTGTCGGCGCTCATCACGACGAGTTCGTCGCCCTCCCAGTCGTGACGAATTCCCGCTGCGATGAGTTCCTCGACGAGTTCGACTCTTTCGTCGGTCCCCCACTCGCCGAACTCGAACCGGGCATTCAACGCGGAACGGTCATCATCGGCACCCAACTCGGACCGATCGCCGTCGAACGATTCGTCGTGATTCCCGCTCATGCGCCGCACGCTACCCCGTTCGGCGGCCCGGCGGCGGTGGATTATCGTGGGGACGGATGCCGTTGTCGCACAAGCCCGATCGAAATCTTGCTATGGAACTGGTGCGCGTCACCGAATCCGCCGCGCTCGCCGCCGCCCGATGGGTCGGGCGCGGTGACAAGAATGCCGCCGACGGGGCCGCAGTCGACGCGATGCGCAACCTGCTCGACACGGTGAACATGGACGGCGTCGTGGTCATCGGCGAGGGCGAAAAGGACGAGGCGCCGATGCTGTACAACGGCGAAAGGGTCGGCAACGGTAATGCACCGGTCACGGACGTCGCCGTCGACCCGATTGACGGCACCACGCTCACCTCGCTCGGTCGCGGCAACGCGATGGCGGTCATTGCCGTCGCCGAACGTGGCGCGATGTTCAATCCCGGACCCTTCGTGTACATGGAGAAGATCGCGGTCGGACCGGCTGCGCGCGACGTCATCGACATCCGTCGCTCCGTCACCGACAACCTCGAAGCAATCGCCAAGGCGAAGCACAAGGCCTTGCACGAGGTGACGGTGATCATTCTCGAGCGGCCGCGTCACGATGCTCTCATCGCAGAGGTGCGCGAGGCCGGCTGTCGCATCAAACTCATCTCCGACGGCGACATCTACGGTGCGATCGCTGCCGCTTGGCCGGGTACGGGAGTCGACGCACTGCTCGGCATCGGCGGAACACCCGAGGGTGTCACCGCAGCCGCGGCGATCAAGGCACTCGGCGGCGAGATCCAGGGACGCCTGTGGGCGCGCAACGACGGCGAGATCGCCCTCGCCAAGGCGGAGGGAATCGACATGTCCCGCGTACTCACGAGCGACGACCTCATTCGCGGCGACGACACCTTCTTTGCGGCTACGGGCGTCACCGACGGTGATCTCCTGCGCGGCGTGCGCTACGACGAGTACGGAGCGAGCTCGCAGAGCATTGTCATGCGCTCGCGCAGCGGCACGATCAGACTCATCGAAACGCGCCACCGCGCCGACCGGATCGGTCAGTACTCCTCCGACGAATTCCGCTAGACGCGGTCAGCCCGCCGGCACTGCCGCGCGTGCCGCATCCCTCGTGGCGAAGAGCGCAGTGAGCGATCGGTTGAGCAATACGGCTAACCCCTCCGCTCCCGGCCCGATCAAGTGCAGCCGGTCGGGGCGAAACCACCCAATGCCGTCGGCACTGTAGGCGTTCCAGTCCACCACGTGAAGATTGTCGATCTTGCGGTCGAGGCGCTCGAGTTGTTCGTTCATCACCTGCGCCTTCGTGCGCACGTGGCGCACTTCGCGGTAGTTCACCCACAACACGTCGACGCCCTGCTTGCGCGCCTCGCCGGTGATTGCCGCCACAGCCGCTTTGAAATCGGGGCCGATGCGATCGTTGTAGCCGGTGCCGACGACGACAACGTCGGTGAACTTGCCGGCGAACCTGCGCAATTGATCGAGGGTGCTGAGCCGTGCCGACGGATGGCAACCGGGTGAAGTGAGTCGCTGACACGTCTGCGTTGCGAACAGAGTGGACTGCTGGGCGTTCATCAACCGGCGCGCGCTCGCGATGTGGTGGAACGAGTGGAATACCGAATCGCCGAGCACCAGGACCCGTGCCGGAGAATCGTCCGGGTTCACCAACGCCACAGTAGGAACTGGTGCACCGATTGCAGCGCAGGAAGCAATGCACGTCACGAGAACCCGACGAAGTCCCCGCACGCGAGTCAGCGTATTCTCCCTGCTTCGGCGCGCGATCAGCGCATTTTCATCATTGCACCGGACAAGCGCCGCACGACGGCCCGCGGCAGAACATCGGTGGCCGCGGACAACACCTTGTTCACGGCACCGGGCGTGCACACGGCCCGACCGCTGCGTACGGCACGCAACCCGGCACGCGCCACGGCATCGGAAGACATCCACATGAACGCGGGATACTCGGTGGGTTCCCCCGACACGCGTGACACGCTCTGGAACTCGGTCCGCGTAAGTCCCGGACACAGCACGCACACCCGCACTCCGGTACCGCGTACCTCTTCATGGAGTGCGGTCGAGAGACTGGTGACGTACGCCTTGGTCGCCGCATAGACGGCGAGGTGCGGCCCCGGCTGGAACGATGCAATGCTCGAGACGTTGAGCAGGTGGCCATGGCCACGACGGAGCAGCGCACCGACGGCGGCGTGCGAGATCCGCGTCAGCGCGGCGACGTTCAGCCGGATCTCGCGCTCGAGGCGATCACGGTCGGCATCGACGAACGGGCCCGACGTTCCGAAGCCGGCGTTGTTCACGACGAGGTCGACGTCAGTCTCCGTCGACACGATTTCCTCCACGGCATGCACACCGTCCTCGGTTTGGAGATCGACGGCGAGCGGCCGGAGACTGGGAAACTCCACGGCAAGTTGGTCGAGTCGCTCGCGACGTCGCGCGATGATCGTCGTCCTGATTCCGGCACGCCCGAGACGACGCGCGAGGGCTTCACCGATCCCGCTCGAGGCTCCGGTGACGACGGCGTGGGTGAACGGTTGGCGCACGCCGCGCCCCGTGGTCAGGCGAGTCCGCCGGTGGCGGAGAGCCGGGCGTGGGCGCGACGCAGGTCGGCTTCGACGGTGGCGTCGTGCTCACCGCGCAGCGCTGTCTCGGCACGTTCTTTCGCGGCACGTGCCCGCGTGACGTCGATGTCCTCGGCCAACTCGGCCGAGTCGCTGAGGATCGTCACGTGGTCGGTCGCCGCCTCGACGAATCCACCGTGCACCGCGACGTGCTGGATGCGACCGTCTGCGAGATAGATCCGCGTGTGGTTCTCGAGCAGCGTGCCGAGGAACGAGGTGTGCCCGGGAAGGAAGGCGATCTCGCCGCCCGACTCGGTGCGGGTGATCACCTGGCGTGCGTCACCCGAGAACAGCACGCGCTCCGGCGACACCACCTCGACGCGCATCGTTGCATCACTGGCCACGGTTCACCACCCTCGCGATCGACTCGTCGTCCCGGATCAGGCCGCGGCCTCGCGCAGCGCCTTGGCCTTCGCCAGGACCTGCTCGACGCCACCGACGTTGAGGAATGCCTGCTCGGGCACGTCGTCGAGGTCGCCCTTGACGATCGCTTCGAAGCTCTCCACCGTCTCGGCGATCGGGACGTACTCGCCCTTCACGCCGGTGAACACTTCGGCGACGTAGAACGGCTGCGACAGGAAGCGCTGCACCTTGCGCGCACGCGCGACGGTGAGACGGTCCTCTTCCGACAACTCGTCGAGACCGAGGATCGCGATGATGTCCTGGAGTTCCTTGTAGCGCTGCAGGATTTCCTGCACGCGACGGGCCACGCCGTAGTGACGGTCACCGACGACTTCCGGCGAAAGGATCGTCGACGTCGACGCCAGCGGGTCGACCGCCGGGTAGATACCCAGCGATGCGATCTGACGCGACAACTCCGTCGTTGCATCAAGGAAGGTAAAGGTCGTGAACGGCGCGGGGTCGGTGTAGTCGTCGGCGGGCACGTACACGGCCTGCAGCGACGTGATTGAACGACCGCGGGTCGACGTGATGCGCTCCTGCAGCTGGCCCATCTCGTCGGCGAGCGTCGGCTGGTAACCCACCGCCGACGGCATGCGACCGAGCAGGGTCGACACTTCGGAGCCGGCCTGCACGAAGCGGAAGATGTTGTCGATGAACAACAGCACATCCTGGTTCTGGACGTCGCGGAAGTACTCCGCCATCGTGAGTGCCGACAGGGCGACGCGCAGGCGGACTCCCGGCGGCTCGTCCATCTGACCGAACACGAGCGCAGCCTTCTCGAACACGCCCGACTCGGCCATTTCCAGGCGCAGGTCGGTACCTTCACGGGTGCGCTCACCGACGCCGGCAAACACCGACACACCACCGTGCTTCGAGGCGACGCGGTTGATCATCTCGGTGATGAGCACGGTCTTGCCGACGCCCGCACCA
>CAZIME010000010.1:0-21591 GCA_964540395.1 uncultured Bifidobacterium sp.
GTTCGTCGAGCAGCTGCGCGACCAGTCACGAAAGGCCGTGCGCGTCGACCGCGCGCTGCGCGCGGTTGCCGCCGGCGAGTCATTCGAAGCCGACGATGCCGACGTCGACGTCGAACTCGAGCGCATCGCTGTGCGATCGAACGTGAAAGTGAACCGCGTGCGCAAGCTTTACCAGCGCAACGACGCCATCGACGACCTGAAGGCACAAATTCGCAAGTCGAAGGCACTCGACTGGTTGTTGCACAACGTGAAGTACGTCGATCCCGACGGGACGATCATCGCCAATGACAAGGTGCTCGGCGAGCGGGGAATCGACATCGATTCGTCGGCTGACACGGGTGCAGCGGGACAATCCGCCACTTCACAGGGGCCCAACGGTACGGTGGGTGACGAGCCCGACGACGCCTAACAACGGCGGGTTCCCACCCATCATGAACTTCAGCAACTACTACGTACCGAACGTCACGGAGACGACCAGTCGCGGCGAGCGCGTGTACGACCTGTACAGCCGGCTGCTCAAGGAGAACATCATCTTCCTGGGTACTCCGATCGACGACACCATCGCCAACCTCATCTGCGCCCAGCTCATCCATCTCGAGAGCGAGAACCCGGACAAGGACATCAACGTCTACATCAACAGCCCCGGCGGTGATATCACGGCTCTCTTCGCCATCTACGACACGATGCAGTTCATCAAGAACGACGTCGCGACCATCTGCCTCGGGCAGGCGGCCTCGGCTGCAGCGGTGCTTCTTGCGGCGGGAACGAAGGGTAAGCGACTCGCACTGCCGCACGCCCGGGTGCTCCTGCACCAGCCGTACGGGCAGGTGGGCTACGGGCAGGTCACCGATCTCGAAATCGCGGCACGCGAGATTCTGCGCATGCGCGAACTGCTCGAGGAGATCCTCGCCAAGCACACGGGTCAGGCCGTCGAGCGCATCCACAAGGACACCGACCGCGACTTCGTGATGGAGGCGCAAGAGGCACTCGAGTACGGAATCATCGACGAAATCATCAGCTCTCGCACATTGGTTGACCGCAGCGGACCGATTCGCTAGGAGATAGGTGTGGCGAAATTCGGCGACACCGCTGAGCTGGTGAAGTGCTCCTTCTGCGGCAAGACGCAGAAGCAGGTGAAAAAGCTCATCGCCGGTCCGTCGGTGTACATCTGCAACGAGTGCATCGACCTCTGCAACGACATCATCGAGGAACAGCCCGCGGATTCGCGAGGCCCCACCCTCGACCACGTGCCGCATCCGCGGGAAATCCGCGCTTTCCTCGACGACTACGTGGTGGGACAGGAACCGGCGAAGAAGGTGCTGTCAGTTGCGGTGTTCAACCACTACCGCCGCATCAACTACATGCGTTCCGGACGTGTGCGCCGCGACGACGTCGAGCTGCAGAAGAGCAACATTCTCCTCCTCGGCCCGACGGGCTGCGGAAAGACCCACATGGCGCAGACCCTTGCGCGCATGCTCAACGTGCCGTTCGCCATCGCCGATGCAACCGCACTCACCGAGGCGGGATACGTCGGTGAGGACGTCGAGAACATCCTTCTCAAGTTGTTGCAGGCCGCCGATTTCGACGTGCAGCGTGCCGAGATGGGCATCGTCTATATCGACGAGATCGACAAAGTGGCGCGCAAGAGCGAGAACCCTTCGATCACGCGTGACGTGTCGGGTGAGGGCGTGCAGCAGGCCCTCCTGAAGATCCTCGAAGGAACCGTTGCGTCTGTTCCTCCGCAGGGTGGACGCAAGCACCCGCACCAGGAGTTCATCCAGATCGACACCACGAACGTTTTGTTCATCTGCGGCGGTGCGTTCGCCGGACTCGATCAGATCATCGCCTCGCGCATCGGGCACAAGGGCGTCGGCTTCCACGCCACGGTCACGTCGCGTGCCGACAGCGATCCCGGCGAATTGTTCGCCAAGGTCCTACCTGAAGATCTGCTGAAGTTCGGAATGATCCCCGAGTTCGTCGGGCGTCTGCCGATGGTCGGCGCGGTGCACGGGCTCAGCAAGGAGGCGCTCGTGCGCATCCTCGTCGAGCCGAAGAACTCGTTGCTCAAGCAGTACGAGAAGTTCTTCGAGTTCGAAGACGTCGAGTTGCAGGTCACTCCCGAGGCACTCGATGCGATCGCCGAACTCGCTCTTGCCCGCTCGACGGGTGCGCGCGGACTGCGGGCGATCCTCGAAGAGGTGTTGCTCGACACGATGTACGAGATCCCCGGCCGAACGGACGTCGCACGGGTCATCATCGACGCCAACAGCGTCACCGACAAGGTGGCGCCGACGATCGTTGCCCGCGGCCCGCGCGCGAGCAAGCCGCGCCGTGCCGCGTCCTGACGCCGGCCGCGCCGTTCCGCCCCGACCGCGCGGCGTTGACGACGCCTTCCGTTTCCTCGAGGAACACTCCACCTACGAGGTGACCGGACGGATCGAGTCGCCGTCGACGGCCCGCATTGAGCGGCTCATGCAGTTGATGGGCGACCCTCAGCATGCCTACCGGGTCATCCACGTAACGGGAACCAACGGCAAGGGATCGACGACGCAGATGATCACGCGACTGCTCATCGCCCACGGTCTGAAGGTCGGGACGTATACGAGTCCGCACCTCGAAAGGGTGAATGAGCGCATTTGCGTCGACTCAATGCCGATAGACGACGTCGATCTTGCCGAGATGTTGCATGCGGTCGCGGACCTCGAGCCGCACGTCGAAGGACGGATCAGCTACTTCGAGATCCTCACTGCGGCGGCGTTTCGCTGGTTCGCCGACGAGGCCGTCGACGTCGCCGTCGTCGAGGTCGGTCTGCTCGGTCGGTGGGACGCGACGAACGTCGTCGATGCCGACGTCGCGGTTCTCACGAACGTCTCGCTCGATCACACCGAGTTCGCCGGGCCGACCGTTGCGCACATTGCGCGGGAGAAGGCGGGCATCGTGAAGGCGGGCAGTCGGGTGGTCATCGGTGATGCGAACCCCGACGTCGTTGCGATCGCATCCGCACCCGATGCTCGTGCGCGACTCGTGCGCGACGTTGACTTCGAAGTGCTCGACAACAGGGTGGCTGTCGGCGGTCGTCTCGTCGACGTGCGCACACCGCGAGCCACGTACACCGAACTCGCCGTACCACTGCACGGCCGTCACCAAGGTGACAACGCAGTCGCTGCACTCGTTGCAGTGGAGGAGTTCTTCGACGCAGAGATCGACCGCGAGGTCCTCGATGTTGGTATGGGTGCGGTGCGAATGCCGGGACGCTTCGAGGTGCTCGGCGTACAGCCGCTCGTCGTCGTCGACGGTGCGCACAACGTCGGTGGAGCCGAGTCGTGTGCAGAGGTGTTCTTCGACGACTTCCAGGTCGACGGTCGTCGCATCCTCGTCGTCGGCACCCTCGCGTCGCGCAACGCCGCCGATCTGCTGGGCGCACTGCGTGCCGATGACTTTGATCTCGTCGTGTGCTGCACCGCTCCGTCGCCGCGAGCCACACCCGGACGGGACATTGCGCGCATTGCACGGGAACTCGAGTGCGACGAAGTTCTCGAAGTTTCGACCGTCGAAGACGCGTGCACACGTGCATTGGCCGTTGCCCGTGCGGAGGACGCGATCCTCGTCGCCGGATCTCTCTACGTCGTCGGTGCGGCCCGCGCCTTCCTGCGACGTGAGCTGCCCTAGCGGTAGCCTCTTTACATGTCTTCCCGCACCCTCGTCCTGCTGAAACCCGATGCCGTCGAGCGGGGTCTGGTCGGTGAGATCGTTGCGCGATTCGAGCACAAGGGCCTGCGCATTGGTGCCATGGAATTGCGCACGCTCGATGCGGCGACGCTCGCCCGACATTACGAGGAGCATGTCGGCAAACCCTTTTACGCCGACCTTGTCGCCTTCATGGCGCGCGGCCCGGTCGTGGCGATGGTCGTCGAGGGTCCGCAGGACACCTGGGAAATCGTGCGTGCGATGATGGGTGCGACGAATCCGCGCACTGCCGCACCCGGCACGATCCGCGGGGATCTCGGAACGATCATGACGGAGAACCTCATCCACGGAAGCGACTCCGCCGCGTCGGCCGAGCGCGAGATCTCTATCTTCTTTCCGACGAAGTAACGCGGAGATCCGGTGGCCGGCACCAATCCCATCTCGCTGTCGCGTGACATTGCGATCGACCTCGGCACCGCGAACACGCTCGTCTACATCAAAGGTGAGGGCATCGTTCTCGACGAGCCGTCAACGGTGGCGATCGATCAACGTACGGGACAAGTCGTCGCCACGGGTCGGGACGCGAAGCGCATGTGGGGTCGCGCACCGCAGGGAATCAGGGTGGTACGACCGCTGAAGGACGGCGTCATCGCCGACTTCGATCTGTGCGAGCAGATGCTGCGCGAATTCATCCGTCAGGTGCACACGAGCCGCTTCAGCAAGCCGCGCATGATCGTGTGCGTTCCTTCCGAGATCACGGGGGTCGAGCGACGTGCGGTTCAGGATGCCGCCGAATTTGCCGGCGCACGCCGCCCCGTCTACGTCATCGAGGAACCGATGGCGGCGGCAATCGGGGCGGGCCTGCCCGTCAGCGAACCGAGTGCGAACCTCATCGTCGACATCGGCGGAGGCACGACCGAAGTGGCCGTCATTTCCCTCGGTGGAATCGTCACGGCGAGTTCGTGCCGCGTCGCGGGCGACGAGATCAACGATGCGATCGTGCAGATGTTCCGCAAGGAGTTCAACCTCGACATCGGCGACAACACGGCCGAGGAAGTGAAGATCCAACTCGGTTCGGCGTGGCCTCTCGAGCGCGAACTCACCGCCGACGTCGGTGGCCGCGATGTGTCCACCGGTCTGCCGCGCACCCAGGAGGTCACAACGGCCGAGATTCGCGCGGCGATCGACGAGCCGATCACGGCGATCGTCGATGTGGTGAAGATGACTCTCGAGCGAACACCGCCGGAACTCGCCGCCGACGTCATTTCGAACGGCATCACCCTGTCGGGTGGCGGGGCGCTGCTCACCGGGCTCGTCGAGCGGATCACACATGAGACGGGAATTCACACGGTGATCGCACCAGAGCCGCTCCTCTCGGTCGTCATCGGCGGGGGGTTGACACTGGAGAATCTCGATGCGATGAAGGGTCTCACGGCGCAAACGGATCTCGAGTAGTTCGGAAACCAGAACGTGGCCGAGTTTCGCATCAATCGCACGCGGGCAATCGTCCTCCTCGCGCTCACGTCGATCTTCCTCATCACGCTCGACATCTCCGGCGGAGGCACGTCAGTCGTGCGCAACACCTTCGGTACGTTCTTCCGGCCCGTCGAGGGCGTCACGCGGGTTGTGACGCGTCCGATCGTCAATTCCTGGCGAAGCTTCCGCAACTACGACGACGTCGTCGCGGAAAACCAGATCCTTCAGGAACGGATCGCACAGCAGGAAGGTGCCGCCGTCGCGGCAGCTGCGTCGGTGCGCCTGTCCCAGGAGCTGCTCGCGCTGAACGGTCTGCCGACGTTGGCGGGTATCAACTCCGTCACCGCCCAGGTCATCGGTGATTCGCCGTCGAACGTCAGTCAGACGATCGAGATCAACCAGGGGTCCGATGCCGGCTTGAAGGTCGGCATGCCCGTGCTCAACGCCGCCGGGCTGGTCGGCAAGGTGACGGAGGTGTCGGCGAATCGCGCGCTCGTCATGTTGCTCACCGATCCCGATTACGCACTCTCGGTCAAGGTGATTGCCGAGCCGGCGAGGCGAGCGACGACGGTGACGTCGCTGCCGACCGAGAATCGCGTGACGCCCGACGAGGATCTCACGAGTCCCGCGGCAACGACGACCACCACGACGACCACGACGACGATTCCGTCGATCCCCGGTTTCACCCCGGCGGTGACGACGGTTCCCGTCATTCCGTCGCCGAATGCACAGATCACCGTTCCGAATGCGAGTCAGTTGGCGGTACGTGAAACGGGCGTTCTCCAGGGTCGCGGACCGGGGAAGCGGCCGGTTGTGCGGTTCCTCGAGGCGCTACCGAGCGGGGAGAACATCCAGGTGGGGGCACCGATCGTGTCGTCGGGCGGTTCGCGAAGTCTTGCCCCGCCCGACGTCGTCATCGGAGTCGTCTCGCGGGTCGTCGAACGGGGTGGTACGGCGGGTCCGGTCCTCGAAGTCGATCTCGTCGCCGACCTGTCGAATCTCTCCTTCCTCAGAGTCCTTCTCTACCAGCCGATCACGGAGACGCAGCGATGAGCGTCGTGCTGCGAATCATGTCGAGTCCGTGGACGCGGCTCGTACTCGTCACGATGCTCGTGCTCTCCTTGCAAACGACGTTGTTCGCCGAGATGCGCCCCTTCGGCACGGCGATCCAGATCGTCGGTATCTTCGTCGGTGCCATCGGCGTGATGCACGGAATGCAGGTGGGTGCGCTCGCCGGGCTGGCATGCGGTCTGATGTACGACTCGGTGCTCCCAACGCCACTCGGTCTCGGCGCCCTCGTCCTCGGAATGGTCGGAGTGACTGCGGCGGCACTTCTCGTTCCGTTCAGGGAGTCGACGTGGTGGATGCGCGCCGGTGCGGCAGCGGTTGCCGCCGGCATCGGCGAAATCGTGTGGCCGCTGATGTCGGCCGTCGTCGGACTCGACGGATGGTTGACGCCTCGCTCGCTCGTCGCCGCCGCGACGTCCCTCGTCGCCGGCCTGGCGCTCGCCTGGCCACTGTTGCCCGTGGCGGCGTGGACGCTGCGTGACGGAGGATCGGTCGACTGATGGCCGGATCGAACGCTCCACGACGTCTCGTCGCACTGGCGATCGTGGCGAGCGTGCTCATGTCCTTGCTCGTCGTGCGCGTGTGGTTCCTGCAGGCGGTGACGGCCGACGAAACGGAGGAAATCATCAGTCGCGTGCGTACACGCACGATCCGACTGCTCCCGGAGCGCGGCCGTATCTTCGACGTGAACGGGAGAATCGTTGCCGACAACAAGCGAATTCTCACGGTGGCGATCGACCGTTCGGTCGTGCGCGACGCCGAGGATCGCGCGGAGATGTTCACACGACTGTCGGGTCCGCTCGGAGTGCCGATCGAGACCCTCTACGCACGAGCCGACGACAAGCGTTTCAACGACTTCGAGGAGCTCCCGCTCGCATTCGACGTGTCGGAGGAGGCCGCCTCGTTCCTTCTCGAGCGCATCGAGGATTACCCGGGTGTCATCGTGAAGGACGACTGGCGGCGCACGTACCCCTACGGCGCAATCGGCAGTCACATCCTCGGGTACATCGGCGCGATCCAGGAAAACTCACTGCGCTACTACCGTTCGCTGGGCTACGACCCCAACGAACGCGTCGGCCTGTACGGCGTCGAGCAGACGTACGAGACGCTCCTACGAGGTGTGCCGGGATTCGTGCGCTACGAGGTCGATGCAATCGGACGCATCAAGCGACAAATCGAACGCGTCGAACCCGAACCGGGGAAGGACCTGCAGCTCGCAGTCGACTTCCGTCTACAGCAATTCGCCGAGCAGGCTCTCGAGACGCAGTTGCTCGTGCGCCGACGCGTCGAAGCGGGAACCATTTCGCTGCCGGACGGCACGCCCGATCCGCGGTATCCCGAGGTGAACTACTACAAGGCGCCCGCGGGATCGGTCGTCGTACTCGATCACGAGCGCGGCGAGGTGAAGGCAATGGCGTCGTTTCCGCGTTTCGATCCGCGTTGGTTCACCGTGGGGATCACTGCCGAAACTTTCGCACGGGTGTTCCCTCGCACCGAAGATCCCGACCAGTCGATTCTCGTCAATCGTGCCGTGTCGGGGCGTTACAACCTCGGCTCGTCGTTCAAACCCTTCGTCGCGTTCGCGGCTCTGAACACGGGCCAATTGCCGGGGGGTGGCGCATACTCGTTCGACGATCGCGGTACGTACAAGTTGCAGAGCATCCCCCAGGACAGGTGCGAGCAGGGCGTGAAGTGCGTCTTTCGAAATGCAATTTGCCGGTCGACAGGGGCGCCGTGCCGCTACGGATCCGTGAACGTCGAGGAAGCGATGGCGGTATCCAGCGACACGTTCTTTTACAAGATTGGTGAACAGATCCTCACCGAACGCGGCTACGAACCGGTGCTTGAGCGTGAAGTTCGCGAGTTCGGATTCGGCTCGACGACGAACATCGATTTGCCGTACGAGTACGCGGGAACCGTTCCGTCGAGGGCGTTGAAGCAGCGCCTCGCAGATATCGGCGCGATCACCGAGGAGTCGGGGGAGAACTACTACGTCGGTGACAACGTGCTCTTCTCGATCGGACAGGGCTTGCTCTCCGCAACACCGATTCAGGTCGCGAATGCTTACGGGGCACTCGCCAATGGCGGCACTCTGCACCAGCCGCGTGTCGTGCGCGCCATCCTCACTCCCGGGACGAGGGATCGATCGTCGTCGCTCGCCGATCTGTCGACGGCAACAGTTGCGGAGCGCATAGCACCGGCAAATCCGCTGCGTCGCTTGACGATGCGCGAGGACGTGCGCGAACCCGTCATCGCGGGGATGAAGCGCGTCATCTCGGGGCCGGGCGTGACGTTCGACTACTACCACAAGGCAACGGGCGAGAATCTGTTCCGCAACTTCCCGCTCGACGAGCTACCGCTCGCAGGGAAGACGGGTACCGCACAAGGTTTCGAGAACTTGCCGTGGAATGACTCGTCAGCCTTCGGAGCCTTCAGCCTCACTCCCGACGTGCCGTACTCCGCGTACGCATACCTCGAAAAAGCCGGCTACGGCTCCCAGGCGGCAGCACCGGTCGTGAAGTGCGTATTCCTCGCAGTGAGCGGCCGACTACGCATGGACGAACTCGTGCCCGCCGAACCGGTTGATGTTGCGTCGACTCTGCCGGCACCGCCGACGCGCCTTCGTTCGCCGTCGTGTCTCATCGGTTCGCTCTCGGAGACGCGTGACTAGATGACGATCGCATTTCGCACCCGCCGTCGAGCCGCGAGCGAGCCCCGCGGCTCGGGGAGCGTGCTCGATCCCTGGCGCCACGTCGACTGGATCCTCATGTCATCGACGATCGTGCTGGCGGTGATCGGGGCCTTCAACGTTTTCGCCACGACCCAGCAGCGTCTCATCAACCAGGGTTTCAATCCGTACTTCTACGTCACGCGTCAGGTGACGTTCCTCATCATCGCAGCCGTCGTTCTTACTCTCGTCATGGCGGTCGGTCACGACTGGTTGCGCTCGAAGTCCGTCATTCTTTACGTCGCGGTCGTGATGTCGCTCGCACTGCTGTTCATCGCCGGTCAGGTGACGGGTGGTGCGCGACTGTCCTTCGACCTCGGCATCATCGCCGTTCAGCCAGCCGAAATCGCGAAATCGGTGCTCATCATCTTTCTCGCCTCGTACCTCGCAGATGCCGCGGCGAAGAAGATCGAATGGGAAGAGTTCGTCATCGTCCTCCTGCTCGCCGGATTGCCGATGGTGCTCGTTCTCGCACAACCGGACCTCGGCTCGGCGTCAGTGCTCGCAGCCGGCACGGCGGGAATCCTCCTCGCCGCGGGCGTGAGGCGGCGTCACGTCATCGCCGTCGCCGCAATGTCACTTGCGACTCTCGCCGCCACGGTCGTCAGTGGTGTCGTGCGCTCGTACCAGCTGAACCGTCTCACCGCATTCGTCCGACAGAACGACGTGGTCTCGGCCGATCTTCAGAACGTCGTACTCCAGGTGCGCTTCGCCAAAAGAGCGATCGCTTCGGGTGGACTGTTCGGCAAGGGCTACCTGCAGGGTCCTTTGACGAACGGCGCGTACATTCCCGTGCAGTTCACCGACTTCCCGTTCACCGCGATCGGCGAACAGTTCGGACTCGTCGGCTGCCTCATCGTCATCGGGCTGTTCTCCGTCGTGCTGTGGCGGATGTGGTCCATCGCCCGGTTTGCCCAGTCGAGACTCGGACGATTCATCGCGGCGGGGGTCTTCACGACCATGCTGTGGCAGGTGTTCCAAAACATCGGGATGGCGCTCGGTCTCACGCCCGTGTCGGGCTTGCCCCTGCCACTCGTCTCCTATGGAGGGTCCCACCTCATCGGGTGGGCAATCATGCTCGGCCTCGTCCAGAGCGTGCACATGCGCCGCACGTCGTAGCGAGTGCGGTAGCCTAAGCGTCGCGTGGGAGTTCCTCCCACACACGGCGTTCTCGCGACGGCGACGCTGCCGGGTGACCTTCACGTCATCCGGTACGCAGCCTGAGCGCGACGGCATTCGGCGCCTTCGTGGCTGCGATTGCCAAACGGAAAGGTTTTGACATGACGAATGAAGGTGGCGAGGGCCAAGGGTCGCGCCCGCAAGGTGGACGGCGTCGCCGACGAGGGCGTCGCGGCGGTCGGGGACGGCAGCGTTCGGGATCGGCGTCGCGCGCCGGCGGATCGGCGCGCGTCGGAGCGGCAGACAGCGTCGATGGGACGCGCGACGACGAGCTCGATGGGGACGACTACGACGACAACCCCGATGACACCGTCAATTGGGACGGGTACGACGAGCACGCCGATGACCGGGATGATGACGGTCTCGATTCTGAACGCGCCGGGGGCCGCCCGGAGGTAAGTCGGCGGTCCCGCGAAGACGACGGCGGATCAGCCACCGCCAGCGATATCGAGTTGCCCGATCACCCGCGGGAGGGTCGTATCCAGGATCCGGCCGTTGCCGAGGCGGCCCTCGTGCGCCGACCACAGATCGGCGATTCGCGCCCGGGACGCATTCCGCCACCGCCGCAACGCCGAGCCGGAGTCGATGACAACCCATCCGAACGCCGGGAATCGCGCCCGGGACGGTCGGGCGCACGTGACACCGACGCCCCGCGCGACGGTCAGGCTCGAAAGAAGCGCCGTCGTCGCGGACGCGGTTCGGGTCGAGGTCAGCGCAACGGTGACGCAGAGCGTTCGATCTCGACGAACACCGACGAGCAACTCATGGCGCGCCGCCGCGGCAAGGAACGCGACGGTCGGCCCGTCGGGCGGTACCTCATGTGCGTGCACGTGCGCCCCGACGTCACCCAGGTCGCCGTTCTCGAAGGGCGCAGTCTCATCGAGCACTACGTCAGCCATCCGGCCGACGACATCGGACAGATCCACGGCAACATCTATCTCGGTCAGGTACAGAACGTACTGCCGGGTATGGAAGCTGCATTCGTCGACATCGGCACGCCGAAGAACGCGGTGTTGTACCGCCATGACGTCCAGTACGACAAGGAGGACGTCGTCGAGCAGGGACCCGCACCGCGCATCGAACACGTGCTTCGCAACCGACAGCTCATTCTCTGTCAGGTGACGAAGAATCCGATCGGCGCAAAAGGCGGTCGCCTGACGCAGGAAGTGTCGTTGCCCGGCCGTTTCGTCGTGCTCGTTCCCGATTCACGCACGTACGGAATTTCGAAGCGGCTACCCGACGGAGAGCGTCGCCGTTTGCGCGGAATCCTTGATCGGATCAAGCCCGAGCAGCACGGAGTCATCGTGCGAACGGCGGCGGAGAACGCCACCGAGCACGAGCTGACGACCGACATGCAGCAGTTGCTCGCCCGGTGGGACGTGATCACCGAGGCGGCGAAGAAGGCCAAGGGGCCGACTCTGTTGTACCGGGAGCCGTCGCTTGCCGTGCGAGTGATCCGCGAAGAGTTCAGCAACGAGTACCGCGGCATCATCATCGATGATCGCAAGATGTACGAGGAGATCCGCGATTACGTGGGTGCATTCAACCCCGACTTCGTTGACCGAGTCGAGTTCTACGATGCCGAGCGCGAGGGACTCCCGCTGTTCGAGACGCACCGCGTGCACGAGCAGTTGCGCAAGGCGCTCGATCGGAAGGTGTGGTTGCCCTCGGGTGGCTCGCTCGTCATCGAGCACACCGAGGCGCTCACCGTCATCGACGTGAACACCGGGAAAAACGTCGGCAAGAGCAACCTCGAAGACACGGTTCTCGGCAACAATCTCGAGGCGGCCGAAGAAATCGCCCGCCAATTGCGGTTGCGCGACATCGGCGGAATCATCGTCATCGACTTCATCGACATGGAAGTGAAGGAGAACCGCCGCAAGGTGGTCGACTCCTTCAAGCGGGCACTGGCGCGGGACAAGACCCGCACTCAGGTGTTCGACATCTCCGAGTTGGGTCTCGTGCAGATGACGCGCAAGCGCATCGGTGAGGGTCTGCTCACGAGCTTCGCCCACCATTGCGCCGCCTGTGAGGGCCGGGGAGTCGTCCTCGACCTCGGGATGCTCGAGGAAGACACGCACCAGCCGGTCGGTGGGGCCGACGGGGACGACAGGTAGAGTAGGGAGCCGTTATGTACGCCGTCATCAGCGCCGGAAACAAGCAAGAAAAGGTCGAGCGGGGTCAGACGATCCATGTCGACCTGCTCGACGCAGCAGTCGGGAGCGAAGTGTCGCTCACGCCGGTGCTCGTCGTCGACGGCGACACAGTTCTCTCCACGCCTTCCGACCTCGCGAAGGCGTCGGTGAAGGCCAAGGTCATCGGCGAGGCCAAGGGCCCGAAGATCGACGGCTTCACCTACAAGCGCCGCACCAACCAGCGTCGCCGTTTCGGCCATCGCCAGCGTTACAGCGTCGTCGAAATCACCAACATCGCGAAAGGCTGAGTCATGTCAAAGACCAAGGGTGGCGGCTCAACAAAGAACGGCCGCGATTCAAATGCGCAACGACTCGGAGTGAAAGCGTTCGACGGAACACGCATCACCGCCGGGACGATCATCGTTCGTCAGCGCGGAACCCGCGTGCACCCGGGCAAGAACGTGCGTCGCGCCAGCGACGACTCGTTGTTCTCGCTCGTCGACGGCAGCGTGAAGTTCGGTGAGCGTCGCGGCCGCAAGGTCGTCGACGTCTTCCCCCTCGGCTGAGCAGACGTAGAACGCGTCGGAGCAGACGCAAAACACGCCCGAGCGAAACCGCCGCAGGCGCTACGCGGAACTCAAGGTCGTCGTGACCGCAAAGCGGTGACGATCAGCGCAATGCGTCGCGCAGCGCAGCTCTGAACGATCCGTTGTCGGCACGCAGAATGACGCGTGTGTCGTGGGGAATTCCCGTGATCCGCAGGTGGTCGACGATCGTTTGTCCACGGGCGTGACCCTCGCCGAGTTGGACGGTGACCGGAGCGCTCATTTCGGACGTCACGATTGAGTCGTCGATCGCGACGCACATCGCGATGGGGTCGGGAAAATCGAAGCCGTTCAGTTTGGTTTCGGTGCGACAGAACTCGCGTACACAGCGCTGGATGTCGATTGCGAATTCGGCGAGCGGTGAAAGTGAGCGCAATGATGCGGCAAGTTCGTCGTCAACGACGGCATCCTGCCACGAAACGTCCCAGCCGACCATCTCGACGTGCATGCCCGAAAGGAAGACGACGTTGGCCGCTTCGGGGTCGGCCCACACGTTGTATTCCGACAACGCGGTGACGTTGCCGGGCAGGATGCCGGTGCCCGCCATGGCGATGCACCGGCGAACCCACGAAGCAAACCGTGGTTCGATCCGCAGGGCGAGAGCGACGTTGGTGAGGGGTCCGAGCGTGACGAGATCCATTTCGCCGGGGCGCCGTTCGAACGCGCGCAACATCGCACCCACCGCATCGAGCGATTCAGGTGACCGGCCGCGCAGGTCGAGCCCGATGTCGCCCATGCCGTCGGTGCCGTGGACCATCTGCGCCGACGAATACGGGCGGGCCAATGGCCGGTGGGCGCCGACGTGCACGGGACGCGACTCGCCGAGCACGTGCAGCGTGTACAGGGCGTTCTGTGTCGCCATGTCGAGAGGCACGTTGCCGGCGACGATGGAGATTCCTTCGACGTGGACCGTCGGATTGCGCAGGGCGAGGATGAGGGCGACGACGTCGTCGGATGCCGTGTCGGTGTCGATCCACATTCGGTCGCTGCGCATCGGCGCCACGCTAGACGCCGATGCCGCGGGGGAGACGCTCCGGGTCGTAGTTGAGGAGGGTGAGACCTTGTCGACAAGCGAAGCGGTCGGTCATGCCGCCGACGTACGCAACGGCGTTGTGCAACGCCTCCGGGCTGCGAGACATTCCGGGATCGGCGAAAGCGCTGCGCATGTGCTCGGGATGGCTGTGGTAGTGCTCGACGAGTGCACGTAGGAGGTCGACGACGGCGGCCGCCTGGGCGCGGGACGCGTCGCGCATGTAGATGTTGTCGTAGTTGAAACGACGGAATTCGGCGAGCGCGTCGGCGAACCGGGGAGTCATGCCGATGCGGCCGGACTCGGACGCCGCCTGGACCATGGCCGACACGAAGGCATGAAGTTGACTTCGGCGATCGGTGCCACACGCGTCGCGGACGCTCGCGGGCAACTGTTCGGGGGTGACGAGGCCCGTGCTTACGGCATCTTCGAAGTCGTGGCACACGTAGGCGATGCGATCGGCCCACGACACGACTTCCCCCTCGGGGGTGGCAGGCGCCGGGCGTGACCAGGAGTGATTGCGAATGCCGTCGAGAGTTTCGCTGCACAGATTGAGCCCGGCGAGGGCGACATCGGCCCCCCATACGGCGTGGTCGTAACCACCGTCGACGTATGGCGACAACGCATCCTCGCTCGCGTGACCGCCGGGGCCGTGGCCGCAGTCGTGCCCGAGGGCAATCGCCTCGGTGAGTGCGACATTGAGGCGCAGTGCCCGCGCGACTGACGTCGCAACCTGGGCCACCTCGAGCGCGTGCGTGAGCCGGGTGCGCTGATGATCCTCGGGAAAAACGAAAACCTGAGTTTTGCCGGCAAGACGGCGGAATGCCGATGCGTGGAGGATGCGGTCGCGGTCGCGCTCGAAACAGGTGCGGAAGGGGTCGGGTTCTTCCGCAACGGCACGACGACCGGCGCCGACGGCCCGCGTGGCGAGCGGTGCCAGCTGTTCGTCGTCGCGTTCCTCGCGCAGAGCACGCGCAGCGAGATCGACGGCTCCGGTTCCGGCCCAGGAATCGACGTGCGCAACGCGTACTGCATCGGCAAGCTCGTGGCCGCGCATCGTGAGAGCCCAGGATTCGCTGCGTGACGTCACGTCATCACGATACGCACGGGGTGCTCGCCAGTAGCGTCGAGGTGGTTTCTGTGCCCCGCGGGAGTGTGACATGAGCGGCTTCGTCGACGAAGCACAACTGAACGTGCGCGGCGGCGACGGCGGAGCGGGTTGCGTGAGCTTCCGTCGCGAGGGTCCTGTTGTGTACGGCGGCCCGAACGGCGGTGACGGCGGTGACGGCGGAGCGGTGTGGCTCATCGCGGATCACAACGTGGCGTCACTCGTGGCATTCCGCGACCATCCGCACCGTCGCGGTGAAGACGGGGTGTCGGGGATGGGCAAGGACCTGCACGGCCGCCGGGGACGCGACCTCGAAGTCATGGTTCCCGAGGGAACAATCGTGCGCGACCTGTACACGGGAGAGGTGCTCGCCGATCTGCAGCGCCACGGCATGCGCTTCCGAGCGGTGCCCGGCGGACAGGGCGGTCGCGGCAACGCGCGGTTCCTCACGAACAAGCGGCGTGCCCCGAAGTTCGCCGAGCAGGGTGAACACGGTCCGCAGCGCTGGCTGAAGCTCGAGCCGAAGCTCATGGCCGACGTCGCCCTCGTCGGGTACCCGAATGCCGGAAAGAGCACCCTCATCTCGGCGGTGTCGGCGGCGAAACCGAAGATCGCGAACTATCCCTTCACGACGCTCGAGCCGCATCTGGGCGTCGTGCGCATGGGAGGCGACACCGAGTTCGTCATCGCCGACATTCCCGGGCTCATCGAGGGTGCGAGCCAGGGGCGCGGCCTCGGCCACCAGTTCCTGCGGCACATCGAGCGCGCCCGAGTCTTGTGTCTGCTCATCGGCCTGGCGCCGAGGGGAGAAGTGGTCCCGCAGACGCAGTTCGACGTGCTGTTGCGCGAACTCGGCGAGTACCGACCCGACCTGCTCGCGCGCCCGCGGATCATCGTCGGTACGAAGGGCGACGTCGTCCCCGACAACGTGCGTACCGAATGGCCGTATCCGATCGTGTCGGCGGTGACCGGCGCCGGGGTACGCGACGTTCTCGGTTCGTTGGCCGATCTCGTGCGCGACGCACGACGCGACGCCGTCGTCGAGTCGACCGAGATCACCCTGCGGCCCGAGCCCGAAGGAACAACTGTTGAGCGCCTCGGCGAAAACGAATTCCGCCTCCACGGTCGCTCGGTTGAGCGCGCGGTCGCACTGAACGACCTCACGAGCGTCGACGCGCTGAACTACATCGACGATCGCCTGAACGGACTCGGTGTACCGAGGCTGCTCGCGAGGGCAGGGGCACGCGATGGTGCGGTCATTCACATCAAGGAGTTTTCCTTCGAATACATCCCCGAGGTGCGTGCATGAGGATCGTCGTGAAGATCGGCACGTCATCGATCACGAACGAGCTCGGTCGCATCCGCGAGGAGATGGTGACGTCGCTGTGCGACCAGGTGTCGACCTTGCGCCGCAGCGGCCACGAGGTGCTCGTCGTGTCGTCGGGGGCGGTCGCCTCAGGTGTGGCGGCACTCGGGATGACGGAACGTCCGTCCGACACACTTACCCTGCAGGCGGTGTCGGCCGTCGGTCAGAGCCGCCTCATGTCGCGATATGACGCCGCGCTTGCCAACCACGGTCTCACCGGTGCCCAAGTGCTGCTCGTTCCGAACGACTTCATCGATCGTCGCCAATACCTCCACGCGAGGGACACTCTGCAGCGACTGCTTGATCTCGGATGCGTGCCGATCATCAACGAAAACGACGCGATTGCGAGTGACGAGATTCGCTTCAGCGACAACGATCGCATTGCGGCGCTCGTTGCCCACAGCGTCGGCGCCGACGTACTCGTGTTGCTCACCGACATCGCCGGGTTGTACACCGCCAACCCGATGCTCGATCCGTCGGCCGAACTCATCGCCGAGGTCGGTGCCGACGATCCGCTCCTTTCGGTCGCCGCAGGCTCGTCCGGGACGAACCGCGGAAGCGGGGGAATGGCATCGAAGTTGGCGGCGGCACGCATCGCCAGTTCGTCGGGAGTGCAGACGGTCATCGCCGCGGCATCGCGACCCGAGGTGCTCGTCGATGCGGTCGCCGGCCGCAGCGGCGTCGGCACCCGCTTCGTGCCCCGTCGGCGTGAATTGTCGGCGCGAAAGTTGTGGATTGCCTATGCCGCGCAGGCAGCCGGTTCGATCGTCGTCGACGAAGGTGCCGCGAATGCGCTGCTCACCCGCAACGTGTCGCTGTTGCACGCAGGGGTCACCGCCGTGCACGGAAACTTCGATGTCGGTGACACGGTTGAAATCGTGTCACCGGATGGTGCGGTCATCGCCCGCGGTATGGCGGCCGTATCGGCCGATGTCGCGCGATCGAGCGCGGGGCGGCGCAGTGCCGATCTTGTCGACGGTGTCAGTCACGAGGTCGTGCATCGCGACGACCTCGTGAACTTCGGGTCAACAGCCCAGTAGTCGTCGTCAGTTCCGGCACGCGCAGGAGCCTGCTTGCCGCAGCGTAGACGAGAACGCCCACGGTGATGCCGACGACACTGCGGGCGACGGCGATCGTCGTCACAGAGTCGTCGCCGAGGATGAACACCCCGGACAGTCGCGTTACCAGCATCATCGTGAGGGCGGCGACGATCATCGGTGCGAGTCCGACCAGGTACGAGCGTGCGCTCCACGAAAGGTGACGACGGGCGAGCACGGTGAGCGCTGCGATTGCGCCGACGACGTACGACGCACTGAAGGCCCAGGCGAGCCCCGTCACTCCGTACCTCGGTGCAAGGAGCACGGCGAATGCCACGTTCGCTGCGTTCTGGACGACGTTGACGATGAACGGGGTACGCGTATCGCCGTGTGCATAAAAGCCGCGCAAGGTGAAGAGATACGTGGAGAACGCCGCAAGGCCGACACCGAATCCCGAAAGCGCACCTGCGGTGGCGTCGGCAGCCGCATCGTCGAACGCGCCGTGCTCGAGCAGCGCACCGACGAGCGGACGTGCGATGGCGACCATACCGAAGCCGGCAGGCAGGGTGAGGAACGCCGTCATCCGCAGTCCTGAGAGCACCCGGCGTGAGTATTCCGTCGTGTCGCCGGCATCGGCCGCTCGGGCGAGCAGCGGTACGAACGTGACGGCGAGTGAGACCGCGAGCAGACCGTGCGGCAACTGAAAGAGGGTAAACGCCTTGACGTATGCGTCGAGGTTGCCGGTACCCGGCGAGGCGAGGTTCTTCACGACAACGAGTGCCACTTGGTTGGTTGCGATGTACGCCACCGACCACGCTGACAGCCGCAGTACGTCGCCGACCGCTGCATTGCGCACGTCGAGGTTGATGCGTGGAAATGCGCCGGCTCGCACGGCGGCGATGACGACGATGACGGCCATCGTCGCGATGCCGAGCGTCGTACTGCCAACGAGCCACCAGAATTCGCCCCGCTGCGGGTCGGCGAGCTCGATGGGAACGGGTCGCTCGGTCGCGGTTGCACCGAGGACGAGGAATCCGGTGATCGCAACGGCATTGGCTGCAACCGGTGCCCATGAAGCGGCGAGGAATCGCCCGCTCGCATTGAGCAGTGCCGATCCGATCGTCGTCGCACCGTAGAACGCGATCTGCAGAACGAACACTCGGGTCATCGCCGTGGCGGTGTCGCGAAAGGCCGTCGGGTCGATCCCTGAGGCGAGATCGACGGTGAAGGCCCGAACGATCCACGGTGCGAGTGCAACGGCGGCACTCGTGACGACGATGAGAGCGATCCCCGTGATACCGCACACCGCACCGATGCCCCGGGCATCGTTGCGCCCGCGCAGTTTCGAAAAGAGAGGAACGAGAGTGGCAGCGAGTGCGCCGCCGAGGACCAGCTCGTAGACGACGTTCGGGACGTTGTTGCCAATTTCGAAGGCATCGGCGAGCGACGTCTGGCCGACGATGACGGCGAACACGATGATGCGCGCGAGCCCGGTGACTCGTGACGCCGCCGTGCCGACGGCCACCGCCGCATTCGTTCGCGCCAGTGACCCGGCGGGTTCAGTCATCAATGAGGCCGTCGAAGAACAAGTGGTCGAGAACTTCGTGAATGAGGGAGAGGCGGTGTTGAACGAATGCGGTGTCGTCCTTGGAGTCGAACTCCGTGAGCACGATGCCGAGGGTGTTGCCCTGGAGGAACGTCGCCAGTGCACGGGGATGATGCCGCGTTGCGATGAGACCACGGTGCTGACAGTCCATGATGAGTTCTTCGAGGGCGTCGGTGAGCCGGGTCTGGGCTTCCTCGAGCCGCGCGCGCAACTCGGGTCGCCCGCGGGTGCCGGCAATGATGCCGGCGCGGTTGATGCGGTTGACGTTGCGACTGCGCTGGTGGGTGAACGCCGTCGTCGCGTGGATGGCGTTTCGCAAGTCCCTGGCCGTCTTCGAGCTACCCATCACTGCGCGCATCGCCGTGGTGCTCTCGGCGACCTCGTCCTCGAATTCCTTGGCGAGCGCGGTGGCGAGGAGGCCGTCGCGGCCGCCGTAGCGCGCATAGATCGAACTTTTCGAGAGCTTCTCGGCCTCCATGAGGTCCTCGAGGCGGAACCCGCTCTCGCCGTCCCGGTGGAGGAGCTCAATCGTGGTGCGGATGATCGAGTCGGCGTCGGGCGTGCGACGTGGCGCCCGCTTGCCCGCTCGACCGGCCGGTGTCACGAACCCCACGTTAGTTCGCTGCCAAGTAGCGTGAAGCGAGTGACTACTGCATTTGCCTCGGTTCAGGACGTTCGCAACGGATTGAGGAAGGTGAACTACCTCGCCGATGACGGCATTGCAGGTGTCGTCTATCTCGCCCAGAAGCTCGGCAAGCCGGTGCTCATCGAGGGTCCCGCCGGAACGGGCAAGACCCAGCTGGCCAAGAGCGTTGCCGAGCTCACGGGTGCACGGCTCATCCGCCTGCAGTGCTACGAGGGCCTCGACGAGTCGAAGGCGCTCTACGAGTGGAACTACAAGAAGCAGCTTCTGCGCATCCAGGCAGATAAGTCGAGCGATTCCTGGAGCGAGGTGCACGACGACATCTTCAGCGACGAATTCCTGCTCACGCGCCCGCTGCTCGAAGCAATTTCGTCGACGGAGCCGGTCGTGCTGCTCATCGACGAAGTCGACCGCGTCGAAGTGGAAACCGAGGCACTACTGCTCGAGATTCTCTCCGAGTACCAGGTGTCGATTCCCGAACTCGGAACCATCACGGCGAAGCAGATTCCTCTCGTCTTCCTCACGTCGAACAACACGCGCGAACTCTCCGAAGCGCTGAAGCGTCGCTGCCTGTATCTCCACGTCGATTACCCCGACGTCGAGCGCGAGAAGCAGATCGTCATGACGAAGGTTCCCGACATCGGGGAGAATCTGGCCGATCAGTTGACGCGGATCGTGCGCAGCATCCGTCAACTCGACCTGAAGAAGTCACCGTCGGTGAGCGAGACGCTCGACTGGGCACGCACTCTGCTGCTGCTCGGGCTCGACCACGTCGACGAGCAGAACGTGAAGGACACGCTGCACGTTCTGCTCAAGTACCAGACCGACATCGCCAAGGCGGCCAAGGAACTGTCGGTCGACGAGTAGTCGTCGCTCGCCACGACTTGCGCCATGAACGGCCTGCTCGAGCTCATCTCCGGCTTCGTTGGCGAGTTGCGCCGCGCAGGTCTGCCGGTGAGTCTCACCGAGAATCTCGACGCCCTCGAGGCGGTGAAGGTCGTTCCCGTCGAGGATCGGGAGGCCTTCAAGTACGCCCTCGGTGCGACACTGGTGAAGGACGCCGCGCACTGGCAGGTGTTCGAGACGATCTTCGAGGTGTACTTCTCGCTGCGCGGCGACGAGTACAAGATCGTGCAGGACGGTTCGCAGACGGAATTCTGGCGCGACGAACAGGATCGCGCCGGCCAAGATGACCAACCCGGACGCGGAGCCGGCGGGGGCATGGACGGACTATCGCAGGAGGAGTTGGCGAAGCTGCTCATGCGCGCGTTGATGATGGGTGACCAGGCGATGATGCGCGCACTCGCCAAGCAGTCGGTGAGCAGGTATGCGGGCATGGAGCCCGGTCGCCCCGTCGGCGGCACGTACTACCTGTATCGCACGCTGCGAAACCTCGATCTCGACAACATGCTCCAGTCGCTCATGGATGCCGATGGCGCAACGGACCGTCAATCGATGGAGGAGCGTCTGATGCGCGACGAGTACCAGTCGCGCATCGAGCAGTTCAAGCAGGAGGTCGAGGCGGAGATCAGGCGGCGCCTCGTTGCCGATCGCGGTGCCGAGGCGATGGCGAAGACCCTGCGCAAACCGCTTCCCGAGGACGTCGAGTTCATGCACGCCACGCGCGACGAGATGCAGGGGCTGAAAAAGGCTCTCGGACCCCTCACGCGCAAACTCGCCGCGAAGCTGGCCCGCAAGCGACGCAACCGTCGGCGCGGTCCGCTCGACTTCCGCAGCACCGTGCGCCACTCGTTGTCGTACGGCGGTGTGCCGGCGGAGCCGAAGTTCCGCTTCCCACGTCCGGCCAAGCCGGATCTCATGGTCGTCGCCGACATCTCGGGGAGCGTCGCAGCATTCGCCCGGTTCACCCTGATGCTGGTGTACGCGATCCAGCACCAGTTCTCCAAGGTTCGCTCGTTCGTA
>CAZIME010000010.1:21601-37849 GCA_964540395.1 uncultured Bifidobacterium sp.
ATCGACGGCATCGACGAGGTGACGCGGTTCTTCAAGGGCAACGAGGACATCCAGGACGCGATCCAGAAGGTGAACACCGAAGCCGACGTCATCTGGGTGGACGGCCACAGCGATTACGGACACGCATTCGAGACGTTCTGGGAGCGCTACGGGAAGGACATCACGCCGAAGACGACGGTGCTCCTGCTCGGCGACGCGCGCAACAACTACCATGCCGCGCAATCGTGGGTGGTCCGCGAGATGCGCAAGAAGGCCCGTCACGTGTACTGGTTGAACCCCGAGCCGACGTCGTACTGGAACACCGGTGATTCCATCGTCGGCGAGTACGGCGTGCACACCGACGGTGTCTTCGAATGTCGCAACCTGCGCCAACTGGAAGGCTTCGTCGAGAAGCTCGCATGACCCTGCGAGTCGTCGTCGTCGGGGCGGGGCCGGCGGGAGCGCTGTTGGCGCGTGCACTCCATCGGTGCGGAGCCGACGTCGCGATCGTTGACGGCTCGTCGTCGCCGTGGACGGCGACGTACGGGGCGTGGTGCGACGAGGTGGAGTCGCAGTTCGCGTTTCTCGGAATCGATGCCCCGTGGCGACGGACGTGGGCAACGACGCGGGTCGTCACCGGTCGTGAGCGACTGATGTCCCGTCCGTACGGCGTCTTCGACAACGACGCACTTCGCAGTGCGTGCACGTCCGGCCTGAGCATCGTCGTGGGGGTCGTCGAATCGATCGCGCAGGGCGAAACCGATGCGGTCGTGCGCCTCGCCGACGGACGCCAGTTGCATGCTGATGTCGCCGTCGATGCCCGCGGTGCCGATGCCGTGCGCGACGACGACGCCGGCGTACAGACCGCCTACGGTCTCGTCGTTGCGGCCGATGAACTGAAGAAACGTGGACTGGGTGTCGACGTCATGACGCTGATGGACTGGTCGGCCGTCACCGTGTCGTTACCGCCGACTTTCCTCTACGCAATGCAGTTATCGGACGATGAAGGGCTCGTTGAGGAGACGTCGTTGCGTGCACACCCGGCGTACGAACATGCCGAGTTGCGCGGACGGCTGGCGACGCGAATGGGTTCGGATCTCACTGCTTCAGCGCGCCGCGTCGAAGTCGTCCACATTCCGATGTCGTCGACCACCCCGCCGCACAGGGTCGATGTCTTGCGCTTTGGTGCGGCGGCGGGCCTCGTTCATCCCGTCACCGGGTACTCGGTGACGGCGTCCCTTCGTCTTGCGCCCGTGCTCGCCGATGCACTCGTCGCGGCGCATGCACGGGGTGAGCGAGGAGCGGAGTTGCGCGATGCCGGGTGGTCGGCACTCTGGTCCCCGGCGATGCGCCGGGTGAGGGCGTTGCACCGACTCGGTGTCCGGGTCACCGCTCGGCTCGATGCATCCGGGACGAGTGCGTTCTTCGACGCATTCTTCTCACTGCCCACCGACGTGTGGGGACCGTATCTGAGGGTCGATGCAACGCCGACGGAGATTCGCCGGGCGATGTTCGGTGTCTTCAGGTCGGGTTCGCTGCGTCTGAAGTGCCGCTTGATGTCGTATCCCGGCGCACTCGTGCGAGCGCTCGTCGCACGATGAAGAACCAGGCGAGCACTGCGAACGCGCTGAAGACGAACCACTGCACCGCGTAGGAAAGGTGCGGTCCGAGCGTGAGCTCGGGTTCGGCGATGCGCGAGAGCTCGGGTCCGTCGGGGGGATCACTGTCGAGAACGTCGACGTACACATCGACGACGTCACCGCCGATCTGGGGTGCGAGCCGGTCGATGTCGATCCGCTGCACCTCGGTGAGGGTGCCGGCGGGGGGATCGGTGAGCATGCCGCGACGGCGTTCCTCGGTGGGTCGCACCCGGCCGAGGAGAAGAACATTGCCGGTCGGAGAGGACGGTGGTGCAATCGTCAACGGAACGAATCCGCGATTGATGATGACGCGACGACCGTCGGCGAGTGTGACGGCGCCGACGACGTTCGTGCCCGCCCGGCCGTCCTGTGAACGGTTGACGACGAGTACCGGCGGCGTGTCGAGCCACGTCCCGCGCACGGTCACCGTCGTCCACGCAAGTTCCGTAGCAGGGGTGCCTGACTCGAGTGCGGAGTCGAGCAGGAGCTCGAGGGCTATGGGGGCGCGTCCGGCGCGGTCTCGGACCGATTCGTTGAAGATCCGTCGCTCGTCGTGGCGGCGCAGTTGCCAGAATCCGAGTGACACCATGACGACCACGAGACCTATGGCAAGGAGGTGAACCCCGATGAGTCGCCACGATGACAGCACGCGCCACGGCGCACGGGGCACGGACTCCGCCTTCGTTCCTGGGGAGGGTGACGCTGCGGGAGACGCCATGGTGCGCACGACGCTAACGCTGCAGGCTCCGACGCTCATTTTCGACGGCGAGTGTGACTTCTGCCGACGATGCGCCGACTGGTTGCGAGCGCGGCGCGCTGCACCGCAGATCGTCGACTACCAGACGGCGCCGCTCGCGCGCTGGGGCGTGAATCGCGGGGACTGCGAGCGGGCGGTGCAGTGGATCGGGCGCGAGCGCAGTGAAGGTGCCCGGGCCATCGCCGCGGCCCTCATTCACTGCGGGGCGCCGTGGTCCTGGGCGGGACGGCTCATTGCCGCTCCCGTGGTGCGTCGCGTCGCCGATCTCGTGTACCGGCGCGTCGCGGCGCGCCGTCGTTGCCGCACGACGTCACCGATAGCCTGAGCACCGCATCACGAGCGACCAATAGGTCCGGCAACCGGGGAGACCCACGGTGCCAAGTCGCCAGGCGACGATGTGGCCCGCACGGGCAACGGTCCTGGCGAACGTTCGGGACGCGCGACATTGCAGCGATGGATTTCAACGACGAACACGATTCCAGCGACCACGGACAAGGACGACGAACATGATGCGCACCGACTACCCGGCAACCGGGGCATGGCAGCCCGGCCAGCCCGTAGGTCGGCGGTCGTTCCTCCAACTCGACGCAGATCGCCCGGTGGCACTCGACTGCGGCGAGACGTTACGCAACGTCACGATCGCATACGAAACGTGGGGCACCTTGAACGCCGACGCGAGCAACGCCGTGCTGCTCTGTCACGCATGGACGGGGGACAGCCACGCCGCCGGTCCGGCAGAGGACGGGCATCCGACGCCGGGGTGGTGGGAGGACGTCGTCGGACCCGGGCTGGCGATCGATACCGAGCGCTGGTTCGTCGTATGCAGCAACGTCATCGGTGGCTGCCAGGGATCAACGGGTCCGGCGTCGCCGCATCCCGACGACGGTCGGCCGTACGGATCGAGGTTCCCCGTCATCACCATCCGCGACATGGTGCGCGCGCAGTTGCGACTCGCCGACGCACTCGGTGTCGGTCGGTGGCATTCGGTCATCGGTGGATCGATGGGCGGCATGCAGGCACTCGAGTGGGCGATCATGTATCCGCACCGCGTGAATTCGCTCGTCGCGATCGGAACCTGTGCGCAGAGCACCGCACAGCAGATCGCATGGGGTGCGATCGGTCGTCGTGCGGTGCGCCTCGATCCGCGTTGGCGCGGCGGTGACTACTACGACGCGGCCGTGGGCGAGGGGCCATGGGAGGGGCTGGCGATTGCCCGCATGGTGGCGCAAGTGACCTTTCGCAGCGACAACGTTTTCACCGATCGGTTCGGTCGCGATCTCGCCGACCGCAACGCGCAGAACAGCGGGCTCGGTTTGTGGGACAAGTTCGAGGTCGAGCGGTACCTCGACCACCATGGCGACCGGCTCATCCGTCGCTTTGACGCGAACAGCTACCTGCTCATCGGCAAGGCGATGGACCTTCACGACGTCGCACGCGGGCGCGGCGACTTGCGTCAGGCGATGTCGCGGATCACCGCGCCGACGCTCGCGATGGGAATCTCGAGTGACATCCTGTATCCGAAGTACCAGCAGGAGCAGATCTGCAACCTGGTGGCAGCCGCAGGCATTCCGGCCGAGTACGCCGAGATCGTCTCACCGCACGGTCACGACGCGTTCCTCATCGAGCACGATCAGGTGGGGGATCCGATTGCCGATTTCCTCGTGCGCGTCGCGCCCGCGCGCGGGCATTGAGCGGGGAGTCGGAGTCGCGGGACTTGAGCGTGCGTCGCAGCCACAACAACGCCGCGACGAACGCAACACTCGTTACGACGTTGACGATTGCACTGCTCATGCGGTCGGGGGGCTGATCGGGTTCATACGGAGTCCTCGTGGTCCATGACGCGGCGGAGCCGTCACGTAAAGGGTCATGACAGGTAGTTTGGCACTGTGATCCTCGCCGACGCAGGAACGTGGTTCATCGGTGTTTCACTCATCGTCGTTGGCATCCTTCTTGCAGGCGTATCGCTGTGGATGTGGATCGGCAGTCGACCCGACGATCCGCTACTCGCACCTCTCGAGGTCATCGGTGATCGTGACTTTGCACAGGGAACTGCCGAGGAAAGAGCCGCGATGCTCAAAAAGGCGCGCACTACGGTGTTGTCATGAGCGAGTTTTCCCCGCAGGAGATGGTCGAACGTTTTCGTGATCGTGCGGCGTCGGTGAAGCGGCGTCCGCTACCGCCGGTGGCGGGTGAGGAGCGCCAGCACTTCGTGCGACAGGCACAGCTCGACTTCCAGGATTTCGCGATGATCGGTGACGCCGAAGCGAGCATCGAGGACGGTGTTCTCACCTTGCGCATCGATCTTCGTCCGCAGGCGAAGAAGTAGCTCGGCGCCGTCGCTTTGAGTTCTTCCGATCTCCGTCCGTGGTGGCGTCGCGAGTTGCCGCTCGTTGCGTGCTGGACCGCGGTTGTCGCGTGGGCGATCGGTCCGGTGTTCATTGCGAAGATGTCTGCGTCGATGCCGACGATCGTCATGTGGCGTCAGTTGATGTGGCTGCCGGTGCTGTGGAGCCTGGCGCGCACGTTCGGTGACGGCTTCACTCGCCACCACTTCGCCGTGGCGTGGAAGCCGGGAATCTTCTTCTCGCTCTCGGCGATCACCGGTTTCTGGTCGTACGACCACACGACGATCGCCAATGCGACTCTGCTCAGCAGCCTTACCCCGGCGGTGCTGTTGTTCGTTGCGCCGCGCATCCTGGGCGAGAAGGTGACCCTGTCGCGGGTTCTGTACTCCCTTGTGGCTTTTGTGGGCGTCGCCGGTGTGGTTTTCGGTGCGGAGCTTTCCGAGGCACCGGGTAACGCGTTGTTCGGTGACGGATTGGCGCTCATGAACATGGTGATGTGGACGGTCTACTTCATTGCCGCGAAGAAGGCGCGTGACGAAGGAATCAATACGTGGTCGTTCCTCACGGGAGTGTGCCTGATCAACTGCATCGTGTCCACGGTGCTTGCATCGATCGCATCCGATGACGTATGGCAGTTGACGCGCACCGACTGGCTGCTGCTCGTTGCGATGACCGTCATCCCGGGCACGATCGGGCATTACCTCATCACGTGGTCGGCGCGGTATCTCGATGCCACCGTGTCGTCGCTCATTACTCTCGCCGGACCCGTTCTTTCGACGGCACTCGCTTTTGCGTTCCTCGGACAGAACGTCGCCGTTGCGCAGATGGTCGGTGGCGTCATCGTCCTCCTCGGACTCGGGGGAGTGATCGTTTCGGCGCGGCCCCGTGTGCCGAACGTTCCTACGTCTTGATCTTCCGTCGACTCGGCGTCTGACCAATCGGGTGCCGGCCCGATACACTCAAAGGCCTACGCGGACGTGGCTCAGTTGGTAGAGCATCACCTTGCCAAGGTGAGGGTCGCGGGTTCGAATCCCGTCGTCCGCTCCAAATTGACGGTCGTGTCGTCATTCCGTTGTGCAACTCGAGTGAGAGTTATTTGTCTGCTGCACATCACATCAATGTCGGAATCATCGTGAGTCACGATCAGGCTCGGAACCCCCGCAGCCGCAAGCAGTTCGGCGAATAGAGCGCGAAACTCCCGGCGGCCGTTTCGATCGAGAGAGTCGAAGGGTTCGTCAAGCAAGATCACTCTCGGTGTGCACACGAGTGCGCGAGCCAGAGCCACTCGCTGGGATTGTCCTCCCGACAGCGTGGAAACATTCCGCAAAGCAAGTCGGTCGACTCCGAGCACCGTGAGTTGCTGCATCGCCGACTCGCGGGCTTCTGCGCGGTTGACACCTCGTCGACGCAGGCCGAAGGCTACGTTGTCGACGACGTTGAGATGCGGCAGCAGCAGCGAGTCCTGGAAGAGCATTGCCGCGTCGCGATGATGGGGTTCGACGAACAACTTTTGCCCGGGGTCATCGAGGATGTCGTCGCCCAGGACGAGCCGACCCGTACTGAGGCGATGTAGGCCCGCGATCATGTGGAGAAGTGTGGTCTTTCCGGTGCCGTTATCTCCGGTGACGGCCACGATCTCATTGTCGATTGCGATGTCGACATCCACGGTGAAGCCGGGATGGCGAACGGTGCCGACACAGCGAAGCATCACCGATTCCTCCCGATGTACCGACCGCGAAGAAGGACGAGAATGACCATCGCGATCACGACAAGAAGCATGCTGAGAGCCTTTGCGGCCCCAGGGTCACCCTCGAGTAGCGCGTAGACGGCAAGCGGCAAGGTTTGTGTACGACCCTCGATGTTTCCCGCAAACGTGATGGTCGCGCCGAATTCGCCGAGAGCCCGAGCCCACGCGAGTACGAGGCCCGCTCCGAGTGACGGCATCGCAAGGCGCAGGGTCACTGCTCGTGCCACGTACGTGGGTGGTGCGCCAAGCGTCGATGCGACGAGTTCAAAGCGACGATCGACACCCGCAATCCCTGCTTCCGCAGCGAGGATGAAGAACGGTAGCGCGACGAATGCCTCTGCCACGACGACACCGAGGGGGCTGAAGGTGAGCTGTACGCCCGTCGATTCGAAAAGCGCCCGTCCGACGAGGCCGTTGTTGCGACCGAATACGGAGAGAAGGGCAACTCCCGCGACAACCGGAGGCAACACCATCGGAAGTGCAACTAGAGCACGAATCACGCGCCGGAGCGCAAAAGTGCGGCGCGCGAGTACCCATGCAATCGGTGTTCCGAGGATGGCACTCACGAATGCCGCGCCGAGTGACGTTGCCAGTGAGAGTCGCAGAGCGGCATTCGCC
Source organism: uncultured Bifidobacterium sp. (assembly GCA_964540395.1). Classification (GTDB taxonomy): domain Bacteria; phylum Actinomycetota; class Acidimicrobiia; order Acidimicrobiales; family Ilumatobacteraceae; genus F1-60-MAGs027. The sequence continues at coordinate 28,688 of CAZIME010000010.1, forward strand.
TGAGGGGAGCGCAATTGGCCCACGAAGTCACTCCACGGAGTTCGGGCAATCAATCCGACGAATGGCAGCGTGATGAACAGACCACCGACGAGAGCCAGGGCGGAAATGAGCCTACGACGCAAGGAATCCGAAATCCCGGAGAGTTTGCTGGCCTTTCGGCGACATTACGAAATTGACGAAAGCCCGCGCCGTCTTTGGATTGGCCGATCCGCGTACGACCGATATTCCGTACAGGGCACGTACGTTCGAAGGTGTCGGAATTCGGATACCCGTTACGGAACGTCCGGCAGCCTTCACATCCGTTGCGTAGACGATCGCGGCGTCGGCGTCCCCGAAGGACACGGCGGCAAGCGTGGCCTTTGCATCGACAGAGCGCGTCATCGAACTTGTCGGGATGACGGTTCGGCTCCTGTTCAAGACCGACGACGCATACACACCGCACGGTGCGGATGCCGAACACAGGGCCACGATCCGAGCTCTGGCGAGATCGGCAAGCGTTCTGATCGCGAGCGGATTGCCCGGTTTCACGGCGATTTGCATCGTGTTCTGAGCGAAGATCCGGGGCAGAGCAACGATGTTGCCAGACGCTGCAAGCGTGTCTTGCGAGGCCATGTCAGCTGAAGCGAACACGTCGACGGGTGCCCCGCTCTGAATTTGTGACACCAGTGAAGATGTGGAGGCAAAGTTCAATCTCACTCTCACTCGGGGATGGAGTTGTCGAAACTGTTTCGACAGAGCGGTGAAGCTCTCCGTCAGCGATGCTGCGCCCGAGACAGTGATCTCACCGCTTAACCCGGCATCCATGGGTCGGGATGCCGCACCTCCGGCGGACGAAACCGTTCCGACCATGAGGCATGCCAGGGCAAAGCCGATGACGAGGCGTCTGACCAGCGCGGTAGATGCAGTTGTTGAGCTTCGCATGAGATGTCCGTCGTGATGGGATAGTTTTTAGTCTCAATGAGACTAAACGAACTCTCAACCATGGAGCAAGTCGTTCTTGCAATCGTCGCGGAGGAACCGATGCATGGATTCGCCATAGCTTCGACGATTGCTGCGGATGAAGCGCTCTCGCTGGCGATTCGGGTGCGTCGTCCACTCGTGTACCGATCACTCGAGGTCCTTGCCGGCCAGGAACTCGTCAAGGTGAAGACGATTGAAAGAGGCTCACGTGGTTCGCAGCGACGTGTGTATCACGTGACCGGGCGTGGCCGCCGCGTGTCACTCGCGTGGCTGAACTCCGTCGTCAGTCATCCTCGAGATGCCCGTCTCGACCTACTGGCGAAAGTTGTTCTGCGCCTGCGGAGCGGTCTTGGGATCACCGAATTCGCGACTGCCCAGAGGGTGGAATTCGAGAAGGTGGCTAGCGGTTTGAGTCGGGTTCCCGACGGGGAAGGGGCCGCGGCTGCTTTCGTTCGTCGATGGCGCTACGAGAACGTCGTTGCGATGGTGCGACTTCTCGAGGACGCGGCGTCGGGAAGCCACGGCGGCGGGGCGGCAGGGGAATGAATCCGCTCGTGCGCTGCATGTACTCGCGGTAGCCCGGCTTGCGCTCGGCGAGTAGCCGATCGAGCATCGCTGCTCCCGAGACGCGCACGAGAAGGATCGTCATGATCGCCGCAGACACGAAGGCCCACACTCCGGCACCTTGTGATCCGCCGGCAATCGCCAAGCCCCACCACACGAGTGCATCACCGAAGTAATTCGGATGGCGCGTGTACTGCCACAGACCCGTGTCGAGAACCTGTCCGGTGTTGCTCGGATTCCGACGGAAGGCGGCGAGCTGAGCGTCGGAGACTGCCTCCCACCAGAGACCCGCTCCCCACACGAGAACGCCGAGCACGAGCCACGTCGAGAGTCCTGCGGACGTGTCACGGTGGCCGAGAGTGACCGGGAGGGCAACGATGAACAGGAGCACTCCTTGGAGGGCGAACACGGTGACGAGGCTGCGCATGGCGAAAGCGTCGCCGTGCCGCTGGCGCATGGCCCGATAGCGGAAGTCTTCGCCTTGGGCGAGGTTGCGCCGCAACAGGTGAAGGGCGAGGCGCAGACCCCAGACCGTCACCATTGCGATCAGTACCCAGTTGCCTGCACCCCCGGCACCGACGACCCAGCGGGACGCCCACGTAGCAAGGACGAAACCCAGCGGCCAGGCAACGTCGACGATCGATACGTCGCGTCGCACCAAGGACACCGACCACGTGGCGAGCATGAGGCAGGCAATGGCGACCAGTGCTGCGCTGAGCACTGTCGCTGCATCGGCCACGAGACGAGGTTATGCCTGCTGCGCCCGACAGGTGCGGATCTGAATGGGTTGGGATGTAGTCACCACTGAGCCGGAAGTGTGTCGCCGATGCGCGTTGCGGCGACCTGTTTCGGCTGCGAGCCTTGAACGGTGCTCCAGGTACGCAATCTCAGCGTCGAAGTCGGTGCGCGTATGGTCGTGCACGAGGCGAGTTTCGCTGTCATGCCCAGGGACAAAGTGGGTCTTGTAGGTCGCAACGGTGCCGGCAAGACGAGTCTCTTCAAGGTGTTGGGTGGCGCTGCCGAGCCGAAATCCGGCACGGTGAGTCGCGGGGGAGCATTCGGCTACCTACCGCAAGACCCACGAATTGCCGGCGCATTCGACGGTCGAAGTGCCATCTCGCACGTTCTTTCGGCGCGTGGCATCGACGAGGACCTCATTCGACTCGAGAAACTGCGCATTGCGATGGAGGAACGGGCAGACGAACGGAACATCGCCCGATTCACCAGGGCCCAGGAAGCGTTCGAAGTGAAGGGTGGGTATGCGGCCAACAGCGAGGCGCGGGCGATTGCAGCCGGTCTCGGTCTCAAGGCCGATCGGCTCGACCTGCAGCTGGGCGTGTTGTCGGGCGGTGAGCGCAGGCGCGTCGAGTTGGCACGAATCCTTTACGGCGGCAGCGATACGTTGCTGCTCGACGAGCCGACCAACCACCTCGACATCGACGCGAAGACGTGGATGCTTGACTTCCTGCACAACTACAAGGGCGCGCTCTTGGTGATCAGTCACGACCTCGAATTACTCGACGAGGCGATCACTCGTGTACTGCATCTCGACAGACCCGACGAAGCCGACGTCGGCCATATCATTGAGTACCGCGGCACGTACTCGCAGTACGTGCGCGCACGCGAGGCCGACGAGGCCCGTGCGGCGAAGATGGCTACCCAGCAGGCCAAGGAGATCGATCGTCTGCAGCGGGTCGTCGATCGCTTCGGGGCCAAGGCTTCGAAGGCGTCGATGGCACGCAGCATCGAAAAGCGCATTGATCGCCTGGATGCACAGCGGACCCATGCCCCGCGGGCAAAGAAGACACTCGCGGTGAAGTTTCCGGAAGCGCCGGCGTGCGGTGAGACGGTGCTGACGGCCAGCGGCCTGCGAAAAACGTACGGAGGGCCCGACATCTTCCATGACGTCGGTTTCGACCTCGGGCGCGGTGAGCGACTGCTCGTGCTGGGTCTGAACGGAGCGGGAAAGACGTCGCTCTTGCGCATCCTTGCCGGGGTGTCGAAAGCCGATGACGGTGAAGTGCGGTTCGGCCATCAGGTGCAGACGGGCTACTACGCCCAGGAACACGACAATCTCGTCGGTGACCGGTCGCTCATCGATCACATGCGCGAGATGGCGCCGACGCGATTGGGGCTCACCGAGACGCAGCTGCGCGGCATGCTCGGTTCCTTTGGGCTGTCGGGCGAGAAGGTATTCCAGGAGACGGCCACGTTGTCGGGCGGCGAAAAGACGAAGCTGGCACTTGCCATGTTGATGGTCGGGCGCAACAATCTGCTGCTACTCGACGAACCGACGAACAACCTCGATCCATCGAGCCGCGATGCAGTTGCCAACGCGCTGTCCGCATGGAACGGCGCCATCGTGCTCGTCAGCCACGACACGGATTTCGTCGAACAACTGTCACCGACGAAGGTGCTGGTGATGCCCGACGGACAGGTCGACTACTACAACGATTCGTGGCTCGAGGTGGTGAGCCTCGCCTAGTTGCGTCGACCGCCATCGCGGGAGCGTACGCGTTCTAGTGTTTGTCCGATGTCGAAGACTCCGTCGCCGTACCCGGACGAGTCGGACGGCTATTGGATGCACTATCACGACGAAGACAGCCAGAAGTTGGCCGACGCAATCATCCGCTATGCGGTCGAACGCGTGCGATTGGATCCGCCGCCGCTCGATGCACCGAAGCCGCTGAGCATGTTGCGCGCCGAAGTCGGCACGACCATCACACCCGAAGGAATCGGCGGGATGAAGGCGCTGCAGATATTCACCGATTCCCTCGCACCGGCGTGCATCAGCGTCGATCATCCACTCTTCCTGTCGTTCGTGCCCGGTGCGCCGACCGAATCATCGGTCCTCTTCGATCTCGTTGTCGCTGCATCGAACATCTACGGCGGTTCGTGGCTCGAGGGCGCGGGAGCTGTGTACGCAGAGAACGAGGCGCTCGCGTGGTTGGCATCGCTCGCCGGCCTGCCGTCGAGCAGCGGGGGCGTATTCGTCAGCGGTGGCACGGCCGGCAACCTGTCGGCGCTCATCGCGGGGCGGTGGCGGTGGCGCAACAGGGCAGGAGGTGCGATGAATACCGTCCGCCCGCTCATCGCAGCGTCGGCAGGTGCACATTCGTCGGTCGCGCAGGCGGCATCGGCGATGGATGCCGACGTCCTGCGCATCGAGGTGAACGAGCGCGGCGAGCTCACCCGGGCGGCACTCATCGCCGCCGTCGATGCGTTGACGCCGGCCGACAGGGCGCGGCTATGCGCAGTCGTTGCCACGGGTGGCACGACGAACATCGGTGCAGTCGACGACCTCGCGGGAATCGGCGAGTGGGCGAATGCGAACGGCGTGTGGTTCCACGTTGACGGCGCCTACGGATTGGCCGGCCTCTGTTCGCGACGCAGTCGTGCGCTGTTCGACGGCATTGAACGCGTCGACAGCTTCATCGTCGACCCCCACAAGTGGCTGTTCGGGCCGTACGACTGTTGCGCGCTCATCTACCGCGACCCGCTCGTCGCTAAAGCGGCCCACACCCAGCGCGCCGAGTACCTCGACGTCCTCGTTCAGCGAACCGAGGCGGACCTCGACGAGGCGTTCAACCCCGCCGACCTCGCACACCACCTCACGCGCCGCGTGCGGGGCCTGCCGTTCTGGTTCTCGCTGGCCACGCACGGTACCGAGGCGTACGAGGAAGCCATCGACATCACGCTGCAAGTTGCCGAAGATGCTGCGGAGATCGTGCGAACGGCGCCGCATGTCGAGCTGGTGCTGGAGCCGCGCCTGTCGATCGTCGTGCTGCGTCGTCTCGGGTGGTCGGCCGCAGACTACGAGCGATGGAGCAACGAGCAGTTGCAAACGGGGCAGTCATTCGTCGTACCGACGACGCACGACGGTGAGACCGTGTTGCGTATGTGCTTCGTCAATCCGCGCACGGAACCCGAGCAGGTGCAGAGGCTCATCGACTCGATGCGATGAGCGGAGTTACTTCGCCTTCGGCGCAGCCTTCTTGACGGCCTTCTTACGGGTGCCGTAGCGCTTGTTGAAGCGGTCGACGCGGCCGGCCGAGTCGATGATCTTCATCTGACCGGTGAAGAAGGGATGGCTCGCGTTCGAGATGTCGAGCTGCACGAGTGGGTACGTGTTGCCATCGGTCCAGGTGGTGGTCTTCGACGGATCGGTCTTGATCGTGGAGCGCGTGAGGAAGCGGTAGTCAGCCGAGGAGTCCTCGAAGACGACGAAGCCGTACTGGGGGTGAATGTCCGATTTCATGGCTTGACCAGTGTAGCGGGCGATGAATATCGCCCCATAGACTGCTCGTCATGCCAAATCGCTGCGACGTCCTGGGCAAGAAGCCTTCGACCGGTCATTCCGTGTCGCACTCGAACCGCAAGACGAAGCGCTGGTGGCGAGTGAATACCCACAAGCGCCGTTTCTGGATGCCGTCCGAGAAGCGCTGGGTGACGTTGTTCGTCAGCAGCAAAGGTCTGCGCACCATCGACAAGCGCGGCATTGAATCGGTCGTTGCCGAGATGCGTCGCAACGGCCAGAAGATCTAACGAGCAGGAGAGCGAACCATGGCTGCCAAGAGCAAGGACCGTCGTCCGATCATCAAGCTGCGCTCGACCGCCGATACCGGCTACACGTACGTGACGCGCAAGAACAAGGTGAACTCACGCGAGCGCCTTGAACTGAAGAAGTACGACCCCGTCGTGCGCAAGCACGTCATCTTCAAGGAAGAGCGCTGAGCCCCCGCGCGAAGTCCGCGCGCAAATCCTCCGGGTCCTCAAGGCCAACGGAGATTCTGATGAGGCCGTCGGTGATCCCCGTCGCTGCCTTCGTCTCCGCGTCGACGCTGAGGTGAGTGCTCGTCGTCGAATGTGACACGAGCGTGTCGGGGCCACCCAGAGTGACGGCAGGTCGGGCGAGCGTGAGCGCATCGATGAACCGCCGGCAGGCATCGGTTCCTCCCGCGAGCTCGATCGACAGTAACGACCCGAAGCGGCGCATCTGCGTCGCCGCGAGGTGGTGTTGCGGATGCGTGGCAAGACCGGGATAGTTCACACGCGTCACCTGCGGCCGCGACGAGAACCATTCGGCGAGCATCTCGGCGGTGCCCGACTGGCGGTCGAGGCGAACGGGGAGCGTGCGCAAGCCGCGCAGACCGGCGAGTGCATCGTGCGGTGATGCCGTGGCTCCGTGCAGCACGGAGTAACTCCACAGCGCGTCGATGTAGTCCTTCGATCCGGCGACGACTCCGAGCGTTGCGTCGTTGTGTCCTGCGATGCCCTTCGTTGCCGAGTGAACGACGAGGTCGATGCCAAAGTCGGCCGGTCGCTGCCCGAGCGGGGTGGCGACGGTGGAATCGATCATCGTGATCGGCCCGGCGATGGCACCGAGTTTCTCGAGATCGACGAGATCGAGGTGCGGATTACTCGGTGACTCGGCAACGACGAGCATGGTCTTGCCCGGTCGCACTGCAGCGACGAATTCATCGGCGTTGCGACCGTCGACGAACGTGACGTCAATGCCCATGCGACGGCACGGTCCGTTCAGCACGCCGAGGGTGCCTGCGTACATGTTGCGCTGGGCGACGATGTGATCACCCGTCGAACAGAATCCGAAGATGACCGAAGAAATGGCGCCCATGCCCGAAGCGAATGCGAGCGCCGATTCGGTGCCCTCGAGCTCGGCGATTGCCCGCTCGAATGCATCGACGGTGGGGTTGGCGTACCGCGAGTAGAAGCCCACCCGGTGAATCGCCTTGGCGCCGTCGTGGGTGCCGTCGAGCGAACCGGCATCCCAGGTGCTGGCGGCATGCAACGGGGGGAACAGGGCGCCGGACTCGTCGCGTCCGGCGGTGATCGCACGCGTCTCGGCGGAGCGCTGCTTGTCGGTCACCGGCACAAGGCTAATGAGCGCATTCACGAGCCGCCCCGCGCCGTTCCCTAAGGTCGCCTTCCATGAACCGCTCATTCCGGAACGCTCTTCATTCCCGTGTCGCCCTGCTGGCCGTTGCTGCACTGGGGGTCTCGCTCGTGCCTGCCGCATTGGCCTCTGCCGAGGGCTACGTCAACCCGTTGTCCGGAGTTAACGCGGGTGCGGGTAATCCCGTCGTCATGGTGAAGTACGGCAACTCGCGCCCCGACCGTCCGCACTACGGACTCAACCAGGCCGATCTCGTGTACGTGGAGGAGGTGGAGTGGGGCATCACCCGCATCGCGGCGATGTTTCATTCGAAGTTTCCGACAGCGGCGGGACCGACTCGTAGCGCCCGTATCTCGGATCTCGAGATCCTCGAACAATTCCAGGCCCCCGGCCTCGCCTACAGCGGGGCCAACGATGTGCTGCTGAAGGCGGTGCGCAGATCGAATGCGGTGTCGCTGTCGCCGAGCGAGCGCTCGAGCTTCTACTACCGCAACCTGTCGAAGGTGGCGCCGCACAATCAAATGTTGCGCCTTGCGGCGATGATGCAGAAGGAACAAAAAGTGAGCACCGCCAACGACATCGGCTTCGTGTTCGGTCAGGCAGTTCCGGAGGGTGGCACGAAGGCGGGGTACTGGCAGGCATCGTGGCCGTCGGCGCGTGTGAGCGGCATCTGGAGCGGAAACGGCTGGGTGATGTCGTTCGACGGCACCGTCCAGCGTGATGCTGCGACGAAGGCGCTTCTCGTCCCGAAGACGGCGATCATCCAGTTCGTCGAACAGAAGGAAACGAAGTACGGCGACCGATTCGGTGGCAAGACGCCGCTCGTGAAGACGGTCGGCTCCGGTCGCGCGATCGTCCTGCGCAACGGTCGTGCCTACGAGACGCTGTGGTCGCGACCAACACCGGAGGCCGGCACGTCCTTCACGATGAACGGAGCGCCATTGCCTTTCGACGTCGGTCAAGTGTTCGTCGCACTCGTCAATGCAAAGGGAAAGAAGAACTTCGAAGTTCGCTGACGTCGATGTTCGCTGACGTCGATCGACCTCACGTGCGGAGCACAACGAGGGGCGCAACGCGGCTCGTACCTCGGTAGTCTGCAGGAGTTCGCGCAAGCGAACATGGCGACGTGGCCGACTGGCTAGGCATGGGCCTGCAAAGCCCCTTAATCGGGTTCGATTCCCGACGTCGCCTCGAGGAGGAGAGATGACCGTTGACGACGTTGGTCGGCTGGAACCCCCGATTGCAGCAGGTGAAATCGACACCCTGCTCGGCTATCTGGATTACCAGCGGTCCACCCTCGAGTGGAAGACCCGGGGACTCAACCGGGAGCAATTCGGCGTGACCATCGCAAAGTCAACGATGACTCTCGGCGGGTTGCTCAAGCACATGGCATTCGTCGAGCGCTACTGGTTCGCCAAGCGGCTGCTCGGGCAGCCGATGGGCGAGCCGTGGGGAGGCGTCGATTGGAAGGCCGAACCCGACTGGGAGTGGACGTCATCGCTCGACGACGAGCCTGACTCGCTGCGCGAACTGTGGCAACGGTGCTGCGACGATTCTCGAAAGATCGTCGACGACACACTGCGGTCTGGGTCGCTCGACACTCCGTGCGTGCAGCCGTGGCCGAACGGCGACAGCCCGTCTTTGCGGTGGGTGCTCGTGCACATGATCGAGGAATATGCCCGTCACAACGGTCATGCCGACCTGTTGCGTGAGTTTGTCGACGG
>CAZIME010000011.1:0-2194 GCA_964540395.1 uncultured Bifidobacterium sp.
ATCCACTGACCCAGATCCACTGACCTGGTGCGCGTCAGGAACGCGGGGTCGGATCGATCCAGCGCATCCAGTCGAGTCGCTCCTCGGCGATGCGATGGATCTCCACGGTTCGCGCGCCCGAACGGGCATGCACGATGAGTTCGGGAACTCCGAGCGACATCATGATGTGACCCGGATACCAGACGAGGTCGCCGGCGCGCAGCCGATCGACGTCGATGCGTCGACTGCGTGCGTACTGCGATGCACTCGCGCGGTCGAGAGCGACACCGGCCTGTCCCCACGCATACTTCGTCAACGCCGAACAGTCGAGACCGACGAACGGTGCATCACCGTTCAGTTCGTACGGCACACCGAGTTGGCTGAGCGCGGAGAACACTGCGATCTTGCGCTGCAACGGCGCATCGAGCCATGCACGGCGCAACGGCGCGGGATCGGCATCGAGGTGATACGCGACGAGACTCGCCATCTCCGAGATGGCGCGTGCCGCGACGTCGCGCAGCTCGGCCTGCGGAACGTCGCCGGCGCGGCGCAACTCGGTTGTGATGTCGAACGCGGTACGCGCGATCCACTGCGTTGAATGCTCCGGGATCGGGACGGCCCGCGCCGTTCCCGGGTGCACTCCGACGAGTCCGGCGATGCTGCCGAGCACGACCGCAACGGCGACGAGTACGTGACGATGGTGAACACAACGACGACGAACATATGTTCGCATCGCGTGGTTATGGCTGTGGCGGCTCGAGTTGGTGGGCATCGGTCCTCCGGCAGTGGGGGGAAATCGGGATGACCGTCACGACGACGGCCTAGATAACGATGTGATGACAGCCTACGGGATGTTTGTCATCATTTCGTCATATTTGGGGTTGTGGCCACCCCAACCCCCCGTCAGGCCCCGATTTCATAAGGGTCTGGCAGGCTGTGGCGATGACCACAGGGGTGTGCGCCGTGCTCCTTGCCGCCGGCGCCGGGCGGCGGTTCGCCGGTCCGGGGCACAAGCTGCGTGCCGCCCTCGACGGGTCGAGCGTGTTCGCCCACGCTCTCGAGACGGTCCTTGTGAGCAGGATCGGTCCCGTTGTCGTCGTCGTTGGGGCCGACGATCTTTCCGACGAGATCAACCGTGTCGTCGACGCGCTGCCCGCGACGGAACGGGTTTCGGTCACCGTCGTGAACAACTCACGCTGGGCAAAGGGAATGGCGACGTCGCTGCACGCGGGATTCGACGCTGCCGGCGCGTTGGGGAAAGACGTCGTCATCGTCGGTCTCGCCGACCAACCGCGCATCGAAGCGGGTGCGTGGCGGCAACTCGCCGAGTGTGCGTGCGAACTCGCCGTCGCGACGTACGACGGCGAGCGGGGCCATCCCGTGCGCATCGCCCGACGGTGGTGGGCTCACGTTCCCGACGTCGGTGACGAAGGTGCCCGACAGTTGCTGCGTAAGGAAGCGGAAATCGTGTGCGAAGTAGCCTGTCGCGGAACACCGACGGACGTCGACACGACGGACGATCTTGCCCGCGTCAGCGGGGAGTCGTCCTCCGTGCGACGCGGTCGGGGCGATCGACCAAAGGAGTAGTCCATGGACCTGCGACACGAATTCACGGTGGCGGTGCCGATCGCCGACGCCTGGCGCATCCTCACCGACCTCGAGCGCATCGCCCCATGCCTGCCGGGCGCGCAATTGACGGAGGTTGAGGGCGACACCTACCGCGGTCACGTCGGCGTGAAGGTCGGCCCCGTCGTCGCCCAGTTCAAGGGTCAGGCGTCGTTCATCGAGCGCAACGATGCGACGTACACCGCGGCGTTGAAGGGTGAAGGTCGCGACACGGGCGGCAAAGGCAACGCCTCGGCGATCATCACGGCGTCGCTGACGTCAGAGTCGGCGACATCGACGCGCTGCAATGTGCACACCGATCTCACGATCTCGGGGAAGGTCGCCCAGTTCGGTCGCGGTGCACTCGCCGACGTCAGTGACAAGCTGCTCGCCCAGTTCGTCGACAATCTCAACAAGCTCATCGCGGCCGGCGGTATCGGCACGGGCGCCGGCAACGCAGTCACAGCGGCGATACCGTCACCCGCCCCAACACAGCCGCCCGTGACGACACCCTCGTCCACTACCCCGCCCGCTGCAACCCCTGCGTCACCGCCCTCACCGGCATCGACAACACCGCGACCGACTCCGACACCAACACCGGCAGCACCGA